>NZ_JBHUSC010000007.1:0-73474 GCF_042673805.1 Streptomyces sp. NPDC057010 | reverse complement strand
TCGGGGCCCCGGCCCCGCCCCCGCGAGCTGCGGGCGCCGCCGGCCCGCCCGCCCCCCCCGGAGGCCTTCAAGGCCTCCACCCCGTCGGACCGGGTCCGGTTAGAAGGGGAGCTTGAACGGGAGCTTGATCCCGAGGCCGATGCCTCCGGCGCCACCGTTACCGCCGTTGCCGCCGATCTTGCCGTTGCCGCCGTTGCCGGCCGCGCCGCCGGCGCCGCCGTCGTTCAGGCTGTGGCCACCGTTACCGCCGTTACCACCGTTACCACCCTTCTCGCGGCCGTCACCGCCGCCACCGCCGGCGCCACCGCCGCCGCCCTGGTCGAGGAGGCCGATTCCACCGGCACCGCCGTTACCGCCGTTACCGCCTTCCTTGCCCTCGCCGCCGCCACCACCGCCGCCGCCGCCACCACCGGTCACGACGCCGAAGCCGCCCTCGCCGCCGTTGCCGCCGTTGCCGCCCTTGCCTTCGAGGCTGGCCCCACCGGAACCACCGGCGCCACCGCCGCCGCCGACGACGCCGCTACCGCCCTTGCCTCCGGCGCCTCCGGCGCCGCCGTCCTCGACGAAGGCGACGACGTGGTCGGGCATCGGGGCCGCCGATGCGGCCGTGGCCGGAAGGATGATCCCGCCACCGATGAAGGCGGAAGCAACGATGGTGGCGATACGAATCTTGCGGTTCATGATCTTCTCCTAGCAATTCTTGATTAATTGAGGTGTCCCGGGGATTCGAGACGGTGCGGTGGGGGTCTTTCCGTTTGCCGGTGTTTCCTTCCCGCACCACAAGTAAGCCCCGGGGGGCACAACCCGGTCATGTTGCGGAAAGTCGGGACTTGACACCCCCCTAAACCTCGGATAAAAAGCCCCCCGCACGGCACCCCGTGGCCGGATCGGATCGCCCGCGCGGGGCCGCCGGGAGCCTGCGCTCACGGCCCCGAGCCCCGGCCGGTACGGTTCCGCCCATGGATTCCGCAACGAGTTCGACCACCGACCACCCGCAGCCGTCGGCGGTCATCAAGGACACCGCACGTCAGCAGCTGGTGAAGCTCGGTGCCGCAGGCCTGTCCCTGGAGGCCGTGGCGCGCGACAGCGGTTTCGCCGTCGCCGACGTGGAAGCCGTCTTCCCGCACCGGGACGACCTGCTGACCGCACTGGTCATCGACGCCTACGACGCCTCCGGGGCCGCGATGGAGCAGGCCGACCGGGCCGCCGGGGACGCCGGTGCCACTGCGGGCGCGCGGCTCCTCGCGGTGACGCGGGCGCTGCGGCAGTGGTCCTTCGACCACCCCGCCGAGTTCACGCTGATCTACGGCTCGCCCGTGCCCGGCTACCACGCCCCGCAGGAGACGGTCCCGCCCGCCTCGCGCACGCCCGGGGTCCTCGCCGGCATCGTGCGCTCGGCGCTCATGGGCGGGGAGCTGACCCCGCCGCGGCGTACGGTGCCCGGCCCGCCGCTGCTCCTGCCGGCGGCCGTGGAGGCCTTCGGGGGTGTGCCGGAGGCTCCGTTCTCGGACATCATCGAGCGCGGCATCGTCCTGTGGAGCAATCTGATCGGGCTCCTGGTCTTCCAGGTCTTCAGCCGGACCCACGACAGCGTCAGCGACGAGGCCGCGTTCTTCGACTACTCCATCGCCGTGGCGGCCGAGAGCATCGGGCTCGAGGTCCCCCTGGGCGAGACCACCGACTGACCCGTCCGCCGTGCATGCGCGGCACGTGCAGAAAACCAGGTCGTGAACACCACCAGAACCCTCTGCTTCGTCATAGCGGCGCTCTCGTCGTACGCGGCGCTCATATACCGGCTGACGCAGGCCCGCCGCAGCTGGCGGGACAGCGCCTACCGCACGCTGATCGCCACGCTGCTGCTGCAGTGCCTCACCTTCACGATGGGCGCCGTCGCCCTGGGGGGCGACAGCTTCCTGGGCGTCGGCAACCTCGCCGTCCTCGTCATGCACCTCTCGGCGGTCGCCTTCTGCGTCAGCGCACAGATCATCCTGCTGCGCTGGGCGGCGGCGGACGAGGAAACGGTGCGCAGGACCCGCTACTGGCTGATCACCGGCATCGCCCTGGACGTGCTGCTGACGGCCCTCTTCTTCCTCGCCGACGGTCCCGGCAGGCCCACCTCGGACTTCGACGGCAGCAGCGAGCCGCTGCTCCTGACCTACCTGCTGGTCTTCATCGTCTCCCAGGCGGTTCCCTGCGTATCCATCTACCGGCAGTGCGGCCCCTACGCCCGGATGACGGACAACGCCTCGCTGCGGCAGGCCCTGCGGCTCCTGTCGGTCACCGCGGTGGTGCTCTTCCTCTACTGCCTGGCCAGGACGGTCAACATCCTGACCGCGGCGAGCGGTGTCGACATCGGCGCCTGGAAGGTCGCCGCCTCGGTCTTCAGCGCGGTGGGCATCGTCATGCTCTCGCTGAGCCTGACCATGTCCTCCTGGGGCCCCTCGGCCACCCGGCTCCTGGAGTGGGCGCGCACCTACCGGTCCTACCGGGCGCTCTATCCGCTCTGGCGGGACCTGTACGAGTCCTCCCCGGACATCGCCCTGGAGCCGCCCGGCGCCTCCGCCTCCGTTTCCGACCTCGACTACCGCCTGCACCGGCGGGTCGTCGAAATCCGGGACGGGTGGCGGGATTTGCGCCCTTACATCGACCGGACCACCCACGGCTCGGGCGGTTCGGAACAGGAGGCGAGCGAGGAGTCGCGGCAGGCGTTCACGGAAGCGGCGCAGATCAAGCAGGCTCTGGTCGCCAAGCGGACCGGAACCGTCCCCCAGGACAGCAAGGACGACGGCGAGTTCGACGATCGCGACACGGACAACTTCACGGCGGAAGTGGCCTGGCTCACCAAAGTCGCGGCCGCCTACAGTAAGCTCGGCACCGCGAGTTGAGAGTTCCCGCCCGGTTTGCATCCCCCGTCAAACCGGGCGGGACATCCCCCGTTCCCCCGCTTTCCTTTCGGGCCGGACGGGTGGCTCCCGCCCGGACTGGCCCGGCCTCTCCCCCGAGGGCCGGGCCAGTCCGATGTCCGCACCCAACTTGGCAACCCCCGTCGGCCAAGTTAGCTGCCAGCTATCGGCGAGACCCAACGTTGGCGCAGTCCAGGCCAATTGTCAACTGACCGCTAATCTGTGAAACTGGCGTATAGCCAAGGGCTATACCGAGGAGGTGACGGGAGGAAGATTCACCATGACCGATACCGAGGCCGACGACCGGCCCCTGCTCGCCGTGCGCCTGGACGACCTGTTCAAGACGGTCCGTCCCAAGGGCAAGCACTGGACCAACGCCGAGGTGGCGGAGGAGCTGAAGCGGGCCAACCCCGACCTCAAGGTCGGGGGCGTGTACCTGTCGCAGCTGCGGACGGGGAAGCGCTCCAATCCCTCACCCGACCTCCTCTCCGCCCTCGCACGCTTCTTCGGCGTCTCCGTCGCCTACTTCTTCGACGACCAGGTCGCCGAGTCGGTACTCAGCCAGCTCGCCGCGATCGAGGCGCTGCGGCAGTCCGGGGTCCGGGCCGTGGCGATGCGGGCCGCCGGGATGAAGAAGGAGAACCTCCAGGCCATCACGGCCATCATGGACCAGTACCGGCAGATGCAGGGCCTTCCGCCCGTCACCGACTCCTCCGAGCCGGAATGAGGGGCGCCAGGAAGGAGCGCTCGGCCGATCAGGACCGCCGCAGCCAGCTCAAGAAGCTCCGGAAGGCCGGCGCGCAGCGGATCGCCGAACTCGACCTCCCGCAGGCGACCGACGTGGCCGAACTGTGCCGCCACCTCGGCGAGGTCCGCGGCCGCCCCATCGTCCTGGTCCCGATGCAGATGCCCTCCTCGCACCCGTGCGGCATGTGGGTCGCCGCGCGCGACGAGGACCTGATCTTCTACGACGCCAACACCACCAGCGCGCATCAGGAGCACATCATCTTGCACGAGCTGGGCCACATCATCTGCTGCCATCGCGGGGCCGGCGGGCTGGACGAGGCGGCCGCCCGCCTCCTGTTCCCCGACCTCGACCCCGACCTCGTACGGGACATGCTCCTGCGGGCGACGTACGACGACGTCCAGGAACAGGAGGCGGAGATCATCGCCTATCTGCTCTCGCAGCGGATGGGCAACGCCGAGCAGCGGCACGGCCCGTCCCCGGACGCCGAAGCCGAGGAAGGCGCCGATCCCGGAACGAGCGCCGTGCTCAGCCGGATCGAACGCACCCTGATCTGACGTGGGGCGCTCAGGGCCCGGCGGCCGCCACCTCCTCGGCCAGGATCGCGACGGCGCGCCTGATGTCGTCCTCGCGGTGTTCGCTGGTGAGGAAGAAGCGCAGCCTCGACAGCCCCTCCTCCACCGCGGGGTGGAAGATCGGATCGGCGGTGACGCCACGGTCGAACAGCCGGCCCGCGACCCGCAGGGTCTTGGCCGAGTCGCCGAGGATGCAGGGCACGATCGGGGTGCCGGCGCTGGAGCCGGTCGCGAGGCCCGCCGAGGCGGCGAGGCCCAGGAAGAGCTCGGCGTTGCGCCGCAGCGCGCGCACCCGGTGCGGTTCCGCGGCGATCAGCTCGGTGGCGGCCAGCGCCGCGGCCGCGTTGGGCGGGGTCAGGCCGACGCTGTAGACGAAGCCGGGGAGGGTGTGGCGCAGCCAGCGCACCATCCTGGCCGAGCCGCCGAGGTAACCGCCGCAGCCGGCGAAGGCCTTGGAGAGGGTGCCCATCCACAGGTCCACGTCGGACCGGTCGGCGCCGAAGAACTCGCCCACTCCTCGGCCGTGTTCGCCGACGGTGCCGATGCTGTGCGCTTCGTCGACCATCAGCAGGGCGCCGTACCGCTTCTTCAGCTCGATCACGGCGGGCAGGTCGACGAGGTCGCCGTCCATGCTGTAGGCGCCCTCGACGGCGATCAGCACCCTTCGGAACCGTGAGCGGTTGAGCCGCAGCATGTGCTCCAACTGACCGGTGTCGTTGTGGGCGAAGGGGCGGCGGGCCGCCCCGGACAGGGCGCAGCCCTGCAGGATGCTGTCGTGCGCGAGCGCATCGTGCACGACGAGGTCCCCGGGGCCCACGAGGTGCCCTATCGCGGTGACGTTCGTGGCATGGCCGCTCACCAGCGTCAGGCAGTCCTCGACACCGAGGAACCCGGCCAGCGCCCGTTCCAGACGTACCGTCAGCTCCCGTTCGCCCGACAGCACGCGGCTGGCGGAGACCGAGGTGCCATAACGGTCCACCGCCTGGTGGGCCGCCTCGTTGATCGCGGGATGCCCGGAGAGCCCGAGGTAGTTGTAACTTCCGAAGGACAGGTACGTACGCCCGTCGATCACCGTCGTATCGCGGATGTTGCCCTCGTGGACCCGGAAGTACGGGAACTTCTCCCCGCTGCCGAGGACCACGCCCAAGCGCTCCTCGAACTCGGCCACTTCCGGGAAGTCGTCGACGCTCGCCGTCCCGGCCCGCCACTGCGCCGGCGGCTCCGGGAGGGGCGCCGCGGAGGGGGCCGGCTCCCCCTCGTGGTCCGGATCGACCAGCTCGATCAGGCGGCCGACGGTGAGCTCGCGCGAGAACAGCTCTTCGCTCCGGAAGTCCGGTACCCGCTTGGCGATGGTGACTTCCAGTTCCTGCAGCATCAGGGAGTCGAAGCCGAGGTCGTTGACCAGCGTCATGCGCTCGCCCACGTCGGAGAGCGGGAAGACCCCGGTGCGCGACACCGCTTCGAGCACGATGGCCGCCGCGGACTCGCCGTCGAAAAGCGCCGCTGTCGGTGCCGGGGCCGGTACCGGGGCCTGCGTGACCTCGGGCGGATCCGTCGGCCCGGCCGGGTCCGGCAGCTCGCGCGCCGACTCGTCCACGACCCAGTGGCGGCGCGGGGCGAGCGGACTCGGCGGCAGCGTGCAGGGGGGTACGCGCTCCTTGGCCGGGCGGAGCCCCGGGCCGGTGTCCTCGCGCTCCGGGCCGGTGTGGTCGCCGCCCGCAGCCACGGCCTCGGCGGCCTCGGTCAGCCGGGCGGCGGCTTCGGCCGTGTCCCGCGCCTCCAGGGTGAGGCGTTCGGCGAGCGGGGCCCGGCGGGCCAGGGTGTCCGCCACCCGGGCCAGCGGGAGCCGGTCCTCGGTGAGGGTGTGCGCCAGTTCGCGGGCGTAGCGGGCCAGCCCTTCCCGGTCGCGGGCGCTGAGGACCAGGAGGTGCGGTCCTGCGGCCGGGTCCGGCGGGGCGGCCGGTGCCGTGGCGCACTCCTCGACCACCAGGTGGACGCCGGTGCCGCCGAAGCCGAAGGCGCTCACCCCGGCCCGGCGCGGCCGGCCGGTCCGCGGCCAGGCGGTCGGTGCCGTCGGGACGGTGAGCCGCGCGGCATCGAGCCCGGCCCGGTCGGCCAGGTCGAACTCCGGTTGCGGTGGTATCACCCCGCGCTGCACGGCCAGGACCGACTTGACGAGCCCGGCTATCCCCGCGGAGTTCAGCGAGTGCCCGACCACCGCCTTCACGGCGCCGAGGAAGGCGGGCTCGGCGTGCCCGCCGCGCAGTTCGCGCAGGACGTCCAGCTCGACGGGGTCGCCGACCGTGGTCCCGGTGCCGTGCGCCTCCAGGTAGTCCACGGCGCCGGGGGCGAGGCCCGCGTCCCGGTAGGCGCGGCGCAGCGTGCGGAGCTGGCCGACCGCCTGGGGGTGCATACCGCCCTGCACCCTCCCGTCATTGGCCGTTCCCACCCCCCGGATCACCGCGTAGACCCGATCGCCGGCAGCCCGGGCGTCGGCCAGGGGCCGCAGCACCAGCACTCCGCCGCCCTCCCCCAGGACGAAGCCGTCGGCCTGCGTGCCGAACGGCAGGCACCTGCCGCTGCGGGAGAGGGCGCCCACGCGGCACAGCCCCACCAGCAGGTCCGGGGCGAGGATCAGCTGGGCGCCACCCGCGAGCGCGATGCGGGTCCGGCCCGCGCGCAGGGCGTGCACGGCGTTGGCCACGGCCATGAGGCCACCGGAACAGGCCGAGTCCAGGGCGTAGCTCTCGCCGTGCAGGTCGAAGACCGAACTGATCGTGTTCGGCCCCATGTTGAGCAGCAGCCCGGCCACGGACGTGCCATGCAGCGCGTCGACCGCGCGGACCGTCTCCGCGAGGCCGGAGCCGGTCGCCCGCGCCCCGAACTCGCCGCCGGCCAGCTGCCGCATCCGTATCCGCATGGTGCTGAGCTCGCGGTAGCCGCTCTCGGTGATCGCCGTCATCACCGAGGTCTCCTCGCGGTCGAAGCCGTCGGCCTCCCAGCCCGCGTCCTGGATCGCCTCACGGGCGAGGTCGATCAGCAGCCGGTGCTGGGGATCCATCGCCCTGGCCCGCCGCGGCGGTATGCCGTAGTGCGCCGCGTCGAAGAGGTCCACGTCCGGGAGCAGCGCCATGGTGTCCGTGTAGGCCGATGAGGTGTCACGGAAGTCGTCGCTGAGGAAGGCGGCGGCGCGCCACCGCGAGTCCGGGATGCCGGAGAACTGTGCTTGGGGCGCCGTCAGGAGCCGCCAGTACTGGTTCACATTGCGCGCTCCCGGGAACCGGCACGCCATCCCCACGATGGCTATGTCGTCGGGCCGCGCCGCCCTTGAGTCCACTGCGGGATCCATCCCCCTCTCAGCTGTCACCCGGTGGTTGCCAGTCGCTCGCGCCACCAGTCCACGGTCGCCTTGACCTGTTCGTCGAGGGGGGTGGCCCGGACCGCGAAGGCGGCTTCGTAGGCACTCGAATCGACGACGAACGGCCGGTCGAACTGGTAGCGGATCTCCTTGAGTTCGCGCAGCAGCGGGGAGAAAAGCGAGCCCACGCCCAGGACGGCCGACGGGAGCCCGCGCACCGCGACCGGCCCCGATCCGGCCTGGGCGGCGAGGCGGTCGACCATCTCCCGGACGGACGCCGCGGGCTCCGTCGGAACGTGCCAGGCGCGGCCCCAGGCCCGTTCCTCGCCCGCGACCTCGACCAGGGCCCGCGCCACGTCGGGAAGGTAGGTCCAGCTGTGCGGGGCGTCGGGGTCGCCCAGCGTGGAGACCGGCTTGCCGCGCAGCAGCGGTGGCATGACCCGCCCGGCCAGGTGGCCGCCCTCGGTCACGCCGGGTCCGAAGAAGTCCGAGGCCCGCACCTCGACCGCCCTGATACGGCCCTGCTCGTGCAGGGCCCGCGCCTGCTCCCACACCGCGGCGCGTACCCGCCCCTTGGTGCCGGTCGCGGCGAGCGGCAGCTCCTCCGTCATGGGACCGGCCACGGGGCCGTAGCCGTAGAGGTTCCCCAGCATCACCAGTACGGCGCCGGTGGCCTCGGCGGCGGCGCAGAGCGACGCGGCCAGCGGCGGCCACTCGCCCGCCCAGCGGTGGTAGGGCGGCGCGGCGCAGCTGTGGATGGCGGCCGCGCCCCGTGCGGCTTCGGTCAGCCGCTCGCTGTCCTTCGCGTCCAGCGCGACGTGTTCGATTCCGGGTTCCGGGCTTCTGCCCGAGGTGGTGACCACCCTTACCGAATGGCCCTGTTCGACCAGGAGTCGGGCAGTGGCAGCGCCGGCGGGACCGAAACCTATAACGATATGAAGGCTCACACGCGCACACTAGCGCGAGCGCGGACCTCGCAGACCATGCTGCTCGGCCTCGTTTGGCATGCTCACCGGACACTTTCCGAAACTGCGGACTGGGATGTTCCGGCGCATTGGCGGGCACACCCTGCCGTACGGCACCGCCGCTACTGCCAGTCGTCCCAGGGCGGGTCCACCTCGTCCGGGTCGAAGGGCGGCTCCTCGTCGTGCGGCTCCGCGGGCCGGGCCGCCGGCACCGACGCCGCGAGCGCCGGGCCGGCCGCGGCGGGGACGGGGACCGGCGGGGCGGGTTCGGCGGCGCCGCACTCCGCCAGCGTGTCGAGGACGCCCTCGCCGTACTTGGTGAGCTTCGCCTCGCCGACGCCGCCGACCGTGGCGAGCTCCTCGACCGTGGCGGGCAGGCGCGTCGCGATGTCCCGCAGCGTCGCGTCGTGGAAGACCACGTACGCCGGTACCCCCTGCTCGCGCGCCGTCGCGGCCCGCCAGGCCCGGAGCGCCTCGAAGACGGGCACGGCGGCGGCCGGCAGGTCGACCGGGACGCGGGCGGCCCGCCCGGAGCGCGATCCGCGCTCCCTGCGGGACGGGGCGGCCGGCGCCGCCTCCTTCCGCATCAGGACGGTGCGGCGGCCGCCGAGCACCTCGCCGCTGGCGTCCGTCAGCACGAGCGTCCCGTAGTCGCCCTCGACCGCCAGCAGCCCCTGCGCCAGCAGCTGCCGTACGACGCCTCGCCACTCGGCGGTGCTCAGGTCCTCCCCGATGCCGAAGACCGACAGCGCGTCGTGGTCGAACTGGATGACCTTCGCGGTCTTCTTGCCCTGGAGGATGTCGATGATCTGGCCGGCGCCGAACTTCTGGCGCCGTTCCCGCGCCAGCCGCCACACCGCGGAGAGCAGCTTCTGCGCCGCGACCGTGCCGTCCCAGGACTCGGCCGGCGTCAGGCACGTGTCGCAGTTGCCGCAGGGGCCGCCCAGCTGACCGAAGTACTCCAGCAGCCGCTCCCGGCGGCAGTCGACCGTCTCGCACAGGGCGAGCATGGCGTCCAGGTGCCGGGCGAGGGAGCGGCGGTGCGCCTCGTCCCCCTCGGAGCCGTCGATCATCTTGCGCTGCTGGACCACGTCCTGCAGGCCGTACGCCAGCCATGCCGTGGCCGGCTCGCCGTCGCGGCCGGCCCGGCCGGTCTCCTGGTAGTAGCCCTCGACCGACTTCGGCAGGTCGAGGTGGGCCACGAAGCGCACGTCCGGCTTGTCGATGCCCATGCCGAAGGCGATCGTGGCCACCACCACGACCCCGTCCTCCCGCAGGAAGCGCGACTGGTTCGCGGCACGGGCGCGGGCGTCCATCCCCGCGTGGTACGGCACGGCGTCGATGCCCTGCTCGACCAGGAAGGCCGCCGTCTTCTCCACGGAGGACCGCGAGAGGCAGTAGACGACCCCGGCGTCCCCCTCGTGCTCGGTCCGGATCAGCTCCAGCAGCTGCTTGAGCGGGTTGTTCTTCGCGACGATGCGGTACTGGATGTTCGGCCGGTCGAAGCTCGCGACGAAGTGCTCGGCGTCCTGCAGGCCCAGGCGCGCGGCGATCTCGGCGTGCGTGGCCTCGGTGGCCGTCGCCGTCAGGGCGATCCGCGGCACCTTCGGCCAGCGTTCGTGCAGCATGGACAGCGCGAGGTAGTCGGGCCGGAAGTCGTGGCCCCACTGGGCGACGCAGTGCGCCTCGTCGATCGCGAAGAGCGACACCGTCCCCCGGTCGAGCAGGCGCTGGGTGCTCTCGGTGCGCAGCCGCTCGGGAGCCAGGTAGAGCAGGTCCAGCCCGCCGCCGAGGAAGGCCTGCTCGACGGCCTGCCGCTCGTACGGGTCCTGCGTGGAATTGAGGAAGCCGGCCCGGACCCCGAGGGCGGTGAGCGCGTCCACCTGGTCCTGCATCAGCGCGATGAGCGGCGAGATGACGACGCCCGTGCCCTCTCTGACGAGCGCCGGGATCTGGTAGCAGAGCGACTTGCCGCCGCCGGTCGGCATGAGCACGAGGGCATCGCCGCCGCCGACGACCTGCTCGATGATCTGCTGCTGCTCACCGCGGAAGGAGCTGTAGCCGAAGACGCGGTGGAGCACCTGCAGAGCATCGGAGATCTCGGGGGAAACATCCGAAAGGGCCATTCACGTAGCGTAACGGCAGCCGCCGACACGCCGGGCCCGGCCACCGGAACCTGTGGACAACCTCACGGGCGCGCCCGGCCCGTGCCCGCGCTCAGCCCGCCCGCTCGGTGATGTGGCGCGTCCCGAGGTCCTGCGCCGTCTGGACGAAGGCGCGGAGCCGGGCGCTCTCGTCCGCGGCGGACCAGACGAGCGCCCACTCCGTGACGGGGGCGTCGTGGATCGGCAGGAAGGCGATGCCGGGGGGCGTGTAGTAGCGGGGGACGTGGGCGTTGACGGGGCAGGCGATCTCGCCGGCGGACACGTGGGCGAGCACCTCGTGGAAGGTCCGGCCGACGCTTCCGCGCGCGATGCGGCGTCCGGCCGGCGTGTACGTGGGGACCATGGCCTCGAACCAGTACGTCGGCACCTCGGGGCCCGGGTCGAGGACGTGCAGGCCGCCGAGGTCCTCCAGGGACACGGAGTCCCGTCGCGCCAGGGGCGAGGCCGTGGAGACCGCGAGGACGCGGTCCTCGGTCAGCACGGTGGGGCCGACGCTGAGGTCCGGCTCGTGGACGGGCCGCCACAGCAGCTGCAGGTCGGTCCTGCCGGAGCGCAGCGGTGCGAACGGCTCGCTGAAGTGGATCTCCACGACGTCGACGTCACAGTCGGGGTGCCGGGCGCGGAACGCCTCGACCACGGGCCGCATCTCCTGCGCGAGCACCCCCATGACACCCAGCCGGAGCGTCCCCCGCACGCCCAGCGCGGCCTCGGTCGCGCGGGCGAGGCCGCCCTGGATCAGGTCGTACGCCTGCTGGAGTTCGAGGCGCAGGGCCTTTCCGACCGGGGTCAGGGTCACGGAGCGGCTGGTGCGGTCGAAGAGGGCGGCGCCGATGCGCCGCTCCTGCTTCTTGATCGCCTGGCTGACCCGTGCCTGGGAGATCCGCAGCCGTTCGGCGGTCCGGCCGAAATGCAGTTCCTCCGCCAGCGCCAGGAAGATCTCTATGTCACGTAGTTCCATCGCCGCCCCCGTACGCGATAACCGGAGAGTTATTGATCAACGCGCGAAGTCTACGTTGATCGCACCGCGGCGCCGGTGGAAGGTATTTCCATGGACATGACCGCGATGTTCGCGATGCACGACGTACTGCGGCGGGAGCTGCGGCACCTCGCCCGGATCGCCGCCCGCGCCGACCCCGATCCCCGCCACGTCCTGCTGGGGTCGGCCGGCTGGGAGACGTTCAAGGGGGCCCTGCGCGCCCACCACTCCGCCGAGGACGACGCCCTGTGGCCCGCGCTGCGGCAGGCGCTGGGCGGCCGCCCGTACGACCTGACGCGGCTGGTGGCGATGGAAGCCGAGCACGCGGCGATCGCCTCCCTCGTCGGGGCGATCGACGAGGCGCTGGCCGATCCCCGCGCCGGACCGGACCTGTTCGGGGTGCTCACCGGTTCCCTGGTGACCGGCCTCGGCGGTCACCTCGACCACGAGGAGGAGGCCGTGTTCCCGCTGGCCCGGGCCGTCTTGGGCGTAGAGGAGTGGGGGCACTTCGAGCGCCTCCACGCCGAACGGACCGCCCCCTACGCGAACGGTGTCCGGAGGGATCAGTGGGAGGCCGCGAGGTAGATGCGGTGGGCGACCTCCAGGGTCGTCCGTGCGAAGGCGCGGACGGTGGGCGTGTTGTTCGACTTCAGCCAGACGGGGGCCCAGTCGAGCGGCGGGGTGTCGGTGATCGGGACGTAGACGATGTCCGGCCGGGCGTAGAACCGGGTGACCTGCGCGCCGACGATGATGCCCCCGTTGCCCGCGGCGATCACCTGCAGGGCTTCCAGGAACGTCTCGATCTCGGGGCCCGCGGCGATCGCCCTGCCCTGGGGCGTGCGGTCGGGGAAGTGTTCCGAGAGCCACTCGCCGGGCTGGACGCCGACGACGCGCACGAGCGGTACGGCGACGAGGTCCTCCATGCTCAGGCTCTTGCGCCGGGCCAGGGGGTGGCCGGCGGGAAGGGCCAGCATCCTCGGCTCGGAGATGATCACCGGGCCGATCACCAAGTCGTTCCCGGGGACGGGCAGATGGACGAGCAGGACGTCCACCTCGCCCCCACGCAGCCGTACCAGGGCGTCGCCGATCTGCAGCTCGCGGAAGTGGACGCGCCGGCCGGGCTCGCGTTCGGGGAACAGCTGGTGCGCCTGGAGGGCGATCTGTCCGGCGGCCGCGCCGATGAAGCCGACCCGCAGGACGCTCTGCTTCGGCCGGGCGCTGTCGATCGCACGGTCGAGGCCGGCCTGGATCTGTTCGTAGGCGGGCCGCAGGTCCTCGTACAGGCGGTGGCCGAGGGCGGTCAGCCGCACGGTGCGGTTGTTCCGCTCGAACAGCGGCGCCCCTATGTGCCGTTCCAGTTTCTTGATGGTCTGGCTGACCCGGCCGGTGCTCACGTGCAGGCGTTCGGCGGTCCGGCCGAAGTGCAATTCCTCGGCCAGCGTGAGGAACGCTTCGGTCTCCAGGCGCTCCAGCACCAAGTCCCCCTGTGTTGAGCCTCGTTAAACGCAGGTTCCAGTATCGCGCGTTGTTCGGCCGATCTTCGAAAGGCAGCCTGGACGGGGCGGCGCGCGAGCCGCTGTCCGTTATTCGATCGAGGAGCATTCCCATGGGCAAGATCATTGCCTTGACCTACGTGTCGCTGGACGGCGTCATGGAGAATCCGGCATGGACCGGGCCCTACTTCAACGGCGACCACGCCAAGTACGCCCACGGCCGGCTGTTCTCCGCCGACGCCCTGCTGCTCGGCCGCGTCACCTACGAGGGCATGGCCGCCGCCTGGCCGCAGATGGAGGACTCCGAGGGCGAGTTCGCCGTACGGATGAACGCGCTCCCCAAACACGTGGTGTCCAGCACCCTGGAGCGGGCCCGCTGGAACGCCACCGTGGTCCGCGGCGACCTGGCCGCCGAGATCCCCGCGATCAGGGAACGGTACGCGGGCGACGTCCTGATCTACGCCAGCGGCGACCTCACCAACTCCCTCATCGAACTCGGGCTCGTCGACGAGCTCAAGCTCTGGATCCATCCCGTCATCGTCGGCAAGGGCAAGCGGCTGTTCCCCGAAGGTGTTCCCCGCACCTCCTGGGCCCTTGCCGGAACCACGACCTTCAGCACCGGCGCGGTGGTCCTGGACCTCCGCCCCGCCGACCGGAAGTAGGAAACTCCCATGTGCAAGCGCTTCGACGTCCTCGTGCTCGGAGCCGGACCGGGCGGCTATGTCGCCGCCATCCGCGCCGCCCAACTGGGCCAGCGGGTCGCGATCGTGGAGGAGAAGTACTGGGGCGGTGTCTGCCTGAACGTCGGCTGCATCCCCACCAAGGCGCTCCTGCGCAATGCCGAGCTGGCCCACCTGTTCACGCACGAGGCCAAGACCTTCGGCATCACGGTGGACGGCACCGTGTCGTTCGACTACGGCGAGGCGTTCAAGCGCAGTCGCCGGGTTGCCGAGGGCCGGGTCAAGGGCGTCCACTACCTGATGAAGAAGAACGGGATCACCGAACTCGAGGGCCGCGGCACCTTCCTGGACGCGAACACCCTGGAGATCGTCCAGCCGGACGGCGCCATCTGCACGGTGTCCTTCGACAACTGCATCATCGCGACCGGCGCCACGCCGCGGCTGCTGCCCGGCACCCGGCGCAGCGAGCGCGTGGTGACCTACGAGGAGCAGATCCTCGCCGACGGCGTGCCGCGGTCGATCGTGATCGCGGGCGCGGGCGCCATCGGCGTGGAGTTCGCGTACGTCCTGCACAACTACGGCGTGCAGGTGACCATCGTCGAGTTCCTCGACCGGATCGCGCCGCTGGAGGACGCGGACGTCTCCGCCGAACTGGCCAGGCAGTACCGGAAGCTGGGGATCGAGGTGCTGACCTCGACCAGGGTGGAGTCGATCGACGATTCGGGTCCGCAGGTGAGCGTGACGGTCACGGGGAAGGACGGCGCGACGAGGGTCCTGGAGGCCGACAAGGTGCTCCAGGCGATCGGCTTCGCGCCGAACGTCACCGGCTACGGCCTGGAGACCACCGGCGTACGGGTCACCGAGCGCGGCGCCATCGAGGTCGACGGCCGCTGCCGCACCTCGGTGCCGCACCTCTACGCCATCGGTGACGTCACGGCCCGGCTGATGCTCGCGCACACCGCCGAGTCCATGGGCGTCATCGCCGCCGAGACGATCGCGGGCGCCGAGACCATGGAGCTCGACTACCCGATGATCCCGCGCGCGACGTACTGCCAACCGCAGATCGCCAGTTTCGGCTGGACCGAGGCACAGGCGCGGGAGCGGGGCTTCGACGTCAAGGTCGCCAAGTTCCCGTTCACGGCGAACGGCAAGGCGCACGGCCTCGGCGACGCGACCGGCTTCGTGAAGCTGATCAGTGATGCCACGCACGGGGAGATCATCGGCGCCCATCTGATCGGCCCGGACGTCACCGAACTCCTGCCGGAGCTGACGCTGGCGCAGCAGTGGGACCTGACCGTGCACGAGGTCGCCCGCAACGTGCACGCGCACCCGACGCTGGGCGAAGCGGTCAAGGAGGCCGTGCACGGACTCGCCGGCCACATGATCAACTTCTGAGGCACGACGGAACGTGTCGTCCGCAACGTCAGCCGCGCCGCTGAACGCGCGAGCGCCGCGCCCTGAACCAGCCGGTGAACGCCGGATCCCCGGGCTCGGCCGAGCGGTGCTCGGCCTTCTCCAGGACGCGCTCCGCCTCCGCCTGCCAGGTCGCCGCGTCCGCGCGCGGCGGCGGCAGGAAGACGCCCCGTCCCGGAGCCTCGGCGGCGGCCGCGAAGAAGTCACCGCCCTTGCGCTTGAAGTCGTCCGTTCCCCACGCGCGGCCGGTCCCGCGCGGGGGCACCTTCTGCAGATGGGGGATGTGCTTGGCGCAGTGGATGTACGCCTCTTCGACGGCGACCTCCACCCACACCCGGGCGCGGCGGCCGGGCACCGGGTCGGTCGCGAGCCCCGGGCGGGCGCTGCGCATGTCCTCGTCGGCGACGACGCGCGCCCGGCCGTTGACGTGGAGCCCGATGCGGTCCCGGAGGAAGTCCACCATGAGGATGCCCACGTGCGGGTTCTCCTCGATGTTGCCGAGGCTGGCCTGCACTCCGTTGCCGCGGTACTCGGGGTAGGCGAGGGTCGCTTCGTCCAGGACGTGCAGGAAGCCGGGCGGGCCGGCACGGAAGGTGTTGTCGCACTCGCCGTACCGGTCGGCGGTGGCCAGGAAGAACATCTCCTGGCGTGCCACGAACTCCCGCATCCGGGTGTTGAGCCGGTCCAGGACCTGCTCGGCGTAGAACTTGTCGGCGCGTTCGGTGGTGCCCGTACGCTGCTGGACCAGGTGTTCGCCGTCGCTGCCCGGGCGGGTGGTGCGTACGGGCGCCGCCGAGCGGTGCCCGGTCTGTTCGGATGTGCTCAATTCCTTGCCCCGACCAGTTCCTCGATGGAGTCGTGCCGTATGCGGTGGGTGGGGATGCCGATCCCCAGCAGGGTGTCGACGCCCTGGCGGATCATGCCGGGCGGGCCGGACAGGTAGGCGTCGTACGTGTGCCACGGACCGTATTCGTACATGGCGTCGGGGAGCCGGCCGCACAGGTTGTCGTCGGGGCCGTCGTCGACGACCGGACGGACCGAGAGCCAGGAGTGCGACTGCTGCATGCGCAGCATCGTGTCGATGTCGTACAGGTCGTGGTCGCGGCGGGCTCCGTAGAAGACCTGGACGGACCGGCGGCGGCCGTGCCGGGCCACGTCCTCGACCAGGGCCTTGATGGGCGCGATACCGGTGCCGCCGCCCAGGCACAGCAGCCCGTTGTCGGTGGTGTGGTCCACGGTCATGGATCCGGCGGGGCCGCCGAGCCGGATCACGTCGCCCGGGCGGGCGCGGTGCACGAGGGCGCCCGAGACCCAGCCCGCCGGGACGGCCTTGACGTGGAAGGAGAGCAGCCCGTCGGAGCGGGGCGCGGAGGCGAAGGAGTAGTTCCGCCAGACGCGCGGCCACCAGGGGGTCTCGACGGATGCGTACTGGCCGGCGAGGAAGGGGTAGGGGGCGTCGGGCCGGAGGGTCACGACCGCGATGTCCGGTGTCCGCATCTCGTGGGCGACCACCTCCGCCTGCCACCAGGCGGGGGCGCGCAGCTCGTCCTTGGCCGCCGCGTCGATCATGATCTGGGAGATCACGGTGTACGCGCCCACCCAGGCGGCCTCCGTCCTGGGACCCCAGGTCTGCGGGGCGTAGGTGGAGAGGGCGCCGATGAGGCACTCGCCGACGGCGGGATAGTGCTCGGGCAGGGTGCCGTACTTCCGGTGGCCGCGGCCGAGGTTCGTCAGGTACGCGGTCAGGACGGCGGTGTCCTCCACGTGGGTCGCGGCGGTGAGCAGCGCCTTGAAGAGGCGGTCCCGCTGGGTGTCCATCGCCGCGGGGAACAGGGCCCGCAGGTCGGGGTGGCGCAGGAACAGCAGGGCGTAGAAGTGCGAGGTCACCTTGTCGGCGATCGGCTCGATCTCCGCCATCGTGCGGCGCAGCAGCGCGCCGTCGGAGGTGTCCTCGGGCGCCGGCCCGGCCGGGCCCGAAGGACCCCGAAGGCCGGAAGCGTCGGGCCCTGCGGGCCGGCCGGGTCCCGAAGGGCCCCCAAGGCCGGAAGCGTCGGGGCCTGCCGGTCGGCCGGGTCCCGAAGGGCCCCCGAGGCCGGAAGCGTCGGGGCCTGCCGGTCGGCCGGGTCCCGAAGGGCCCCCGAGGCCGGAAGGGTTGGGTCCTGCGGGCCCGGCGGGTGCGGCGGGGCGCGCCTGCGCGGGGGCCGCGGGGGCCTGCGGGGTCGTGGGGGCGGTGCGGTTCCTGGCGGCGCCGTTGCCGACCGGGCGTACCGGGGTGACGGGTCGGCTGGGTGTGCGGCGCGCGTCCGGGGGATGCTGCCCGGGCCCCGCGGGCGCCGGCGCCGGGGTCGTCGCCTTCGGGCTTCGACCGAACCAGCCCGCGTCCCGGCCGTCGCCGCCCGATCTGTCGCCATTACCCGACGTGGTGGTCGGAGCATCCATCGGTTTGCCTCGCCTCGAACGTCTTCCGGTCGGTCTTCGCACGCGGGGGCCGTGCGTGCCCCGATTTCTCTCCCCCATCGGAATTCCCGGTGATGCACACCCCTCCCACCGGCGTGCGAACGGGCTCGACCATACCCGGCGTGTGCGAATCACCGAATGCACTGTTCGATCGTCAGGCGGCGTCGAGTTGTGGCTGGTCAGCGCCCCGCAGGGCTCAGGAGCTCGGGTTTCGTCACGAGTTACCGACGAGTTAGACCGATGCGACAAGCCATTCTCCGCACAGTCATACGAATTCCCTGACGAAAAACCTGCGGGTCGCCCCGATCTCCCCCACGCAATGCACGCAAGTTCTTCACATCATCGCTGTACGGCGTCCCTACACCGCGGCGCAGGCCGGGCACAGGCCGCGGTAGGTCACCTCGGCTCCGGAGACGGTGAAGCCGAACCGGCCCTCCTCCGGGAGGTCGGCCAGGGGGTCGCCGGCCGGGTGGACGTCGCGGATGAGCCCGCACCCGGAGCACAGGAGGTGCTGGTGCGGCTGGTGCGCGTTGGGGTCGTAGCGCTTCGCGCGGCCGTCGGTGGAGACCTCCACGACCTCGCCGAGGGACACCAGTTCGCCCAGGGCGTTGTACACCGTCGCCCGGGAGATCTCGGGCAGCAGCTCCATCGCGCGGGCGTGCACCTCGTCCGCCGTGAGGTGGGTGTGGTCGCCGTCGAGGACCTCCGCCACGACCCGCCGCTGGGACGTCATCCGCCAGCCACGGCCCCGCAGTCGCTCCACCAGGTCACTCATGTCGGCTCACCTTTTCAGGTTCGGCGGGATGCCCCGGCGCGTTCGGTGTTCCTTGATTTGGTGTTCTTCTTGACTTGGATTCCGTCCATCGTAGGATCGGTTCCGCAGATAGCCAAGGGACAGGAAAACTCCAGAGCGGGCCAATGGCCGGGGGCTGGGCCCCGCGAGTTCCACAGCATGCAGTTCCTCCTGAACACCGTGATCCGTTTGGTCCGGAAGGATTCCCATGTCTGAGAACCACGACGCAATCGTCACCGACGCCAAGGCCGGGGGTGGAGGTGGCTGCCCCGTCGATCACGGGCGCGCCGCGCATCCCACCCAGGGTGGTGGAAACCGCCAGTGGTGGCCCGAGCGCCTCAACCTGAAGATCCTCGCCAAGAACCCCGCCGTGGCCAACCCGCTCGGTGAGGAGTTCGACTACGCCGCCGCGTTCGCCACCCTCGACCTGCCGACGGTCAAGCAGGACATCGCGCAGGTGCTGACCACCTCGCAGGACTGGTGGCCCGCCGACTTCGGCCACTACGGCCCCTTCATCATCCGGATGGCCTGGCACAGCGCGGGCACCTACCGGATCAGCGACGGCCGCGGCGGCGCCGGGGCCGGCCAGCAGCGCTTCGCCCCGCTCAACAGCTGGCCGGACAACGCGAACCTGGACAAGGCGCGGCGCCTGCTGTGGCCGGTCAAGAAGAAGTACGGGCAGAGCCTCTCGTGGGCCGACCTCATGATCCTCGCCGGCAACGTCGCCCTGGAGTCGATGGGCTTCGAGACCTTCGGCTTCGGCGGCGGCCGGGCGGACGTCTGGGAGCCCGACGAGGACGTGTACTGGGGTCCCGAGACCACCTGGCTGGACGACGAGCGCTACACCGGCGACCGCGAGCTGGAAAACCCGCTCGGCGCGGTCCAGATGGGCCTCATCTACGTCAACCCCGAGGGCCCGAACGGCACTCCGGACCCGCTGGCCGCCGCACGCGACATCCGCGAGACGTTCCGGCGCATGGCGATGAACGACGAGGAGACGGTCGCCCTGATCGCGGGCGGCCACACCTTCGGCAAGACGCACGGAGCGGGCCCGGCCGACAGCGTCGGCGCCGACCCCGAGGCGGCCCCGCTCGAGGCGCAGGGCCTCGGCTGGAGCAGCACCTTCCGTACCGGCAAGGGCGGTGACACGATCACCAGCGGTCTCGAGGGTACCTGGACGAACACCCCGGTCGCCTGGGACAACAGCTTCTTCGAGATCCTCTTCGGCTACGAGTGGGAGCTGTTCAAGAGCCCCGCCGGCGCGCACCAGTGGCGGCCGAAGGAGGGCGCCGGGGCCGGTACCGTGCCCGACGCGCACGACGCGTCGAAGAGCCACGCTCCGACGATGCTGACGACCGACCTCTCGCTGCGGATCGACCCGGCGTACGAGCAGATCTCGCGCCGCTTCCTGGAGAACCCCGCCGATTTCGCGGACGCCTTCGCCCGCGCGTGGTTCAAGCTGACCCACCGCGACATGGGCCCGGTTGTGCGCTACCTCGGCCCCGAGGTCCCGGCCGAGACGCTGCTGTGGCAGGACCCGCTGCCCCCGGTCACGCACGAGCTCGTCGACGCCGCCGACATCGCGGCGCTCAAGCAGCAGGTCCTCGACTCGGACCTGACGGTGTCCCAGCTGGTCTCCACCGCGTGGGCGTCGGCCTCGTCCTTCCGCGGCAGCGACAAGCGCGGCGGCGCCAACGGTGCCCGTATCCGCCTCCAGCCGCAGAGCGGTTGGGAGGTCAACGAGCCCGACCAGGTGGCGGCGGTCCTGCGCGTCCTGACCGGGATCCAGGAGACCTTCAACGCCGCCCAGAGCGGCGGCAAGCGGATCTCGCTCGCCGACCTGATCGTGCTCGCCGGCGCCGCCGCCGTCGAGCAGGCGGCGAAGGACGCCGGCTTCACGGTCGAGGTCCCGTTCGCGCCGGGCCGCGCGGATGCCTCGCAGGAGCAGACGGACGTGGAGTCGTTCGCCGCGCTCGAACCGACCGCAGACGGGTTCCGCAACTACCTCGGCAAGGGCAACCGGCTGCCCGCCGAGTACCTGCTGCTCGACCGGGCGAACCTGCTGACCCTGAGCGCCCCGGAGCTGACCGTCCTCGTCGGTGGCCTCCGCGTCCTGGGCGCGAACCACCAGCAGTCCCCGCACGGTGTGTTCACCACGACCCCCGGTGCCCTGACGAACGACTTCTTCGTCAACCTGCTCGACCTGGGCACGACCTGGACGCCGACGTCCGAGGACGCGAACGCGTTCGAGGGCCGCGACGCCGCCACGGGCCGGGTCAAGTGGACCGGCACCCGGTCCGACCTCGTCTTCGGGTCGAACTCGGAGCTGCGCGCGCTCGCGGAGGTCTACGCGAGCGACGACGCGAAGGAGAAGTTCGTCAAGGACTTCGTCGCGGCATGGGACAAGGTCATGAACCTCGACCGGTTCGACCTCCGCTGACGCCGGCGTTCGATCGGCCGGGCCCCCGGCCCGGCCGACCGAACGGTACGCGGGCCGCCACACAACTGTGATGTCCACCAGGTGAGTTGTCACCCAGAAGACATGGAACGTTGCACACCGTTCGTGTAGCTTCCCTCACGTCGCCGCCACACCTTGGGCACAGGGCTCCTTGGGACTTGCGGCGCGAAGGACCCGACACCCTGTTGACGACAGCAACCGAAGTCTTCACAGTCCGTCCGTACACCCCGCACTGCCAGGTGATCCACACCGAAGGCGATCACGCGGTCATCGGCATCTCCCCCGGGAACAGCTACTTCTCGGCCCAGAGGGTCACGGACCTCGCCCACTGGGGCATGCGCAACTTCCAGCAGGTCGACATCATTTACACCGACCTGTACGTGGCCGAGATGTACGAGGCCCTCGGCTACGGCCCGGACGAGGCACGCCGCAAGGCGGTGAAGAACCTGCGCGGCGTCCGCGCCAAGGTGAACAACGCCGCCGCCGAAGCCGATCCCACCGGCCTGCGGTTGCGCGCCCGCCCGATGTCGTCCCTCACCGACATCCCCGCCTACCGCGCGCTCCACTCGCACCTGAACACCCTGCTGGACAGCGACCCGGAGTTCCGCGAGACGTGCAACTCCCTGGTCGACGCGTTCCTTTCCTCCAAGGTCCTCGGAGGGCAGGCCGCCACCACCCGGCAGCGCGAGGTGTGCCTGGAGTACGTGTGCGCGGAAGCACCGCTCTTCCTCGACACCCCGGCCATCCTCGGCGTGCCGTCCTCCCTCAACTGCTACCACCAGCTCCTGCCGATGGCGGAACTGCTGTACTCGCGCGGCTCGGGCCTGCGCGCCTCGCGCAACCAGGGCCACGCCGTCATCACCCCCGCCGAAGGAGAATCCGATGAGCACTGACACCCTTCTCGACTTCCCGTTCTCCGCGCGCGGCGACCAGCTCCCGCCCGAGGTCGAAGCCCTGCGCAGCGAACCGGTCAAGCGGGTTCGCACGATCGCCGGGGACGAAGCCTGGCTCGTCTCCTCCTATGAGCTGTGCAAGCAAGTCCTCGAGGACCCCAGATTCAGCCTGAAGGACACCTCCGCTCCGGGGGTGCCGCGCCAGTACGCGCTGACGATCCCCCCGGAGGTCGTCAACAACATGGGCAACATCACCGGCGCCGGCCTGCGCAAGGCCGTCCTCAAGGCGATCAACCCCAAGACCGACGGCCTCACCGACTGGATGCGCGAGCAGGCCTCCGCCCTCGTCGACGGCCTCCTGTCCCACGGGGCGCCGGTCGACCTGCGCGGCCAGTTCACCAACCCCTACGCGGAGCACCTGCACTGCCGGATCCTCGGCATCCCCGAAGCCGACGCCCCGCGCCTGGCCGCCAGCCTCGACATCGCGTTCATGAACTCGGCGTGCCCCATCACCGGCGCCAAGCTCAACTGGGACCGGGACATCGCCTACATGGTGGAGCGCCTCGACGACCCCGCCACCACCGGGCTCATCGCCGAACTCGCCGCCCTGCGCGAGGACCCCGACTACGCGCACCTGACGGACGAGATGCTGGCCACCGTCGGCGTCACGCTGTTCGGCGCCGGGGTCATCTCCACCATGGGCTTCCTGACGATGGCGCTCGTCTCGCTCATCCAGCACCCGGAGGTGTGGGAGCGGCTGCGCAAGGAGCCGGAGAAGATCCCCGCCGCGGTGGACGAACTCCTGCGCATCAACCTGTCGATCGCCGACGGGCTGCCCCGGCTCGCCCTGGAGGACGTCACCCTCGGCGACGTCGAGGTGAAGAAGGGCGAGCTGCTGCTGGTCCTGGTCGAGGCCGCGAACACCGATCCGGCCGTGTACCCCGACCCGCACGTCGTGGACATCGACCGGCCCAACGCCGGCACGCACCTGTCCTTCGGCGGCGGACAGCACTACTGCCCGGCCACCGCCCTCGGCAAGAGGCACACCGAGATCGCCATCGAGGTGCTCCTGGAGAAGATGCCGAACCTCCAGCTCGCCGTGCCGATCGATCAGCTCGTCTGGCGCACCCGCTTCATGAAGCGCCTGCCGGAGCGCCTGCCCGTGCTCTGGTAGCGGCAGCCACCACGGTGTCCCCGGCCGGAACCTCCGGCCGGGGACACCGGTTCACCACCTGTCGTCGGCCAGCAGCCGCAGCGCCTCCAGGGCCACGGTGGCGGCCCTGCCGACGCCGTCAGCGACCACCTGCCGGTGCGGGTCGTACCCGCCGGTCGCCTCCACGTCCACGAGGTCGTCGGCGTTCGCCCCGTCCACCACCAGCACTCCGCCCGCGGTCAGTCCGCGCAGCGAGGCCGTGACCAGCAGCGCGGAGAGTTCCATCTCTATCGCGGCGACGCCGGCCTCCCCGTACGCCGGGAAGGGCAGCAGGCCGGGCTGGAAGGCCGCGCGGGTCCAGACGAGGCCCCGGTGGTGGGGTGCGCACGCCTCGCGGGCCGCCTTCGCGAGCGCGAGGACCGCCTCGGGCGCGGCCACCGCGGGGTACTCCGGCGGCAGCAGCTGCCCGGTCACCCCGTCGTCGCGTACCGCCCCTTCCGCGATGACCAGGTCGCCGTCGGCGATTCCGGGCCGGATCGCGCCCGCCGTACCGAGCCTGATGAGGGTGCGCACACCGGCGTCGGCCAGCTCACGGAAGAGCAGGATCGCCCCGGGGGCGCCCACCCCGTGTGAGGCGACCACCACCGGCAGACCCTCCCAACTCCCCGTGAACACACGGTATTCGCGGTGGTGCGACACCTCCTTGGCATCGTCGAGCAGCGCCGCGAGGGCTGCGGCGCGGGCCGGATCGCCCACGACCAGCGCGGAGGGCGGGAGGCCCGTGCCCGGGATGCGGGTGAGGGGCAGCGTGTCCAGCGTCATACGACGGCTCCGGTTCTCGTACGGGCGGCACGGCGGCGTGCCGCCGTGGTCAGGAAGAGGGCGACGAGCGTGACGGCGTACGGGGCGGCGTCCGTGGCCTGCTGGGGGAGGCCGAGCCCCTGCAGCCGGAAGCCGACCGCTTCGGCGAGGGCGAACAGCAGGGCGGCCAGCAGGACGCCCAGGGGCGCGGCGCGGCCGAGCATGACCGCGACCACGGCGATCCAGCCCCGGCCCGCCGTCATGTTCTCGGAGAACAACGTGACGTTGCCCAAGGCCAGTTGGGCACCGCCGAGCCCGCACAGCGTCCCGGCGGCCAGCACCGCCCCGTAGCGGTACTTGACGGGGCTCACCCCCAGGGCCGCGGCGGCGGCGGGCGCTTCGCCGACCCCGCGCAGCCGCAGACCCCACACGTGGCGGGAGAGCGTGAAGGCGGTGAGCAGGGCGGCGGCCCAGGCGAGATACGCGAGCGGCGACTGCCCGCCGATCAGCGGGAGCCCGGCCAGCCGGGGGTCGTCGAAGGTCCCCCGCACGCCGAAGACGGTGCGCAGCAGGAAGCCGGTGAGCCCGACGGCGAGGAGGTTCATGGCGACGCCAAGCACCACCGCGTCGCCGCGCAGGGTCACCGTGCCGACGGCCAGGATCAGGGAGTACGCGGCGGCGGCGAGCGCTGCGGCGAGCACGCCGAGCCACGGGCTGCCGGTGAACCAGCTCGTGGTGACCGCGGTGAAGCAGCCGATCAGCATCATGCCTTCGAGGCCGATGTTGAAGACGCCGGCCCGCTCGCACAACGCCCCGCCGAGCGCGGCGAGCAGGATCGGGGTGAGCGCGCGCAGCACCGAGAGGAAGAGGTCGGATTCGAGGGACATCAGGCGGTCTTCTCCTTCTCTTGCGTGCGCCGGCCGGCGCGCCGGGTCAGCCGCAGCCGGGAGGCGAGGAGGACGATGACGAGGGCCTGGAGCACCTGGGTCAGCTCGCGCGGCACCTCCGTGGCCCTCTCCATGCTCAGGCCGCCGACCTGCAGGACCGTGAAGAAGAACGCGGCGAGCACCGTGCCGAGCGGGGCGGCCGCGGCGAGCAGCGCCGCCGTGAGTCCCGTCCAGGTGTAGCCGGGCCCGGTGAGCGCGCCGTCGAGGAAGCGGTACGGGAAGCTCAGCACCCCGATCGCCCCCACCAGGCCCGCGATCGCGCCGGAGGTGCCCATCAGGCGCAGGGTCAGCCGCGCCCGGTCCACCCCCGCGTAGGCCGCGAAGCGCGGGTTGAGACCGGTCATCCGGACCTCGTAGCCGATGCTGGTCCGCGCGTCGACGAAGGCGAGGACGAGAGCGGCGGCGGCCATGAGGAGCAGCCCGGCGGTCACGGTGGTCGACCCGAACGCGGGCAGGGCCACGCCGTCGGGCAGTCGCCGGGTCTGCGGCAGGCTGGAGCCGGGTTCCTTCAGGGGGTACCGCACCAGGTAGGAGGCGAAGGAGACTGCCGGGTAGGCCAGGAGCAGGCTGCTGACCAGCAGCGGCACCCCCAGTCGGGTCTCGCACACGGCGGCGAGCACGGCGTGGGCGGCTCCGGCCGCCATGCCGGCGAGGAGGGCCGCGGCGACGGTGAGCGGGGCGGGCAGCGGCGCGTAGAGGCCGGTGACGGTGGCGGCGAGGCCGCCGAGCACCAGCTGCCCGTCGCCGCCCAGGTTGACGAGGCCGGCGCGCAGCGGCACGGCCAGCGCGAGGGCCATGCCGAGGACGCTGGTGCTCGTCGTCAAGGTGGCCGCGAAGCCGTCGGGGCCGAGGGAGCCGCTCAGGACGGCCCCGTAGCCGGTCAGCGGGTCCGCGCCCGCGGCGGCCAGGAGGAGCGCCCCGATGACGAGGGCGGCGACCACGGAGGTCAGGACGGGGGACCGCAGTACGGACGTGCGCGCGGAGGGGGAGGTGGATGTGGTCATGCCGCTGCGCCGACCCCCGCCATGGCGAGCCCCAAAGCGCGCTCGTCGGCCTCGTCCCGCGTGTAGGAGGCCGCGATCCGTCCCTCGTACATCACCAGGATGCGGTCCGACAGGGCTTGGATCTCGCTGAGTTCGGCCGATACGAGCAGGATGGCGTGGCCCGCGTCCCGATAGGCGATCAGCTGGTCGTGGATGTGCCGGACCGCACCGATGTCCACGCCGCGCGTGGGCTGTTCCACGAGCAGCAGCGGTGCCTCGTGGGCGAGTTCGCGGCCGACGAGCAGCTTCTGGAGGTTGCCGCCGGACAGCGCTCCCGCGGGGGCCGCGGGCGAGTGCGTCTTGATGCCGAAGCGTTCGATCAGGACGCGGGCGTGCGCGCGCAGGGCCTCGGGGTGCAGCAGCCCGCGCCGGGTGGCGAGGGGTCGCCGGTGGTGGCCCATCGCCAGGTTCTCCGCCACGGAGGCGGCGGGCGCGGTGCCCACCGCGGAGCGGTCCTCCGGTATGTAGGCGAGGCCCGCCGTCCTGCGCCGGGCCGGCGGGGCGTGGGTGATGTCGCGTCCGGCGAGCTCGACGCGGCCCGAGCCGACGGGGCGCAGCCCGGCGAGGGCCTCCACCAGCTCGCTCTGGCCGTTGCCCGCGACGCCCGCGATGCCGACGATCTCGCCGGCCCGTACGGTCAGGTCCACCCCGCGCACCGCCGATACGGACAGCACCGCCTCGCCGGGGGTACCGGGCGGGTGGACGCGGTCCAGCGCCACCCGGCGGCCGGTCATCGCCTCGGCGATCTCCTCCGCGGTGGTGTCGGCGGTACGGAGCCGGGCCGTGACCCGGCCGTCGCGCAGCACCGTGACGTTGTCGCTGCCCTCCAGCACTTCGTGCAGCTTGTGGGTGACGAGGATGACGGAACGTCCCTGCGCGGCAAGGGACTTGAGTACGGCGAGCAGGCGGCCGGCCTCGCCGGGGGTGAGCACGGCCGTCGGCTCGTCGAGGATCAGGACGCGGGCACCCCGGTACAGCAGCTTGAGGATCTCCACCCGCTGCCTCACCCCGACGGGCAGGGTGGCGACCGGGGCGTCGGGGTCCACCGGCAGCCCGTGCTCCTCGGCGAGTTCGACGACCAGGCGCCGCGCGGCCGCACGGTCGAGGAGCCCGAACCGGCCGGGCTCGGCGCGGAAGACGACGTTCTCGGCGACGGTCAGCGAGTCGAAGAGCCGGAAGCTCTGGTGGACCATGCCGAGCCCGGCGGCGATCGCGTCGGCCGGGCCGGAGAAGGCCACTTCGCGCCCCTCGACACGGATGGTGCCCGCGTCCGGCCGCTGCGTCCCGTAGAGGATCGACATCAGGGTGGACTTTCCGGCGCCGTTCTCCCCCATCAGGGCGTGGATCTCGCCGCGCCGCACGCTGAGGTCGACGGCGTCGTTCGCGAGCGTGCCGGGGTACCGCTTGGTGATCCCCCTCAGTTCGACGACCGGTTCGGAAGGGCTACTTGGCAGCAGGGTCATCGACCTTCAGCTCCCCGGAGACGATCTGGTCGCGCAGTTGCCTGACCTGGTCCAGGACCGGGGCGTGCCGGGCGATGACGCACTGGGACTCCGCGACGCCCGGCTCCAGGCCGGTCAGGCTGATGCCGCCCTCCTTGAGTCCATAGGAGACGCTCTGGCCGCCCTTGCCGCCGAGCACCTGCTCGATGCCCTTCTCCACCGCGACATCGGTCTTCTTGATCACGTTGTCGACGACGGTGCCGGGCGCGGAGGGGCACTGGTTGACGTCCACGCCGTAGGTGAGGGCGCCCTTGGCCTTCGCCGCCTCGAAGACGCCGTAGTTGCCCGCGGCGGCGGCCGCCATCAGCTGGTCGGTCCCTGCCGCGATCAGCGAGCTCGCCTGCTCCTTGGCGCGGGCCGAGTCGTTGAAGGGCGACTGGCCGCCGACGAAGCGGGTGGTGGCCTCGCTCGCGGGCGCTGTCTTCTTCGCCCCCGCCGCGAACGGATCGCTGTACCGGTGGAACTGGGGCGTGTCGAGCACGTCCACCGCTCCGACCTTGCCGCTCTTGCTGAGCAGTCCGGCCTCGGCGCCGGCCAGGAAGACCCCTTCGTGCTCCCGGAACACGGCGCAACTCACGTTGGGGTAGGTCTGCTTGGTGCAGGCGTCGACCACCAGGAACCGCTGGTCGCGATGGGCCTCGGCCTGCTGGGCGACCAGGTCGGCGAACTCGAAGCCGACCAGGACGATCACCTCGGGCTCGGCGTCCACCGCGGCCTGGACGTTCTGCTGCCGGGAGGCAGCGTCGGTGGACTCGTAGACCTTGGAGCTGCCGGAGTGCGCCTTGGCCGCCGCCTTGACGCCGTCCACGGAGAGCTTGAGGAACTCGTTCTGTCCCACCGCGTCCGGGGTGACGAGCGTGAAGGCCGGGCCGGCGCTCTTGCCGCCCTCCTCCTTCTTCGCCGCGGCGGCGTTGCAGCCGGTGGCGAGCAGGGCGCCTCCGGCCAGTGCCGCGGCGAGTCGAAGGGCGTGGGTACGGGATCTCCGGGACATGGAGGTGACCTTCCGGGACGGTTCGGGTGTACGGACGCACGGGTGGACGCGCGTCCGGGGATGCGGGATCGCGGTCCAGGCGGCCGCCCGCATGTGAACGGCGCGCGACATCGATGAATTCGACGTGAAATCCGGCGTGTTGTGAAAGGCTCGTCAGGAGCCCGGCGAGGGAGCGCTCAGCCGCGACAGGCGTCGCTGGCGCACCGGCCGTAGTCGAGGTAGCGGCGCAGCGTCAGCAGCATGTGCGCTCTCCCCTCGGACTACCGTGCAACAGATCGTTGAGGTCAGGAGCGTAGCACCGGGTCCGGGTGACGGGCCCTCCGTCTCGAACTGTGGTTCCCGCGGCTCCTGTACGGTGACGCGCACCCCTCCCCTCCCTCCTGTCCCCCCTTGAGCCTTTGGAGTGCACTGCCATGACCCGGGAACTGCGTGCCGTCGAGTGGGCCGGAGACGGTCTCGCGCTGATCGACCAGACCGCGCTGCCGCACCGCACGGAGGTGCTGCGCGTCGACGACGTGGAGGGCCTGGTCGACGCGGTCAAGCGGCTCGTGGTGCGCGGCGCACCGGCGATCGGCGCTGCCGGGGCCTACGGCGTGGCCATCGCGCTGCTGCAGGGTGAGCGCGAGGGCTGGGACCGTACGCGGGTACGCGAGGAGGTCGCCCGGATCCGGGCCGCTCGGCCGACCGCGGTCAACCTGGCCGTGTCCCTGGACCGGGTGCTGGCGCGGCTGGACGAGGGCCTGTCCGCGGTCCTGGCCGAGGCGGCCGCCGTGCAGCGCGAGGACGTCGAGGCCAATCACGCGCTGGGCGCGCACGGCGCGGACTGGCTGCTGAAGCGGCTCGGCGTGGACCGGCCGCTGCGCATCCTGACGCACTGCAACACCGGCGCGCTCGCCACGGCCGGCTGGGGCACGGCGCTCGGCGTGATCCGCGAACTGCACGCCCGCGGACGGCTGGAGACGGTGTACGCGGACGAGACGCGGCCGCTCCTGCAGGGGTCCCGGCTGACCGCCTGGGAGCTCGTCCAGGAGGGCATACCGCACTACGTGCAGGCCGACGGTGCGGCGGCCGGGACCATCCTGCGGGGTGAGGTGGACGCCGCGGTGGTGGGCGCCGACCGGATCGCCGCGAACGGCGACACCGCGAACAAGGTCGGCACGGTCGGCATAGCCCTGGCCTGCGCCCACGCGGGCATCCCGTTCATCGTGGCCGCACCGACCACGACGGTGGACCTGGCGACCGCGGGGGGCGAGGAGATCCCCATCGAACTGCGGGGCGAGGAGGAGGTGTTGGAGTGGGGCGGCGTCCGCACCGCGCCGGCCGGCTCCCGCGGCCACAATCCGGCCTTCGACGTGACGCCGGGCAGCCTGGTGACCGCGCTGGTCACCGAGCGGGGCGTGCTGGAGGTGTCGGCGGGCGAGCTCCCCGCGGAACACCTCGCCTGACCCGCGGCACGCGGAGGGGCCCTCCCCGCGGGGAGGGCCCCTCCGCACGGAACTCCACGGCTCGTCAGCCCGTCGCCAGCTCCAGTTCGAGGAGCCATTCGACGATCTCGGTGTGGTGGCGCGCCTGGCGCGGGGAGTCGCCCCACGCGTACAGGCCGTGGCCCGCCACGACCACCGCCGGCATCCGCGGGTCGCGGGCGGCCTCCAGGCGGTCTCCGAGGACCTTCATGTCCTGGCTGTTGGCGATGACGGGCAGGGTGATCTCCTCCCCCTCCGCCGGATGCCCGACGCCCTTGAGCATCTCCAGGTCCTTCAGAACGATGCCCCCCGGCTGCCTGCGCCCCATGAGCACGGAGGCGACGGTGTGCACGTGCACCACCGCGTTCGCGCCCGTCAGGTGGGCGACCCGCGCGTGCAGCTCCGCCTCCGCGGACGGCGTGCCGCCGAGCAGCGCCGCACCGTTACCGTCGACCAACACCACGTCCTCGGCAGTGAGTTCGCCCTTGTCGTGCCCGCTGGCCGTCACGGCCAGCCGGAACGGCTCGCGGGACAGCAGCACCGACAGGTTGCCGGAGGTACCGCGCATCCAGCCGAAGGAGGCGAAGCGCGCCGCCTCGGCCGCCAGTACCGCCCCCGCCCGCTCCAGGTCGGACTCCGTCGTCACGCTCCGCTCCCCACCACGCCGATGTCCTCGAAGGTCCGTGCCTCCGTGTGGTCCTGTACGCCCTGCTCGTAGTACGGCTCCCCCGGCCGCCGCACCCCCACCGCCCGCCATCCCGCCGCCCGGGCGGCGTCCAGTTCACCCACGCGGTCGGAGAGGAACAGCAGCCGGTCCGCGGGGATCCCGGTGCCCGAGGCGATGGTCCGGAAGGACCCGGCGTGCTGCTTCGGGCCGGCGTTCTCCGTGTCGTACCAGCCGCTGACGAGGTCGCTGAGATCGCCCTCGGGGCTGTGCGCGAACCACGCCCGCTGTGCGGCCACCGACCCGGACGAGTACACGTACAGCCGCACGCCCGACGCGTGCCAGCGGCGCAGCACGGGCACCACGTCCGCGTAGAAGTGCGAGACGAGTTCACCGCGTGCGAACCCCTCGGCCCACAGCACGCCCTGAAGGGTCTTCAGCGGCGTCACCTTCCGGTCCTCGTCGAGCCAGGCGTTCAGCGCCCGCTCGATCCGTGCCGGGCCCGCGTCCGGCTCGCCCAGCTCCGCCCGTACCAGCGCGAGGGCGCGGGCCACCTCCGGCTCGCCGGCCCGTTCGGCGAGCAGGGCGCCGAACCGCTCGCGCGCGTACGGATAGAGCACGTCGACGACGAAGCCGGTGGCGCTGGTGGTGCCCTCGATGTCCAGTACGACGGCGTCCACGCTGTGGGTCACGCCGCGTACCCCGCCGTGATCGTGTCGAAGTCGGGGAACCGCCGCGAGATGCCGCTGCCGGTGAACGTGCCGATCCAGCCGTCCTCCTCGTGGAAGAAGCGGATCGCGGTGAAGGCCGGCCGGGTGCCCATGTCGAACCAGTGGGTGGTTCCCTTCGGCACCCCGAGCAGGTCGCCCCGCTCGCACAGGACCGCGTGGACCTCACCCGCCACGTGCAGGTAGAAGATGCCCGAGCCGGCGACGAAGAAGCGCACCTCGTCGTCGTCATCGTGCGTGTGTTCCTCGAGGAACTTCTCCCGCGCGGCCTTCGCCTTGTCGGCGAAACCGGGGTCGCCGTCGGGGTGCAGGGCGACCACGTCGACGGTGGCGAAGCCCTCTGCCGCGGTCAGCCGGTCGATCTCGGCCCGGTAGGCGGTGAAGACGGCATCGCTGCCGGCGTCCGCCGGGACGTCCTCGCGTACCGGCCACCGCTCGTAGCGGACCCCGAGCGGCGCCAGCGCGGCGGCGATCTCGGCGGGCTCGGAGGTACGGCGTATGACGGTCTCCGGGCCGCTCTCCGGCCAGGTCGTCAGCAGCGTCACGGAATGCTCCAGGGTGGAAGGAGAGGGGTGCGGGGGTGCGGATCCCTGCCCCGCGCTGATTCTCGCCGCCTGTTGTTGCCACGGGATGGCGGCCGTATGGCAAGTGTGACAGGCCGTCGGCCCGAAGCGGGTGGCCCTCACGGGACCGCCCCCGCTACGCGGGCGGCGGCGGGAGGGCCGGCCGCTCCAGCCAGGCCGAGAACAGCTCGTCCAGCGGCTGGTCCGCGTAGCGTGCCGCGTGGCTGATGAACCCGGTGGTGGTGACCACGCCGTGGCGGTGCACGGTCGCCCAGTCGCGCAGCATCGGGAAGAACGCGCCGTCGCCCAGGGCCCGGCGGAGCGCGTGCACGGCGAGCCCGCCGCGCTGGTAGAGGCGGTCGTCGAACATCAGCTTGCGGCCCGGGTCGGCCAGTTTCAGGTCCTGGGGCTGCGAGGCCAGCAGCCGGTGTGCGGCGGCCGCGAGTTCGTGCGCGGTGCGGCCGCCGGAGCGCTCCGACCACAGCCATTCCGCGTACTTGGCGAAGCCCTCGTTCAGCCAGATGTGCCGCCAGTCGGCGATGGTCACGCTGTTGCCGAACCACTGGTGGGCGAGCTCGTGGGCGACGAGCCGTTCCGAACCGCGCGCGCCGTCCACGTGGTTGGTGCCGAACAGGGACATGCCCTGGGCCTCCACGGGGACGTCCAGTTCCTCATCGGCGACGACGACGGCGTACTCGCCGAAGGGATAGGGGCCGAACAGCTCCTCGAACAACCGCATCATGTCGGGCTGCCGGGCGAAGTCGCGGGAGAACTCGGGCAGCAGGTGCGCCGGCACGTGGGCGCTCTGCGTGACGCCGCCGAGCCCGGGGTCGCCGAGCAGCACCGTCTGGTACATGCCGATGGACAGGCCCACGAGGTAGCTGGAGGTCGGGGCGGGCTGCTCGTACACCCAGGTGGTGGTGCTGGCCCTGGTGGTACGGGTGAGCAGCCGGCCGCCGGCCACCACCGTGTAGGCGGAAGGGGTGTTGAGGGAGATCTGGTACGAGGCCTTGTCGGCGGGCCGGTCGTTGCACGGGTACCAGGAGGGCGCACCGACCGGCTGGCTGGCGACCAGGGCACCGTCGGTCAGCTCCTCCCAGCCGAGGCCGCCCCAAGGGCTGCGCACGGGCTTGGGGTTGCCCGCCCAGTGCACCTCCACGGTGAAGGCGGCGCCGGCGGGCAGCGGCTTGGCCGGGCGGACGCGGAGCCGACCGCCCCGGTGGGTGTAGTGCGGGGCCCGGCCGTTCACCAGGACCCGCCCTGTTTTGAACTCGGCCAGGTTCAGGTGGAACTCGGCGAGCGGCGCCCGCCCGGCGATGGCGCTGAGCCGGGCCGTCCCGGCCAGCCGGTTGGGGCCGGGGCGGTATTCCAGGGCGAGTTCGTACCGGTGCACGCGGTAACGGGGGTCGCCGTTGGCCGGGAAGTACGGGTCGGATGGCGCTGTCTGCTGGCCGTTCACTGCCGCTTCCGTTCTGGCCCCGTCAGGACCGCCACGCCTCGATCGGATTGCCCAGCCAGCGGGTGTCGGCGGGGACGGACTCCCCGGCCATCACCAGGGAGGCCGGCCCCAGTGTGCTGCGGGCCCCGACCGTGCTCCCGGGCAGGACGATTCCGCCCGGGCCCAGGGTGGCGCCCTCGCGGAGGACCACAGTATCCGTCCTCAAGATCCGGTCGTGGAAGAGGTGGGTCTGCAACACACAGCCGCGGTTGACGCTGACCGCGTCGCCCAGCACCACCAGGTCCGTCTCGGGCAGCCAGTAGCTCTCGCACCACACGCCCCGGCCGATCCGGGCGCCGAGCCCGCGCAGCCACAGGGTCATGAGCGGTGTCCCGGGGACCGCGCCGACCAGCCACGGCACGGCCAGTACCTCGACGAAGGTGTCGGCCAGTTCGTTGCGCCACACGAATCCGCTCCACAGCGGGTGCTCCCCCGCCCCGTGCCGGCCCACCAGCAGCCACTTCGCGGCGACCGCGACCACGCACGCGGCCGCGCCGGCCGTGAGCAGGACGGCTCCGGAAAGCAGTGCGGTGCCCCAGATCCCCGGGCCGCCCGCCGTGGCCGGCGCGCAGAGCGCGGCCACGGTCAGTACGGCCAGGGCGGCCGAGCAGAACACAGGGACGAGGCGGCACAGTTCCACCAGCCCGCGCGCCCACAGCAGGTGCGCGGGCGGGTCGTAGGTGCGGCTCCGGTCGGCGTTCGCGGCGGAGCGCGGCAGCCGGACCGGCGGCAGGCCCAGGTAGGAGCTGCCCTTCTTGGCCTTCTTCGGCGTGGCGGACAGCACGCCGACCAGTCCGTCGTCCGGCACGGTACGGCCCGGCGCGGTCATTCCGGAGTTCCCGAGGAAGGCGCGCCGGCCGATCTCGGAGGGGCCGATCCTTATCCAGCCGCCGCCCAGTTCGTAGGGGGCGGTCAGGGTGTCGTCGGCGAGGAAGGCCCCCTCGCCGATGGTGGTGAGGCTCGGCAGCGCGAGCACGGTGGACACCTCCGCGCCCCGGCCGATCTTCATGCCGAGCAGCCGCAGCCACACCGGGGTGATCAGGCCGGCGTACAGCGGGAAGAGCGTCTCCCGGGACAGGTCCATCAGCTGGGTGACCGTCCAGGCCTGCCAGCCGACCCGGCTGTGCGTCGGGTGGATTCCCGTGCGCAGACCGAGACTGAGCAGGCGTACGGAGACCAGCAGCAGTAACGCGTACGCGAACCCGAAGGCGAGCGCCCCCGGCACCACGGCGAGCAGCGCTCCGCCCAGCGCCCGGGCGAACCCCGCGTCGGCGGGCACGAACCGGCTCACCACGAGCAGGGCGGGCAGGGCCGCGAGCACCGGCAGCGCGGTCAGGCAGAAGCCGGTCGCGCCGTACATGGCCCGCCACCACATCCCGCGCGGCGGGCGCTCCTTGGGCCGGTTGTGCTTGGCCCTGCCGAGTTTGACGGCGGGTGCGCCGGCCCAGCGCTGGCCGGTGGGGATCTGTCCGGCCACGGCGGAACCGGGGGCGACCTCGGCCCGCTTGCCGACCCGGGCGCCGGGGAAGAGCATGCTGCGGGTGCCGACCACCGCGCCCGCACCGACCTTGACCGGGCCGATCTCCAGCCGGTCCCCGTCCAGCCAGTGTCCCGAGAGGTCCACCTCGGACTCGACGGCGCAGCCCCGGCCGAGTTTGAGCATGCCGGTGACCGGGGGCAGGGAGTGCAGGTCGACCTCGGGGCCGACCTTGGCTCCGAGGGCGCGGGCGTAGCGTTCCAGCCAGGAGCCGGTGAGCGAGGTCGCCCCGGTGTACTCGGCCAGCCGCTCGGCGGTCCACAGCCGCAGGTGCACGCTGCCGCCGCGCGGGTAGCGGCCCGGCGTCACGCCGCGCAGCAGCAGGCGGGCGCCGCCGGCCGCGATCGCGAGGCGGCCGGGCGGGCTGAAGAGCAGCACCGCACCGGCGGCGACGAGCCACCAGGAGGCGGTCGGCGCCCACGGGTAGGGCCCGAACCGGTGGAGGACGTTGCCGAGGGCGAGCAGTGCCACCGTCCAGCGCAGTCCCACCAGGGTGAACAGCGGGAGCAGCAGGAGCGCCTGGACGGCCTGGGACCGGAAGGGAACCGGGGCGACGGTCCGGGCGGCGCCGTCGTCCTGCGCGGACTTCTCCAGCCGCCGGGCCAGCTTGCGCAGGGTGGGCTGCTGGTAGATGTCGAGTACGGCCGCGCTCGGGTAGCGGGTGCGCAGCCGCGTGGTGAGCTGTGCGGCGGCGAGGCTGTTGCCGCCGATCGCGAAGAAGTCGTCGGCGGCGCCGGTGACGGCCACGCCGAGGGTCTCGCTCCACTGCTCGGCGAGCCAGGCCTCGGTGCCGTACAGCTGCTCGGCGGGGCCGGTGGCCTCCAGGTCGGGCAGGGGCCAGGGCAGCGCGTCGCGGTCGACCTTGCCGGAGGTGCGGGTCGGCAGCTCGTCGACGGGCGCGAGCAGCGGTACGAGGGCGGCGGGCAGTTCGGCGCGCAGCCGCCGGGCGGCGGCCGCCCGGTCCCAGCCCTCCTGGGTGACGAGGTAGCCGACGAGCAGCTGGTTGCCGCCGCGGGCGGTGCGGACGGCCGCTGCCGCGCCGGCGACGCCGGGCAGGGCCTGGAGGGCCGCGTCCACCTCGCCCAGTTCGATGCGGCGCCCGCCGAGCTTGATCTGCTCGTCGCCGCGGCCGAGGAAGACCAGCCCCTCCGGTTCGGCGCGTACGAGGTCGCCGCTGCGGTAGGCGCGCTCCCAGCCGAGTGATGCGAGCGGGGCGTACTTCTCGGCGTCCTTCTCGGGGTCGAGGTAGCGGGCCAGCCCGACGCCGCCGATCACGAGCTGGCCGCTGCCGCCCATCGGCACCGGCTCGCCCGACTCGTCGACCACGGCCAGTTCCCAGCCGTTCAGCGGGAGGCCGATGCGGATGGGTTCCTCACCGGTGAGGAGGGAGGCGCAGGCGACGACGGTGGCCTCGGTGGGGCCGTAGGTGTTCCAGACCTCGCGGCCCTCGGTGACCAGGCGCTGGGCCAGCTCGGGCGGGCAGGCCTCGCCGCCGAAGATCAGCAGCCGGACCTCGTTGAGCGCCTCGGGCTCCCACAGCGCGGCCAGCGTCGGCACGGTGGAGACGACGGTGATCTCCTGGTCCACCAGCCAGGGGCCGAGGTCGGCGCCGCTGCGCACCTGGGCGCGGGGGACGGGGACCAGGCAGGCGCCGTGGCGCCAGGCCAGCCACATCTCCTCGCAGGAGGCGTCGAAGGCGACGGACAGCCCGGCCATGACCCGGTCGCCGGGGCCGATCGGCTCCTCGGCGAGGAAGAGTTCGGCCTCGGCGTCCACGAAGGCGGCGGCGCTGCGGTGGCTGACGGCGACGCCCTTGGGCTTGCCGGTGGAGCCGGAGGTGAAGATGATCCAGGCGTCGTGCTCGGGGTCCGGCCGCCGCGCGGCGGGCCGGTCCTCGGCGGGGGCGGCTCCGGTCGCCGCGGTGGCGGCGGCCGGTCCGGCGGCCCCCGGGGCCGCGCCTGCCTGGATGCGCTGTCCGGCGCCCAGCACCGCACGCACCCCGGCCTCGCCGAAGACCAGCTCGGCGCGCTCGTCGGGGTCCTCGGCGTCGACGGGCACGTAGGCGGCGCCCGCGGCGAGCACCGCGAGGATGCCCGCGTACAGCTCGTTGGTCCCGGACGGCACGCGTACGCCGACCCGGTCGCCGAGCCCCACCCCGGCGGCCGCGAGGGCGCGCCGCCGGCGCTCGACCTCGGCGGCCAGCGCCCGGTAGGTCAGCTGCTCGGTGCCGTCGTCCAGGGCCAGCTCGTCGGGGTACGCCCGTACGGAGGCCTCCAGGACGTCGACGAGGGTGCGCGCCGGTGCGGCGGGCCCGGCGGTGAACCGGGCGGACTTGCCGGACTCCTCGTACCCCTCGCCCCCGTCGGACACGCTCCCGCCGCCGGGCACGGTGTCGTCGACCAGAGTGAGTTCACCGTGCTCAGGTGTGGCTGCCATCGGCCCTCACGTGTCGCTCCCGGAAAGGTCCGGGGCGCCGGCGGGGCCCGGGTCTGCCCAGGTTGTTCCGGTCCGGCGCCGAACAACCCACCAGCCTAATGGGGCATCAGGGTTTTTCTCGCTGAAGCCTTGCGTGTGGCCGGTAAGGAGCGGTAAAGGGCCGCGCGTCGAACTGCGCCGGTGCCGGGAGCGGGATATCAAGGACCGAGAAGGTGAGCGCGAGGCCCGGCGGTCGCCACCCACGGTTGAGGAGTACGTCTCGTGGAGTTCGAGGTCAATGGCGCCCAGCGCACGGTGGACGTGGACGACGACCCGGCCGCCGTGGAGGTGGTGCGCGACCGGCTGGGCCTGACCGGCACCAAGCTGGTCTGCGCGGGCGGGGTCTGCGGGGCCTGCACCATCCAGGTCGACGGCGAGCCCCGGGTGTCCTGCCTGACTCCCGCGGTGGGCCTGGCCGGACGGCGGGTGACGACGGTGGAGGGCCTGGCCGGCCATCCGGTGGCGCGCGCCTTCGCCGGCGAGGACGCCCTCCAGTGCGGCTACTGCACACCGGGGTTCGTGGTCGAGGCGGCGGCCTTCTTCGAGCGGTGGCGGGCCGCGCACGGCCGCACACCGCCCGGCCGGGAGCAGATCGCGGACGCGCTGGCGGGCCACCTGTGCCGCTGCGGCGCGTACGAGCGGATCTTCAGCGCGGTGGCCGCGGCCTGCGCGGGCGACTACGACGGGGCGCCGGGCGGTACGGACGCACGGGCGGTCCCGCGCACCGAGGCCCCGGAGAAGGCCGACGGCTCGGCCCGGTACACGACGGACGTGCGGCCCGAGGGAACGCTGGAGGGGATCCTCATCCGCTCGCCGCACGCGCACGCGCACGTCCGCTCCCTGGAGGCCGGGGACGTCCCGCTGGTGCCGCTGCTGCCTCCCGACGGGGTGGTGCGCTACGTCGGGCAGCCGGTGGCCGCGGTCGCGGGGCCGGACCGGGCCGCCGCACGGGCGGCCGCGCAGCGGGTCAGGGTGGACTACGAGGTGCTGCCGGCGGCGCTCGACGCGGCGCAGGCCCGCACCGGGCAGGGCCCGTTGGTGTACGAGGACAAGGCGGCCCGCAAGCGGGCACCGGGTTCCGGTGAGACCCCCCAGCTGCTGCCCACCCGCTGGCGCGGCAACCTGCGGGGCCCGACCGCCATGAGCAAACGCCCCGCCACGGCCGTGCGCCGGATCAGCGAGGCCCGGGTCCGCACCCCCGAACGGGTGGTCGAGGGCGAGTTCACGACCGCCGCGCAGACCCACACCCCGCTCGAACCGCACGCCTGCCTGGCCCATTGGGTCGACGGCACCCTGCACCTGGAGGTGTCCACGCAGTCGGTGCGGCAGGTGGCCGAGGAGGCCGCCGAGCGGTTCGGCGTGCCCGCCGACCGGGTGGTGGCCAGGGCCGTCCACGTGGGCGGCGGTTTCGGCTGCAAGATGGGGCTGACCTCGGACGTGGTCGCGGCGGTGGAACTGGCGCGGATGCACGGTGCGCCGGTGCGGGTGGTGTTGGACCGGGACGAGGAGCTCACCGACGGCGGATACCGGCCGGGCAGCCGGATCCGGCTGGCGATGGCCGCGGACGCGGACGGCGGCCTGAGCGCGCTGGCCATGGACGCGGACAGCGACGGCGGGGTCTCGGTGGGCGGCACTGTGGCGGCGCTGGCCCGGTTCGTGTACGGCAAGGCCCCGCGCCGGCTCCGCGACTTCGACACGCTCACCAACCGGCCGCCGGGCGCCCCCTTCCGCGGCCCGGGCGGGCCCACGCTGTGCTGGGCGCTGGAGCAGGCCGTCGACGAGATGGCCCACCGGCTCGGCCAGGACCCGATCGCCCTGCGCCGCCGCTGGGACGGCAACCCCAAGCGGCACGCCCTGTACGACTGGGCGGCCGCGCTGCCGGTCTGGTCGGGCCCGCGGGGCGGGACCGGGCGGCTGCGCCGCGGCGTCGGCGTCGCGGCGGGCAACTGGCTGTACTTCCTCGATCCCGTCACCGAGGTCGAACTCACCGTCGAGGACGGGATCGTCGTCGCCCGCTGCGCCGTGCAGGACATGGGGACGGGCTCGCGGACCGTGCTGCGCCGGGCCGTCGCCGACGCGCTCGGCCTGCCCGAGGGGCGGGTGATCGCCGAGGTCGGCCGGAGCGACACCGTGCACGGTCCCACCTCCGGCGGCAGCCGCACCACGCCCTCCCTGGTGCCCGCAGCGGCGGACGCCGCCGAGCGGCTGCGCGGCGCGCTCGGCGGCCCCGGCGTGGACGTCGCCGCCCGGCTGGAAGCGGCGGACGGCGTACGGGTGACAGGCCGGCGCCCCCGTGACCGCCGGGGCTTCGTGACCCCCTTCACGATGGGCGGTGTGTCGGTCGGCCGTGGTTTCACCGGCTCGGTGCAGGTCGCCGAGGTCGAGGTGGACACCCGGCTCGGCCGGATCCGTCCGCTGCGCGTGTGGAGCGGCATCGCCGCGGGCCGCATCCACGAGGACCGGCTGGCGCGCAGCCAGTGCGAGGGCGCGGTCGTCCAGGGCATCGGCTACGCGCTGTACGAGGAGCGGCGCACCGACCCGGCCACCGGGCGGGTGCTGACGGAGAACCTGGAGGACTACCGCGTTCCCGGCATCGGCGACACCCCCGAGATCACCGTCCACTTCCACCAGGAGGGCTTCGAGCACGTGCCCGGCGGCGGTGTCGGGCTCGGCGAGGTGGCGACCCTGCCGACCGCGGCGTGCCTGGCCAACGCGGTCCACGACGCCACCGGCTGGCGCCCGTACGACATGCCCATCCGGCCCGACCGGCTCCTGGAAGGACTGCGCCGTTGAGCACCGAGCCCGCCCTCACCGACCTGTCGGCCGCCGTCCTGACCCGGGGCGGGGAGCTGCGCGCCGGCGGCACCGACACCACGGCCCGGCAGCGCAGCGGCATCTCCCCGGGCCCGTTCACCGACCTGGGCGGCGCCGGCCACCTGCGCGGCACCAGCCCGCTGCCGGGCGGCGGGCTGCGGATCGGCGCCCTGACCTCCCTCGCCTCGCTGGCCTCCGACCCGCAGGTGCGCGCCGGCTGGCCGGCCCTGGCGCTCTCGGCCGGGACCGCGGCCACCCCGCAGATCCGCGCGGCCGGCACCCTGGGCGGCAACCTGCTGCAGCGCAACCGCTGTTGGTACTTCCGCAATCCGCATGTCAGCTGCCTGCAGAAGGGCGGCTCCGACTGTCCGGCGCGCACGGGCGACCACCACTTCGGGGTCGTCAGCGGGGACGGGCCGTGCATCGCCCCGCATCCGTCCACCCTCGCCATGGCCCTGCTCGCCTACGACGCCGAGGCCGAGGTCCACGGCGAATCCCCGCGCAGTGTCGCCGACTTGTACGGCGACGGCGACCGGCTCCACCGCGCCGACCACCTGCTGCCGCCCGACCGCATCCTCACCGCGATCCGGCTGCCCGCTCCCCTGCCCGGCGAGCGCGCCGCCTGCCACCGGGCCACCAGCCGCGCCCACGCCGAATGGCCGCTGGTGGAGGCCACGGCACGGCTCGCGTTCGACGGGGCCACGGTCACCCACGCCGCCGTGGCCGCGGGCGGGGTGGCGCGCGTCCCGCTGCGGCTGACGGAGGTGGAGGCCGTCCTGATCGGGCGCGAGGCCACCCCCGGGCTCCTCGCGGAAGCGGCCGCGACGGTCCTCGACCGCTGCCGGCCGCTGCCGCAGACCGGCTACAAGGCGACCCTGTTCCGCGACACCGTCCTCGAAGTCCTGGAGCAGGCCGCGGGCGCCCCCTAGGAGGTGTCCGCGGCCGTGATCCGCTCCAGGTCGGTCATCAGGGAGTCCAGCCACGACACCGTCGCGTGGTACCGCCGCGGCGCGCCGTCCGGGGGCGCCGCGGATCCGTCGAACGCCGGGTCCCGCAGCGGAAGCGGTGCCTCCGGGGTGTCCCCGCCGGGGTCCAGCCGCGCCGACACGAGCAGCATCCGCCCGGCCACCCGGTCCCCGAGCCGGGTCGTGCGCGCGGCCGCTTCCCGGCTCAGCGCGGGGACGAAGGCCCGCCCCCGCTCGGGCGGCGCGAGCAGCCGGTCCGCTCCCCACAGCGTGTGGTGACCGGTCATCAGTGCCGCCTGCCAGTCGGTCCCGCGGCGTGGCCGGCCGCCGTCCCCGAAGCGGGCCGGCTCGCTCTGGAACTGCGCGTACGCCGACTCCGCCAGGATCAGCGCGTGCCGCAGCGACCGGTGCCCCGGAACACCGGCGGCCTCGTCCCGCACGCCGCCGGCCGCCACCGAGGTGCTCGTCGCGACCACGATCTCCGCCGCCCTGCGCAGCAGCCCAGCCGTCGCGCGTCCCAGTTCGTCGTGCGCGCCCCGGGGCCAGGCCAGGAGACCGAACACGGCGCCGATCGCACTGCCGATCAGCACGTCCAGCATCCGGAGCCCGGCCAGCCGCCAGCTCGCCGGTGCCAACTGCGCGAACACCAGCGCCACCAGCACGGTGAACAGTCCCTGCGCCCACCCGACCCCTCTGACCGGCCCGACCGTGAACGAGAAGAGCATCCACAGCGGCAGTACGGCGGCGTACACCACGGTGTCGGAGCCCGCCAGCGTCAGCAGCCCCGCGGTCACCAGTGCGCCGACGAACGTGCCGGCCAGCGCCACCCGGACCGTGCTCCAGGTCTCGCCGACGGTGGTCCGCGTCAGGCTCAGGGTCGCCAGCATCGCCCAGAACCCGTGCGGGAGCGTGTCCACTCCGGAGACCAGCCGGACCGCCGCCAGCGCGAGGGCGATCCGCACCGCGTTCTGGAAGAGGACGGACCGCTGTCCGGCGTGCCCCTGGATCCGGTGCCACCACAGGCGCGGGGTCCTCATCCGCGCGTACCAGAACCGTGCGGAGGGCGCGTCCGGTGCCGCGGCGCGGCCCCGCACGGCCAGGTCGGCGGCCGTCGCCGTCACGAGCGCGGCGTCGGCGACCTCCAGGAGGGCCGCCTGCCGCCGCAGCACCGCCGGGGCGGCCTCCGGGTCGGCTCCGGCCAGCCGGGCGCGGGCCCCGGCGAGGTCCTCGTACGCGTCCCCGGGAGGTCCGCCGGTCCGCTGCCGGAGCACCTCGGCGGTACGCTCCGCGAGCCGCTCCACGCCGCGCAGCACGTCCGAGCCGCCGCCCCCGGGCGCTCCGGGGAGCACGGACAGGCGGCTCAGCAGGGTGCGCATGGCCAGACCCGTGTGCGCCAGCGCCCGCTCGCGCACGGTCGGCCCGGCCGGCCGGTCCGCCTCGGGCACCGTCAGCGGCCGCAGGCGGGTGCCCGCGTCGCGCGCCGCCCGGAGCGTGGCGTCCGAGGGCGCGTAGGGCGGTCCGGCCAGCTCCCGGGCGCAGCGCCCTGCGGTCTGTGCGGCGCGGGCAGCGAGTTCCCGGTAGGGCGTCGTCGGCGGTTCGGGGAAGAGGTACCGCTCGGCCAGGACGAGCAGCGCGAGCCCGACGGTCGTGCCGGTCAGCCGCTCGCCCAGGGAGCCCGGATCGTACGGCGGGAACGACGGCAGGATGTACAGCAGTTGCAGCCCCGGCCCGGCTCCGGCCGGGCGCGGCCCGCCGACGGCGGCGAAGGCCAGCGCGAAGCCGACGACCAGCATGCCGGTGACCGCGCTCCAGGTCCGCACCGACAGGTACGTGCCGGCCACGACCAGCAGCCAGCACACCGGCAGGAGCCGCAGCACCAGGGCGGCCCGCTGCGGTCCCGTGCCGGGGATCCGGGAGAGTCCGGCCAGGGCCACGGCGGAGAACAGCGCGTACGTCGCGCCGGTGGCCGAGCCGAACCCGTAGAGGAACAGGTAGAACCCGGCGGCGCCGACGAGCGTCACCCGCACCGCCCGGCGCCCGGTGGCGACGTAGGCCGCGGGGATCCGGCGCCGGGGCCGGTGGTCAGAACTCGACGGTGACAAAGCCGTCCTCGGCGGCCGGTTCGGGCTTCAGCACGCGGTAGCCGAACTCCTCCTTCAGGCTGCCGAGGTCCCAGTTCGCCGCCCGGTCGCGGTAGTTGAAGACGAGGTCCTTGGTGGCCCCGCCGTTCTTGAGGATCCGGGCGATGGCGACGTCGTCCGGGTGGCCGTGGACCTTCCCGTTGGTGGAGATCAGGTAGCGGCCGCAGTCGAGGAGGCCGAGGAGGTCGTTGGAGAGGTTCTTGGAGCTGCCGTGGTGGGCGACCTTCAGGGCGTCGATCCGCAGCCGGCCGCCCTCGGCCTCGGCGCGCGGCCGGATGGAGGCCACCAGGCGCGGGTCGTCGGCGTCGCCGGTGAAGACGATCCGGGTGCCCTCGAACTCGAACAGCAGGCCGATGCTGGTCGGGTTCGTCGGGGAGCCGTCCCGCTTGAACGGCGTTGCGGCCAGCGCGTCGATGTCGAGCGCGCCGAAGTGTTCGATGCCGGGCGCGAGCCCCCTCTCCAGGGGGTCCACTCCGGGGATCAGCCCGGCCTGCTCGCACTTCGCCTTCCACGTGGGGATCAGCGATTCGAGGAGGCGGCGGTCCGGCGCGAGGACCTCCATCGTGGATCCGTCGTCGAACCAGGTCAGTTCGTGGTCCACTTCGATGCTGCGGCCCTGGAAGGCCTTGTTCCAGGGCAGGTGCTGGGTCATCAGGGCGGTGGTGACCTTCTCCCCTTCCACGGCGCCGAAGATCTCGCGGTCGTGGAGGTGGTCGAAGCCGTTGAACCACACGTCCCCGAAGTCCACCGTCCGGTCGAGGTCTTCGAGGAGCGCGAGCGCGCCGAGGATGTGGTCCTGGTCGACGTGGGTCACCACGAGTACGTCGATCAGGCCGCCCAGGTCGGCGAGCACCGGCTTGATCCGCTCGTAGGTGCCGTGCCGTCCGCCGTCGAAGAGGATCCGCCGGGTGAAGTCGCCGTTGCCGTATTCGAGGAGCAGGCAGTCGCCGTCCTCCGCGGGCAGCATCCTGAGCCGGATCATCACGTGCTCCTTTGCCGCAGGTCGAGGATGAGGAACGGCTGGCGCATGTCGGCCAGCCAGGACACGCGGCGTACCTCGTCGAGGCGGCGTGCGCACTCGGGGTCGTCGGGGAAGGCGGAGAGCCCGTCGACGAGCCAGACGAGCCCGAGCGCGTAGAACGGGATGCCGCGCTCGAAGGCCTCGATCAGCCCGTCCCGGGCCCGCCGCAGGTCCGGGGAGGCGCGGCGCAGCAGGCGCACCGCCCGCAGGATCGCCCCGTCGCTGAGCCGGGGGAAGGAGTCGGCCAGCCGCTCCAGCCACGGGTCCCAGTACGTCTCGCCCCTCGTGTGGTCGGTGCCGATGAGGACGTAGGCCCCGGCCGCCGCCGCGAGCGGGTTCTCGAACTTGGAGTAGAGCATCGCCTCGACATCGGTGAAGAGCCGGGCCGCCATGTCCAGAGCGCCCTGGGACATGTACGCGAGCCCCGCGCCGACCCCCGGGTCGCGGACGGCGATGGCGACGGCGCTGCCGGTCGGGCTCTGCCGCAGGTTGACCAGGACTTCGACCTCGGTGTCGCCCCAGGGCAGCGGGAGGGTGACCAGGCGTACGGATCCGGCGGCCTCGACGACCAGGAACTGCCGCTCGCCGGGCGGCTCGCCGGGGATCCCGACGGGGCCGGCCGGGCCGAAGCGGTAGAGCGGCGCGACCGCCTCGCCGTGTACGTCGGGCTGCGGAAGGACGAGGGGCTCGCCCCGGGCGATGCGGCCGGCGACCGACCCGTCCGGCGGGCCCTCCCCCAGCTCCAGTACCGATGCGAAGGTGCAGCTCGCGGGCGCGGCGTCGCCGATCCAGGTGGCGAGCGCGGTCAGGTCCACCTCCGCCTCCGCCCCGGCGGAGGGAGCCGGGGCGACCATGGACCGTGAGGCGACGGACTCGGCGAGCGGGACCTCGGCGGGGCTGCGGTAGACCCTTTCCGACTCGATGTTGCCCATGAGGTACTGCCAGGAGTGCGTCTCGTACGGCGAATCCGTCATCACGAAGTCCACCGGGGTCTCCTCGCCCGCCACCGCCACGGCGTCCTCCGTCAGGACCAGCCCGGACGGCAGGGTCGCCGACACGAGGTAGCGGCCGGGCGTCACGGAGTAGGCCGCGGGGCGGGGCGAAATCCCGCAGGGGATGAGGATGTTGCGCCGGCTCTCGCCCTTCAGGTCGGCCGAGAGGATGTCACCGACGATCACCGCCTCGTTGGACTCCCCCGTGGGCGAGGAGGAGAGGAGGAGCCTGACGGCGAGTGCGGTGCTCATGGCCTGGCCAGTCGGACGCGGAAGAACGGCGGGCGGGCGTCGAGCCTCTTGCTGCGCAGGTCGTCGGGGCCCAGGACGGCCTCGACCGTGTACTCGCCGAACGCCAGGAACGGTGCCCACTCGCCGAGGTCTGGTTCCTCGCCGGGTTCGGGCGCCGGCCGCCGCAGCGGCTCCAGGTCGTCGCGGCGGCAGGCGAACGCGGCGCGCGCGTTGTCCTGGGGGTCGTCGCAGCCGATGTACACCGGGACGAGCGGGTCGCCCCGCAGCTCGTGGAGGTCGAAGTCGAACGATTCGCTGCTGACCGGGGTCGAGGCGTTCACGAGGGTGCCCGCGAACGAGGGCTCCTGCATGAAGCGGACGGTCGAGCGCAGCAGGTTGAGGGTGGTCACACGCCACACGCCCTCCTCCGTGTTCTCGCTCCCGGAGCCGTCGAGGCTCCGCAGCAGGGCGTCGGTGAAGAGGCTGACCCCGCCGGCGCGTGCGACGGCCTCCGTGCCGAGCAGGGTCGCGTAAAGGACGGCGTGTTTGCGCGGCTCGAAACCGGCGGGCCGCAGGTTCCCGCCGACGACGACCCGCCCGAGGGTGTCCCGGCCCACCGTGTTGACGAGGGTGTCGGAGCCCTGCCGGCAGGCGTCGACGAAGAAGACCTGCTGGGCGGCGCGGCAGTTGTTGAGGCCCCGCACCAGCGCCTCGAAGTGCAGGGCGCCGTTCAGGGGGCTGTTGCGGTCGGCGAACATGTCCGCCGCCAGGAGGGAGGAGTCGGTTCCCAGCGAGACGCCGTGGCCGCAGAAGTAGAAGACCAGCCGGGCCTCGGCGTGGTCGCCCCGGTCCATCCACTCGGTGACGGCGTCCACGATGTTGTCGATGGTTGCGCTTTCCACCACACGCGCGGCCTGCGTCTTCGGGTGGACGAAGGGGGCGGGCGCCGCCTCGCTCAGCAGGAGTGCCAGACTTCCCAGCGGTCTGCCCTTGTCGTTGTACTCGTCGATCATCCACGTCGCGAACGCGCGCGCCGAGAGAGGTGGTGAGGACAGCTGCCGCATTCCCACGGCGCCCGGGTGGTCCGTGGGCGACGGGCCGCCGTCCAGATGCGTGTAGGCACCGACCCCGATGACGAGCGCGTGCGTGGAGGCCGGCCCCGCGTTCTCGTCCAGGTGCACCGTGAAACCGGCCATGGCACCTCCGCGTGACGCACCGGCAGGCCGGTGGGAGGCTTTGCTCCTAGTATAGGAATGAATATGACGTATGTCCCTCGGAGACCGTGATGGGCAAGAACATCGTGGTGTGCCTGGACGGGACGGGCAATCAGCTCAAGGCCCGCGGCAACACCAACGTCGTCAAGCTCTACGAGATGCTCGACCTCCGCGACCCCACCGCGCAGATCGCCTACTACGACCCCGGCGTCGGCACCTTCTCGGCCGCGGGCGCCTGGTCGCTCCCGGCCCGCAAGCTCTCCAGGCTCTTCGGGCTGGCCTTCGGCTCGGGGCTCAAGGCGAACCTCGCCGAGGCCTACACGTATCTGATGCACCATTACGAGCCGGGCGACCGGATCCTCCTCTTCGGCTTCAGCCGGGGCGCGTACACCGCACGTGCCCTCGCGGGGCTGCTCAAGGCGGTCGGCCTGCTCCGTCCGGGCTCCGAGAACCTCGTCCCGTACGCCATCGCCGTCTACGCCAAGAACCGGGACTGGAGCCCCGACGACTGGAAGCAACTGCACCACTTCGCAGGGTCGTTCAGCAGGAAGGTCGACGAACGGACCGGCATCCCCGTCCACTTCATGGGCGTGTGGGACTCGGTGAAGGCCGCCGGGGTGCTGCGCTGGAACCTGCGCTGGCTCTTCACCCGGCGGATCCCCAACGTCGGCCGGGTCCGCCACGCCGTCTCCATCGACGAGAAGCGCCGGCCGTACGAGGAGTACCTGGTCCTGCCCCCGGAGGAAGCGGGGGCGGCGGGCCCGGTGATCGACGAGGTCTGGTTCGCCGGGGTCCACTCCGACGTGGGCGGCACGTTCGAGGACGACCCGAAGCTGCCCGCCGTGACCCTCAAGTGGATCGTGGACGGCGCCCTCGACTCCGGCCTGCTCCTCAAGGACGGGGCGTACGCGGACCACCTCACGCTCGGCCCCGCCCACGCGCTCGGCACGGTCCACCGGATGGGCGCCGTCTGGGCCCTGCTCACCTACCGGCGCCGCCGCGTCCCCGACGGCGCCCGGGTGCACGAGACCGTACGGCTGCGCGTCGAGGACGACGCCGGGTACGGGCAGCGGATCCCGGCCGGGGTGGTCTGGGCGGACAAGGACTGGCTGACCCCGCACCCGAGCGCCGGCTGACCGGCTGACCGGCTGACGCCGAGGTCGTCATCGACCTCGGCGTTCGCATGCGCGGCGCCGGTGCGGCAGCGGTCCTCCGGACGGGTGGTTCTGGCGAGGATCTTGGTGAATTCCCGTGACTCGGTCATGGGTTCCCCGGGTGGAGCGGCGGCGCGCTGCCACAGTCCTCTCGCGAGATGAGCGGGCCGCCCCGGTGCACCCGTCGGCGGCCGGGCCGGAAGGAGAGGGATGAGCGGAATCAGAGAGGGGGGTGCATGCTGAGCAACCGGGTCCAGCGGCGCGCCCTCACCATTGTCGGCAGTATTCTCCTCGTACTGCAGTCGCTCGTGTTCGTCGAGGCGGCGACACCCGCCTGGGCGGGCGACGACCGGGTGGTCGACAACACCGGCTTCGAGCCGCACAACGCGGTGGCCAACCCCCGCAGACCGTCACAGGTCGCCGTCATGCGGGGATGCACGGTCCGCATCGACAACAACTTCGGCAAGGACGCCTTCCCGATCACGCGGACGACGACCGTCCCGTGCTTCGGCGACCCGACCCTCGCCTTCGACTCGCAGGGCCGCCTGTTCGTCACCCACCTCTCCTCCAGCTTCAACACCACCGCGAACCGGTTCGGGGTGGGCGTCGCCCGGATCAACGACCTGACGACCCCGGGGAACCAGACCTACACCCCCGTCCAGGTGAGCGGGAACAGCCCGAGCAACCACGACAAGCCCTGGCTGGTGGCCGACTCCAACCCCACCAGCCCCTACCGGGACAACCTCTACGTCGTGTGGACGCACCTCGGCGCACCGTCGTGGCAGATCCAGTTCTCCCGCTCCGTGAACGGTGGCGTGAACTGGTCGACGCCGAGCGTCCTTTCCGTGGCCGCGGACGGAAACCCCTGGCCCTCCCACGCCGCCGTCGGCGCGAACGGCGACCTCTACGTGGCCTACCACGCCAACATCTGCAACGAGGGCACCGACGGAGCGGCCAACCAGGGCACCGTGCAGGTCCTGCGCGACGGCTCCGGCGGCGCCGACTTCGCCGGCGGCACCGTGCAGCAGCGGACCACGGCGTTCGCGGCGGGAGCGGCGACCGTCACCTGCAACGTGCAGGACGGCACCGGTGACATCCCGGGGACCGACTTCTGGCTCCAGGGCTCGATGCAGCCCTGGGTGCTGCCCGACCCCGGCCTGCCCGGCAACGTCTACGTCGTCGCCAACGACGACCCGAACAACAACTTCGGGAACGGCGACGACGGCGACGTCCGCATCGCCCGTTCCACGGACAACGGTGCCACCTTCGCCGCGCCGACCAGGGTCGACCACGGGCCCGGCCAGACCCTCGCCGTGATGCCCACCGCGCACATCGACCAGGACGGGAACATCGTCGCCCACTGGTACGACACCCGCGGCGGCCGGCGGAACGCGGGCAACAACTTCCTGCTCGACCTCTACGGGACGGCCAGCCGCGACGGCGGCGCGACCTGGGCGCAGGACTTCAGGATCAGCGACGCCCCCTTCGACCCGGACCTCAACGCCCGGTGCCGGTTCGGGAACAACCCGAACTGTGGCACCGTGACCGCCTCCCCGCAGCTGACCACGCGCATCGGCGAGTACAACGGCGTGTGGGCCGTCGACGGGATCGGCTACGCGAGCTGGACCGGCAACGCCACACCGCCGACCCCCACGACCCCGGCGCTGGGGGCGCAGAGCACCTACTACGACACGTTCTCGCTGCTCGGGGCCTTCCCCGACGCCTTCGAGCCGAACGAGTCGATCGACACCGCCGTGGCCACCGCGATCGGCGCGAACAACAGGGTCACCAAGCCGCGGCTGACCCTGCACAGCGCGACCGACGTCGACTTCTTCCGGATCGAGCCGCGCCACACCGGGCACCTCCAGGCCGAGATCGACTTCAACGAGGTGATCTCCGGGCTCCAGGTCCGCGCGTACGACAAGTTCGGCAACAAGGTCGCCACCGGGACCGTCGCCACGACCAGGCCGGGCAGCTCGACGAGCCGGCTCGCGATCCCGGTCGTCAAGGACGAGCCGTACTTCGTCGCGGTCAGCGACGCCGGCGTCTCGGACCCCACCGCGCCGGGCGACGCCTCGCCGACCGACCCGCCGCAGGCCACCTACGACCTCACCGTCGTCAACCGGGCGGCGCCCGAACCCTTCGGCCTCGACCTCAAGCGCGAGTCCGACACGGGCCGCTTCGACAACGACGACGTCACCAGGACCGCAGGACCGGAGCTCTTCCTCCGGGTCGACGACGCGGAGCTGCGGGCGGCCGGCATCCCGCTGTCGCCGCAGAACGCCACGGCGACGCTCGCCGACGACACCCCCGGCTACAAGGTGGCGGTCAAGCGGGACGGGGAGCGCGTCGGCTTCGCCCAGCCGGTGAATCCGGCCACCAAGCCGGGGCTGTACCGGATCGTCCTGGACCCCGTGCTGGTGGAGGGGGAGAACCACATCACCGCCGAGGTGGTGATCGTCGACCCGTCCGACGACCCGCGGCTCGCCGGCGTGCTCCACGTCGTCGGCGCGGGCGCGGAGAGCGCGCACCGGCTGCTGATCACGCTGGACACCACGGCGCCGGCCCGCCCGGCCGCTCCGGACCTGCTGTCGTCGAGCGACACCGGCGGCAACGACATCGACAACATCACGACGATCCCCAAGCCCGCCTTCCAGGGTTCGCGGGTCGAGCCCAACGCACTGGTGCGGCTGACCGCCGACCCGGCCGGGGCCCCGGGCCCGTCCGTGGTCGGCAAGGACACCGTCACCGCGGGCGGTGAGTACGAGGTCACCAGCTCGGCGCTCAACGACGGCAGGTACGACTTCGCCGTGCTGCTGGAGGACCTCGCCGGCAACGTGAGCCCGGCGTCGCCGTCCCTCGGGGTGACCATCGCCCAGCACTCGCTCACCCTCATGGGCGCGACGGGGAACCTCCTGGTCGACGTGGGCCAGGAGACCGTCACGGGCTACCCGGGCATCCCGGGCGGCTTCGTCGGCATCCGCGGGATCCCCGTGGTGAACCTCGACGCGAACGGTCACGGCGTGAGCGTGCGGGGCGGGGCGGCCGACGAGCAGCTGACCTTCACCCCGACCGGCTCCGACAGCGGCCGGCTGACCCGCTCGAACTCCGCCCAGGTGCTGAACTTCTCCCACGTGGTGGGTGACGTGCAGGTCAGCCCCGACGGCGGCGACGACGAGGTCACCATCGTGGGGACCACGCGGCAGGACAGGATCCGCGGCATCGTGGACCGGTTCACGACGCTGCGGGTCGAGGCCCTGCCGATGCTGCGCGGCCCGTCATTGACGCTGTCGCCGCTGCTCGGCCTGCGGATCGCCACCGGCGAGACCGAGCGGATCGGGATCCTCTCGCGCGGCGGCCAGGACACGGTGGACCTGACCGTCCTGGACACGGTCAGCGCCCAGCTGTGGGTGGACGGGGGTCCGCCGTCCGCGGTCCATCCGGCCAAGGGCGACGAGCTGATCGTGCGCGGCGGCTCGCCTCAGGCCGAGCTGTTCGAGGAGTACGGGGACAAGTCGGGCCAGGGATCGGTCTTCGTCACGTACCCGGAGACGACCCAGGCCAGGACGCGCATCGACTTCACGGACATCGAGGGCACCACACTCGACAACGGGGAGCCGGGCCACGCCGAGGGCGGTCACCACAAGCCCGAGGGCAAGGCCAAGCCCAAGAAGCAGCAGCCGTAGGACGACGACGCACCGCGCCCCGCCCCGGATGACCGGGGCGGGGCGCGGTGCGCTGTGCGTGACGTCAGCCGGTGCGCGGAGGTCAGACCGCCGGAACCGGGTAGGTCGGGTACTCCACGCCGGAGACGTGCTGGACGACGCGGATGACCTGGCAGGAGTAGCCGAACTCGTTGTCGTACCAGAGGTACAGGATCGCGTTGTCGCCGTCGACCTTGGTGGCGCCGGCGTCCACGATCGAGGAGTGGCGCGAGCCGACGAAGTCCATGGAGACGGCGTCGGGGGCGGTCGTGAAGTCGATCTGGCGCTTCAGCGGCGAGTGCAGCGACACGTTGCGGAGGTAGTCGAGGACCTCCTCGCGGGTGGTCTCGCGGCCCAGGCGCAGGCTGAGGATCGCGATCGAGACGTCCGGGACGGGGACGCGGATCGAGCTGCCGGTGATCGGAGCCTTCAGCTCGGGCAGCGCCTTGGCGACGGCCGAGGCGGCACCGGTCTCGGTGATCACCATGTTGAGCGGCGCGGAACGGCCGCGGCGGTCGGCCTTGTGGTAGTTGTCCAGCAGGTTCTGGTCGTTGGTGAACGAGTGGACGGTCTCCACGTGGCCGCGCAGCACGCCGTACTCGTCCGCCATCGCCTTCAGCGGCGGGACGATCGCGTTGGTGGTGCAGGAGGCGCAGGAGAGGATCTGCTCGTCCGGCTTGATCGTGTCGTGGTTGACGCCGTGCACGATGTTCGGGACGTCGCCCTTGCCGGGCGCGGTCAGGACGACCTTGTCGATGCCGGGGCGCAGGTGCTTCGACAGGCCCTCGCGGTCGCGCCACTTGCCCGTGTTGTCGATGAGGATGGCGTCCTTGATGCCGTACGCCGTGTAGTCGACCTCGGACGGGTCGTTGGCGTAGATCACCCGGATCTCGTTGCCGTTGGCGACGATCGTGCTGTTCGCCTCGTCGACGGTGATGGTGCCCTGGAACTGGCCGTGGATGGAGTCGCGGCGCAGCAGCGAGGCGCGCTTCACGAGGTCCTGGTCGCCGCCACCGCGGACGACGATGGCGCGCAGGCGCAGACCGTTGCCGGAGCCGGCCTTCTCGATGAGGAGGCGGGCGACGAGGCGGCCGATGCGGCCGAAGCCGTACAGGACGACGTCGCGGCCCTCGCTGCGCTCGATCTTGTTGGCCCCGGTGGCGCCGGCGACGGCCCCGGCGGTGAACTCCTCCACCGAGAGACCGCGGCCGTCGCTCTTGTACGTCGCGGCGAGCATGCCGATGTCGATCTGCGAAGGGCCGAGATCGAGCGCGGTGAGAGCCTGCAGGAACGGCAGGGTCTCGGTGACCGAGAGCTCCTCACCGTCGATCTGCCGGGCGAATCGGTGGGTCTTGAGGATGCTGACCACCGACTTGTTCACCAGCGAGCGGCTGTGAAGCAGGACCGTGACGTCCCGCTCCCGGTGCAGCTTCCCGATGATCGGGATCATCGACTCCGCGATCTCTTCGCGGTTTTTCCAGCTGCTGAACGAGTCCTCAATGACAGTCACAGGTTTATCTTTCGAGCTAGGCGGTGCTCATATGCTAACCCGCCGCTTTTCGGGCCCTCCCAGCGGGGGGCCGACCGTCGCGCGGAGGCTACTCGGCGATCTCCGTACGTTCCCACCACTCGTAGACCGGGAGCGGGCCCTCGGGGCCGTCCTGGTGGCGTGGGGTGGCCTTGAAGTGCTCGTATCCGCCGCGGTGGGGGATCTTCAGGTCTTCTCCCGGAGCGTCCACGGGCACGATCCGCTCGGTCAGGTCGTCCGGGCCGCCCACCAGTGCCGCCTTGTTCGCCACCTTGTTCGCCATGGCTCCAGTCTTCCCGCCCGCCGCACGCCCCGCACGTCGGAGGCCGCGGTGGTTCGGCCGGCCGTGGAGCGGGCAGGCGGTCAGCGAGAGTCCCGGTCCGCACCCCGGGAGGACGCCGTGAAGCTGCAGTTCCTGGGCCCGCTGTACGCCCACCCCGGCCCCGTCGCCTCGGTCTGCCTCGACACCTCCCGGGACATCGACGAACCCGACCGGGCCCTGGACCTGCGCTGGCGCAGGCTGCGCCGCAGCCTGCTCGCCCACGACGCCGACGAGGCCACGGTCGCGGCGCTGGAGGCCGCGGTCGGCAGCGACCGCGAGGTGGCCGGGCGGCACGGCCTGGCGGTCTTCGCGGCGCACGGGAGCCTCGTCCTGGCGGAGCGGCTGCCCGACCCGCCCGAGCGCGACAGCGCCCGGTTCGGGATGCTGCCCGACGCCCTGGCGCTCGCCCTCCAGCGCGGCCCGGACATCCCGTACGCCGCGCTCGCCGTCCGCCGGGTGCACCTGGCCGAGGCCGCGGGCGGCGATGAGGAGCTCCAGCTGGACTTCGAGACCGGCCGGTGGCCGATGAGCCGGGTCGCGCCCGGAGCACGCCTCCACCGCCGGATACCGGTCGAGGGCTGGCCCAAGGAGGCCGAGCAGCTCCTCGCCGAGCTGGTGGCCGCCGTGCGCGCCGAGGCCCTGGAGCTGGTCGTGCTCGCCGGTGATCCGTGGACCGTGAACAGCCTGATGCGGTCGGCCCCGAAGAAGCTGCTCGGCAACTTCGTCAAACTCAAGGACGGCCACTACCGGCGCCCGGAGCCCGGCCGGGCCCTCATGGAGGAGGAGCTCGGCCTGCTGTTCGAGGGCAGGCTCTCGGAACACGACCGGCACCAGCTGGACGCCTACCTGGGCCAGCACGCCCGGCACCCGGAGTACGTCGAGGGACTCGCCGCCACCGTCGCCGCCTTCCAGCGCGGGCAGGCCCGGACCCTGATCCTCAACCGGCCGGTGCGGTTCTCCCGGCACCTGTGGGTGGGCACGGCGCCCACCCAGCTGGCCCTGTCCGGCGAGGACCTGAACGCCTTCGGCCTGAACTACTACTGGGAGGAGCCGGCCCCCGGAGCCGCCCTGATCCGGGCCGCGGCCGGCACGCAGGCCGAGCTGGTCGCCGTGCCCGAGGAGGAGCTTCCCCTGGAGGACGGCGTCGCCGTGCTCCTGCGGTACACCGTCCCCGAGTGACCTCCGCTGCGCGCCTCCCCGGGAGCGGGCGCCGCACGCGGCATGCTCGGTCGCACAGGCCGGACACCCGTGGGCCCAGCGCCCGGGGCGGTCGGCGACCCGCGGCGGGAAGGCGTGGAGAGGGTGCCACCGGCGAAGGAGACAGCGCGCGCGGCGGACCGGGTGCGCCGCGCCGCCTCGGCGCTCGATGCCCGGCTGCCGCTCGCGGAGCTCGCGAAGGGCGGCGTCCGCAAGGCGTTCCCGGACCACTGGTCCTTCCTGCTCGGCGAGATCGCGCTCTACAGCCTGATCGTGCTGCTGCTGACGGGCACCTACCTGGCCTTCTTCTTCCAGCCGTCGATGGGTGACGTGCCGTACGAGGGCGCGTACGGCCCGCTGCGCGGCCTGCGGGTCTCGCAGGCCTACGCCAGCACGCTGCGGATCAGCTTCGACGTCCGGGGCGGCCTGCTGCTGCGCCAGATGCACCACTGGGCGGCACTGGTGTTCGTCGCGGCCATCGCCGTGCACCTGCTGCGGATCTTCTTCACCGGGGCCTTCCGCCGGCCGCGCGAGGTCAACTGGACGGTCGGGCTGACCATGTTCCTCCTCGCCCTGATCGAGGGCTTCGCCGGCTACTCGCTGCCCGACGACCTGCTGTCGGGGACCGGGCTGCGCACGGCGCAGGGGATCATGCTGTCGGTGCCCGTCGCCGGCACCTACCTCAGCTTCTTCGTCTTCGGCGGCGAGTATCCGGGCGAGGACATCGTGTCCCGGCTGTATCCGGTGCACATCCTCCTCGTCCCCGGCCTGCTCGTCGGACTGGTGACGCTCCACCTCCTGCTGGTCGTCCACCTGAAGCACACCCAGTGGCCGGGCCCCGGCAGGACCGGCCGCAACGTCGTCGGCAAGCCGTTCTTCGCGCAGTACACGGCCAAGTCGGCCGGCCTGTTCTTCATGGTGGCCGGGGTGCTCGGCGTGCTCGGCGGGCTGGCGCAGATCAACCCGGTCTGGGCGTACGGCCCCTACCGGACGGACGTGGTCTCCACCGGCGCACAGCCCGACTGGTACGTGGGCTTCCTGGAGGGGGCGCTGCGGCTGATGCCCGGGGTCGAGACCCGGCTGTGGGGCCACACGCTGATGTGGAACCCGCTGGTGCCCGGCGTCGTCCTGCCCGGTGTGCTCTTCACGGGCCTGTACGCGTACCCCTTCTTAGAGCGCTGGATCACCCCGGGCGGGCAGGAGCAGCACCTGTGCGACCGGCCGCGGCACCGGCCGGTCCGCACGGCCCTGGGCGTGGCGGTGCTCTCGGCCTACGCGGTCCTGCTGCTGGCGGGCGCGCAGGACCTGCTCGCCTTCATCTCCGAGATCAGCGTCCAGGCCATCACCTGGACCCTGCGGTGCGCCCTGGTGCTCGTACCGCTCGGCGCCTTCTGGCTCACCCGGCGCGTCTGCCTCGCCCTCCAGCGCGGGGACATCGAAGCGCTGGAGCACGGTGTGGAGACGGACGAGGTGCGCCAGACGGTCGAGGGCGGCTACCGCCCGTCGCACCGGCCGCTGGAGGGCGCGCAGCGGCACGTGCTGCTCGTGCACGCGGTCCCGGAGCCCGTCCTTCCGGATCCGGCGGAAGCCTCGCAGGGGGTGCGGCGCGCGGCCGGGCGGCTGCGGGTGGCGCTGAGCCGGTGGTACTACCGCGACCGGCTGGTGCCGCCGATGACGCAGGCGCACCGCGGGCAGGTCGCGCAGATCCTGGCGGCTCCGCGGTGGACGGGGCAGGAGGAGGAGACCAGGTCCGGATCCGATTCCCGCTCCGGGGGCTGATCACCCGTCCTCCCGGCCGTCGTCCCGTCAGGAGGCCCGGTCACCGGCCCCGAACACGAACCCGAGGACGCCCGGGGCGAGCACGCCGAAGCCGATGAGGGCGAGCCACAGCCCCTGCACCACGCCCAGGCCGATCAGGGCCGTCCCCACGGCCGCGGTCACGGGGGCGTAGCTCCGGGCGGGGAAGGAGAACCGCCGGTCCCCGCCCTCCGCCACCTGCGCGCCCTTGCGGTCCTCGGGTCGCCGGCCGCCCCGCTGGAACTGCCGCCACAGGAAGGCGGCGATGAGCGCCGACATCAGGAACGACACGGCGAGGGCGGCGACGCCGGCCGGATCGGTCGAGTACCGCGCGTAGACGCCGCCGGTGACGACGAAGAAGACGGCGACACCGCTGAACATCCAGGCCTCGGCCTTCACGGCGACTTCACCTCCGGGTGGTGCAGGTCGAAGGCCGGGGAGTCCGACCGGATGCGCGGCAGGGCGTCGAAGTTGTGCCGGGGCGGCGGGCAGCTCGTGGCCCATTCGAGCGAACGGCCCCAGCCCCAGGGGTCGTCGACGCCGACGGCCGTGCCGTACCGCAGGGACCGGGCCACGTTGTAGAGGAAGGGCAGGGTCGACAGGCCCAGGAGGAAGGCGCCGATACTGGAGAGGGTGTTGAGGAGGGTGAAGCCGTCGGCTGCCAGGTAGTCGGCGTACCGGCGGGGCATGCCCTGCTCGCCGAGCCAGTGGTGGACGAGGAAGGTGAGCTGGAAGCCGGTGAACAGGCTCCAGAAGTGGATCTTTCCGAGGCGTTCGTCGAGGAGCTTCCCGGTGAGCTTCGGCCACCAGAAGTAGAACCCCGCGAAGGTGGCGAACACGATGGTGCCGAAGAGCACGTAGTGCAGGTGCGCCACGATGAAGTAGCTGTCGGTGAGGTGGAAGTCCATGGGCGGCGAGGCGATGAGGACGCCGGTGAGCCCGCCGAGCAGGAAGGTCACCAGGAAGCCGATGCACCACAGCATCGGCGTCTCGAAGGACAGGGAGCCGTTCCAGGTCGTCCCGATCCAGTTGAAGAACTTCACCCCGGTCGGGACGGCGATGAGGAACGACAGGAGGGAGAAGAACGGCAGCAGGACGGCGCCGGTCGCGAACATGTGGTGGGCCCATACGGTGGCGGACAGGCCGGTGATGGCCATCGTCGCGCCGACGAGGGCCACGTACCCGAAGATCGGTTTGCGGCTGAAGACCGGCAGGATCTCGCTGACGATCCCGAAGAACGGCAGCGCGACGATGTACACCTCCGGATGGCCGAAGAACCAGAACAGGTGTTGCCACAGCAGCGCCCCGCCGTTCGCCGCGTCGAAGACGTGGGCCCCGAACTTGCGGTCGGCCTCCAGGGCGAGCAGGGCCGCGGTCAGGACGGGGAAGGCCAGCAGCGCCAGGATCGAGGTGAACAGCACGTTCCAGGTGAAGATCGGCATCCTGAAGAGGGTCATGCCGGGTGCGCGCAGGCAGACGATCGTGGTGATGAAGTTGACCGATCCCAGGATGGTGCTCAGCCCCGAGACGGCCAGGCCCATCACCCACAGGTCCGCGCCGACGCCGGGCGTGTAGACGGCCCCGTTGAGCGGGGCGTAGGCGAACCAGCCGAAGGCCGCGGACCCGTTCGCCGTCAGGAAGCCGCTGACCACCATCAGGCCGCCGAACAGGTAGACCCAGTAGGTGAAGGCGTTCAGGCGGGGGAAGGCCACGTCGGGTGCGCCGATCTGCAGGGGCATCACCGCGTTGGCGAAGCCCGTGAAGGTCGGGGTGGCGAAGAGCAGCATCATGACCGTGCCGTGCACCGTGAACAGCTGGTTGTACTGCTCGTTGGAGAAGATCTGCAGGCCGGGCCGGGCGAGTTCCGCGCGCATCAGCAGGGCCAGGACGCCGGCGAAGAGGAAGAAGGCGAAGGCGGTGGCGAGGTACATGTTGCCGATCACCTTGTGATCGGTGGTCGACAGGATCCGCAGCACCGTGGAGCCGGACGCGACGCGCCGGTCGGTGAGGGCGTCGCGGGCCACCGCGCTGGACGTTTTGTCGACGGACACCATGGGGCCTCCAAGAGTTCCGCTGCGAAACTACGGCGCTCCGCGGAGCGCCGGCCGTCGCACCTCGGCATCCGGTGCGGGTGCCACCCGAACGGCCGCCTCCGGTCGGCGGGTTTCCGGGCTGATCGTTCGAGCGTATTGATCTTTACGCACCTCTTGAGCGCTATTTCGAGCGTGTGCTACAAACGGTCGGCGGGGCCGCGGCCCGCCGACCGGTGAGCCGGCAGCGCCCCGGCTCTGGAGGCTCCATGTCCGCCTCATGGTCCCGCCGTTCGTTCCTGCGCCTCTCCGGCAGCGCCGCACTGCTCGCCGGAACCTCGTCCGCGGCCGCCGTCTGCTCGGGCGGTCCCGCCCTCGCCGCGGGCGACGCGTACGACACCCTGCGCCTCAGGTGGCGCGAGATGGTCCTGGGCAGCGGCTTCGACCCGGCGGCCGCGCCCTTCAACGCCAAGCTCGGCCTGATGGGCGGTCAAGCCGCCGAACACCGCTCGGCCATGGCGCCGGTGAGCGGCTCCCTCTGGCCGGACCTGCCCCTGACGGCCTCCTCCTCGATCACTCTGAGCTACTCCCGGCTCGCCACCATGGCCCAGGCGTACGCCCAGCCCGGCACGGGTCTGACCGGCGGCACCGCACTGCTCGCCGCGGTCACGACCGGTCTCGACCACCTCCACGACCAGGCCTACAACCCGGCGAAGAGCCAGTTCGGCAACTGGTGGGACTTCCGGATCGGCTCGCCCCAGCTCCTCCTCGACATCAGCACGGTCCTCTACGAAGAGCTGTCCGCCGACCGGCTCGCCAACCACCTGGCCGCCGTGGACGCGTTCGTCCCCGATTCCTCGGTCGCCGCGTACACGGGCACCAGCACCGGCGCCAACCGGGTGGACCTCTGCCGCTCGCTGGCCCTGCGCGGCATCCTCGGCGGGAACGCGGCCAAGATCGCGCTCGCCCGCGACGCCCTCTCCCCCGTCTTCCCGTTCGTCACCGCCGGGGACGGCTTCTACGCCGACGGGTCCTTCGTGCAGCACACATACCTCTCCTACACGGGTTCGTACGGGGTGGTGCTGCTCGGCGGACTGGCCTCCCTCTTCGCCCTGTTGAACGGCTCGGCGTGGGCGGTCACCGACCCCGCCCGGCAGATCGTCCTCGACTCGGTGGAGGCCTCCTTCGCGCCCTTCCTCTTCAACGGCCTGATGATGGACGCGGTCTCCGGACGCGCCACCAGCCGGGGCAACCCGCGGACCGACTCCCACGGCTTCCAGGGCGGCGACCACGGCCGCGGCCACGCCGCCATGGCCTCCATCGCCCTGCTCGCCGCGGCCGCGAGCGGTACGGAGGACCGGCGCTGGCGCGGCCTGGTCAAGGGCTGGATGCAGCGGGACTACTACAGCCCCGTGCTCACCGACACCGACCTGAGCGTGCCCTCGCTGGCCCGGCTGAAGGCCGTGCAGGACGACAACGCCGTCAGCGCCCTCGCCGAGCCGACCGCGCACCGGCTGTTCCCGAGCATGGACCGGGCCGTCCACCGCCGGCCCGGCTGGGCGGCCTCGATCAGCATGGCCTCCAGGCGGATGGGCCTCTACGAGACGGGCAACGGCGAGAACCTCCGGGGCTGGCACGCCGGGGCCGGGATGCTCCAGTGGTGGGGGAACACGTACGCCAACGGCCAGTACACCGACGCCTTCTGGCCGACCGTCGACCCGTACCGGCTGCCGGGCACCACCGTCTCCCGCAAGGTGCTCGCCGACGCCGAGGGCGGCGCCTGGGGGCTGCCGAGGCCTGACGTGAACTGGGTCGGCGGGGCCACGGACGGGGAGTACGCCGCGCTGGGCCAGTTCGTACGGGGGCTGTCGAGCACCCTGTACGCGAAGAAGTCCTGGTTCTGCCTGGCCGATGCGATCGTCTGCCTGACGGGCTCCGTCCGGAGCGCCGACGGCACCGTGGTCGAGACCGTGGTCGAGAACCGCAACCTCGGCGCGAGCGGCAGCCACGCACTCACCGTGAACGGCACCGCCCGGTCCACCGCCCTCGGCTGGTCGGCCACCCTCACCGGGACCGAGTGGGCGCACATCGCGGGCCATGGCGGCTACGTCTTCCCCGGCGGCGCCACCGTCAGGGCGCTGCGCGAGGCCCGGACGGGGTCCTGGCACGACATCAACACCGGCGGCACCACGGACCCGGTCACCCGCCGCTATCTGACCCTCTGGTTCGACCACGGCACCGACCCCGTCGACGCGGCCTGCTCCTACCTCCTGATGCCGGGCGCCTCCACCACGGTCACCGCCGCGCGCGCCGCCGACACCGGCTGGCTGACCGTCCTCGCCAACGACAACGACCGGCAGGCCGTCGCGGTGCCCTCGCTCGGCGTCACCGCCGTCAACTTCTGGTTCGCGGGAACGGCGGGCGCCCTCACCGCCGACGCGCCCGCCTGCGTCCTCGTACGGGAACACGGTGACGGCACGGCCACCCTGTGCGTGTCCGACCCGATGCGGATGCGGACCGGGCTCACGGTCACCTGGCACCGGCCCGTGGCCTCCGTACTCTCCAAGCCGGCCACGGTGACCTCGGCCGTCACGGGCTCCGCCCTCACCCTCGGCTTCGGGGACCTCACCGGACGGGCCGGGGCCACCCAGCGGATCAGGGTCGCGCTGGGCTGACGGCAGGGGCTACTTCAGCGCTCCGGCCGTCAGGCCCGAGCGCCAGAACCGCTGGAGGCAGAGGAAGGCGATCACCAGCGGGATCACGGCGATGAGGGAGCCGGTGATGGCCAGCGAGTACATCTCGGGGCTTTCGGTGATCGAGACGTTCCACATGTAGAGGCCCAGGCTGACGGGGTAGAGGTCCTTGTCGTTCAGCATGACGAGCGCGCCGTAGAAGTTGTTCCAGCTCGCGGTGAAGGAGAACAGGAACAGCGTCGTGAAGCCCGGGGCGAGCATCGGCAGGACGATCGAGCGGAAGGTGCGCACCTCGCCCGCGCCGTCCATCCGGGCCGCCTCGATCACCTCGTACGGGACGTAGCCCTCGGAGAAGACCCGGGCGAGGTAGACGCCGAACGGATTGACCAGCGAGGGGATCAGCAGCGCCCAGTAGGTGTTGGTGATCCCGGCCTTGGAGGCCAGCAGGTACATCGGCAGGGTCAGGACCGCGCCGGGGACCAGTACGCCCGCCAGGACCACGCCGAAGAGCTTCTCCTTGCCGGCGAAGCGGTACTTGTCGAAGGCGTGGCCCGCGGCGACGGAGATCAGCGAGGAGAGGGCCGAGCCGACGACCGCGTAGAGGAGGGTGTTGAGCAGCCAGCGGCCGTAGATGCCGTCGTTGTGGGCGAAGACCTCGTGGATGTTGGAGAAGAGGTTGAAGTCTCCGAGGCTGAAGCCGTCGGTGCCGAAGAGGTCCCGGCGGTTCTTGGTGGCGGCGATGAGCAGCCAGCTGACCGGCATCAGCGTGTAGACGGCCAGGACGGCGAGCACCGTGTTGACGGCGGTCCTGGAGGCCCGGCCGCGGCGGGCGACGGTGCGCGTGCTCATGCTTCCTGCCACCGCTTCCCGATCCGGGTGACCACGAAGGACAGCGCGCCGGCCACGAGGGCCAGCAGCAGCGAGGCGGCGGCCGCGCCCGCGTAGTCGTGGTCGACGAACGCCTTGCCGACGATGTACATGGTGGGCGACCAGTCGTTGCCGAGGGACTGGGCCTGCTCGGAGAGCAGTTTGGGCTCGGTGAAGAGCTGGACGGCTCCGACGCAGGTGAAGAGGACGGTCATGACCACCGAGGAGCGGATGACGGGCACCTTGATGCCGAGGGCCACGCGCCAGGCACCGGCGCCGTCCACGGTGGCGGCCTCGACGAGCTCGCGGGGCACGGCCTGGAGGGCGGCGAAGAAGATCACCATGTTGTAGCCGAGCCACTGCCAGACGGCGATGTTGACCACGGAGGACAGGGAGTGGGCGGGAGAGAAGAAGTCCCAGCGGCCGCCCGCGGTCTCGATCCACTCGATCACCGGGCTGAGGCCGGGGGTGTAGAGGTAGATCCAGACGATCGAGGCGATCAGTCCGGGCACCGCGTGCGGCAGGAAGAGCGCGAGCTGGAAGAAGCGCCTGGCCCGGGCGTAGGCCGAGTCGACCAGCAGGGCCGCGGCGAGCGCCCCGCCGGTCATCACGGGTATGTACACCAGGCAGTACGAGGCCACGTGCAGGAACGACGCGCGGAACGCCGGATCGGCCAGCACCGCCGCGTAGTTGGCCAGGCCCGCGAAGGTGCGCTCCACTCCCCCAAACCCGAGCCCCGAGGACTGCTCCCGGTACAGGCTCATCCAGCCCGCGTAGGCCACCGGCGCCACCGTCACGACGGCGAACAGGACGAAGAACGGGGAGAGGAAGAGGAACGCCGCGCCGCGCCGGCGGCCGCCCTGCCGGGTCACTTGGCGAGCTTGAGGCCGCGGCTGCCGATCGCCGTTCGGGCCGACTCCTGCGCCTTCTCCAGGCCGCTCACCAGGCCGTTCTTGGCGGCCTCGTCCTTGAAGTCGGCGTTGACCTTGCCCCAGACCGGGCCCCAGGTCCATCCGGGGACGATCGTGTCGATCTGGGCGCCGGTCAGCCCGTAGAGGTCCTGGCCGCCGAAGTAGGAGGTGTCGAAGGCCTTGGCCGCGACCTCGGCCATGGCGGGGTTCGCGGGCAGGGCGCTGCTGGGGTTCTTCAGGGCGCCGAGGCGGGCCGTCATCGCGGCCGGGTCCGTGGTCACCCACTTGATGAACTCGGCGGCGGCGGCCGCGTGCTTGCTGCCCTTGGGCACGGCGAAGCTGGTGCCGCCGTACATGCCGCTGGCCGGGGTGCCCCAGTGCGGGACGGGGGCGACGCCCCACTTGCCCTTGAGGTCGGGCAGGGTGGAGATCATGCTGCCCGCGCTCCAGGCGGCGCCCAGGACGCTGACGCTCGTGCCGTCGGCCTTGGACTTGTTCTCCTCCGGGGTCCCGGAGCCGTAGTTGAAGACCAGGTCGTCCTTGAGCATCCCCTGCCAGAAGGCGGCGACCTTGCGGGAGGGGGCGTCGTCGATCGCGGGCTTCCAGCCGTCGCCCTTGACCTCGAACCACTTGGCGCCGGCCTGCCAGGACAGGGCCGCCTGCAGGGGCGCGTCCGTGGGGAAACTGCCGATCCGCACGGCGGGGTCGGCGGCCTTGATCTTCTCGGCGGCCGCCCGGTATTCGTCCCAGGTCGTGGGGACGCCGACGCCGTACTTCTCGAAGAGGTCCTTGCGGTAGAAGTAGACCTGCGGGGTGGCGTCGAAGGGGACCGACCAGGTCTTGCCGCCGAAGGTCACCAGGTTCTGCACGCCGGCGGGGAAGCTGTTCTTCACCAGCTCGGCGGAGGAGGCGGTGAGGTCCTCCAGGAAGCCCTGGCTCGCGAACTCCGGGACCACGTTGTACTCGATGGTCGCCACGTCCGGCGCGTCGCCCGCCTTGATCGCGTTGCTGATCTTGCTGTAGCCGTCGGCGCCGCCCGGTATCTGGGAGAACCGCACCTGGATGCCGGTGTGCGTCCTGTTGAACTCGGCGGCCGCGGCCTCGGCGCCGCCGGTCCAGGTCCAGTACGTGAGGGTGACGGGCTTGCCGTCGTCCTTGGCGGCAGACGACGCGGTGGGACCGGAACCGGCGCAGGCGGAGGTCAGCAGGGCGAGGGACACCGCTGCGGCCACCGCACCGTGGGCGCGCAAGGACTGAGCCTTCATTGACTGCTCCTGGGGCGAGTGGGCTGAACGGGTTGAATCATTCGCCCCGTGCGACTTGAACGTCAAGAGCAAATGAACTATCGATCAATACGATCAATTCGGGGTGTGAGAAAGGAGGTTCAGGCGGTCCTGTGGAGGTCCTCGCGGCGGACGCCGTGCACGAACGGCAGGCCTGCGGCGTAGCGGGCGATCTCCTCGACGGCGGAGTCGGCCATGCGGTGGAGCTCGTTGCCCAGCGAGCCCGCGATGTGCGGGGTGAGCAGTACGTTCGGCAGGTCGTACAGGGGCGATTCGGCCGGCAGGACCTCGGGCTCGGTGACGTCGATGACCGCCCGCAGGCGGCCCGAGGCCAACTCCTCGGTGAGCGCGTCCCCGTCGACGAGCGCCCCGCGCGCCGTATTGATCAGAGTGGCTCCGTCGCCCATCAGCGCCAGCCTGCGGCGGTCGATCATCGCCCGGGTCTCGGGCAGCGCCGGCGCGTGCAGGCTGACCACGTGGGAAACGCGGCAGAGCTCGTCGAGCCCCACGCCCCGTGCGCCGAGCCGCTGCGCCTGCCGCTCGCTCAGGTACGGGTCGTACAGGAGGAGTTCGAGGTCGTACGGGCGCAGCAGCTCGATCACGCGGCGGCCGATCCGGGAGGCGCCGACGATGCCGACGGTCCGGCGGTAGTTGCCGACGTGGCCGTACCGCTCGTGCCAGTCGTGGCGGAGGCCGCGGAGGCTGCGGTACTCCTCGCGCATCTCCAGCACGCGCTTGTTGGAGAGCAGGACCATGGCGACGGTGTACTCGGCCACGGGCAGGGAGTTGGCCAGGGCCGCGGAGGAGACCGTGATCCCGCGGTCCCAGCAGGCCTCGGTGACCAGGTGTTTGACGGATCCGGCGGCGTGCACGACGGCCTTGAGGCGGGGCGCGGCCGCGAGCACCCGCGCATCGACGGCCGGGGCGCCCCAGGAGGTGAGCAGCACCTCGGCCTGCGCCAGGGCGACCGCCACCCCGGGTCTGCCGAAGTCGTCGGCGACGCGTTCCGGGTCGAAGGCGGCCACCTCGTGGAGGCGGCGCGCGGTGGCGTCGTCCAGCAGACGGGGAAGAAGCTCGGGAGCCATCGCGAGCAGGGTTCGCGGGCGGCGCACAGACATGTGGGGTGCTCCTTGCGGCTGAGTGAGGCCGCGCCGACTCTATGGAGCACGAATTCGATCGTCAAGATCTAACACTCGATACGATCAATACGATCGGAATATCGGGCGGGCTAGCGCTGCCAGACCGTGGTGATGTTGCAGAACTCGCGGATGCCGTGGCCGGACAGCTCGCGGCCGTAGCCGGACCGCTTGACGCCACCGAAGGGGAGCGCCGGGTGTGAGGCGGTCATGCCGTTGACGAAGACGCCGCCGGCCTGGAGGTCGTCCGCGAAGCGGGCGATGTCCGCGTCGTCACGGGTCCAGACGTTGGAACTGAGGCCGAAGGGCGTGTCGTTGGCCCGTTCGACGGCCTCGTCCAGGCTGCCCACCCGGTAGAGCGTGGCGACGGGGCCGAAGGCCTCCTCCTGGTCGATGCGCATGACCGGGGTGACGTCCGCCAGGATCGTCGGTTCGTAGAACCAGCCGTCCTCGAACCCGGGCGGGCGCCGGCCCCCGCACAGGACGGTCGCACCGTGCTCCACGGCGTCGTCGACCAGCTCCTCCAGGTCGGTCCGGCCCGCCTCGGTGGCCAGCGGGCCCACGTCGGTGCTCTCCTCCATCGGGTCGCCGACCGTGAGGGCCGCCATGCCCGCAGTGAAGCGTTCGGCGAACTCGTCGTGGACGTCGGTGTGGACGATGAAGCGCTTGGCGGCGATGCAGGACTGTCCGTTGTTCTGCACGCGGGCGGTGACCGCCGTGCGCGCGGCCTGGGCGATGTCGGCGGACGGCATCACGACGAAGGGATCGCTGCCGCCGAGCTCCAGGACGGTCTTCTTGACGACGTCCCCGGCCGCGGCGGCGACCGCCCGGCCGGCGGGCTCGCTGCCCGTGAGGGTGGCCGCGGCCACCCTGGGGTCGCGCAGCACGCCCTCCACGGCCCCCGAGCCGATGAGCAGCGTCTGGAAGCAGCCGCGGGGGAAGCCGGCCCGGTGGAAGAGGTCCCCGAGGTACAGGGCGGTCTGGGGCACGTTCGAGGCGTGCTTGAGCAGGCCCACGTTGCCGGCCATCAGGGCGGGCGCGGCGAACCGGACGACCTGCCAGAGCGGGAAGTTCCACGGCATGACGGCGAGGATCACCCCGAGCGGCCGGTAGGAGACGCGGACGGCGGACGCGCCGGCGTCGCTCACGTCGACGGCGGCGGGCTGCTCGTCGGCGAGGAGGGATTCCGCCCGGTCGGCGTACCAGCGCATGGACTTCGCGCACTTGGCCGCCTCGGCGCGGGCCGCCGCGAGCGGCTTGCCCATCTCGGTGGTCATCGTCCGCGCGATGTCCTCCAGCTCCTCCTCCAGGAGCGCGGCCGCGTGGTTCAGGAGCTGGCGCCGCTCGGCGAACGGGGTGCGCCGGTACGTGGCGGCCGTCTGCGCGGCGTCCGCGAGGCACCGCTCGATGCCGGCCGCGTCGAGCGCGTCGAAGGTCTGCAGCGTCCGGCCGGTCGTCGGGTTCACGGTGGCGATGGGCATGGTTCGGCCTTCCTGTGCGGGGGGTGCTCAGCCGCTGCCCACCGCATCGTCGCAGGCGGGGCAGATCCGGCCGGCGTGCTCCGGGGCGTACCACGGGGCCCCCGGATCCGCGGGCGGCCGGGCCGGGGCCGTGTCCATGGCGAAGGTGTCCCTGCCGCAGAAGGTCCTCGGGCCGGGTACCGAGGTGGTTCCCGGGGCGGCAGGGGCCGCGTGCACGCGCAGGACCGACCGTTCGTCGTCACCCGACAGCTCGTACACCACGAGAATCCCGCTCATACCTTCGACGGTAGGCCGCGGCGCGCGGACGCGCCCGGTCAGCGCGCGAGGTCCGCGGGACGCGGGGCCCCGCCCCCGGCGCGCGGCCCCGGCCAGAACGCGGCCCGGTCGGCCGCCGGCAGGAGCGCCACCGCCAGTACGGGGAACAGCGCGGCCAGCGCGAAGGCCGGGGTGTAGCCCCGGTCGGCGATGAGCGCGCCGACCAGCGGCGGGACGAGGACCACCGCGGCGTGCTGCCCCATGCCGTGCACCCCCAGGGCGCGGCCCGCCCAGTCGGGGCCGGCGTACTCGGCGACGGCGGTGTTGTGCAGCCCGTTGGTGCTGACCGTCAGGCCCGAGGCCAGCAGCAGGGCCGCCGTGGCGACCGGCGAGTCCCAGGCGGCACCGGCCGTGAGCAGGGCCAGGTTCACCGCCGTGGCCGCCGCGAGCACCCGCATCGGCCGGATCCGGCCGCCCACGCGGTCGGACCACCAGCCCGCCAGCAGCCGCACCCCCGCCCCGGCCAGGTTGGCCACGGCCAGCACCCCGCCGGCGGCGGCCGGCGACCAGCCGCGCGCCTCGGTCAGGAAGAGCAGGGCGAATCCGGTCACGACGAACTGCGGCACGCACAGCACGGCGGCCGCGCCGTGCAGCCGCCACAGGTAGCCGCCGCGGTACGGGGCGGAGGTCCGTACGCCCGCCGGCCGGTCGGGGCGCGGCGGGTCCACGGCGAACAGGGCGATCGCCAGCCCCGTGACCCCGCACAGCACGGCGCAGAAGCCGAAGGCCGCGGACAGGCCGCTGTGGTGGGCGATCGGCGGCAGCGCGGCGGCGGCCACCCCGGTGCCGAGCGGCTGCGAGGCCTGCCGGACCCCCATCGCGATCCCGCGCCGGTCGGGCGGGAACCACCCGATGACCAGGCGCCCGGAGGCCGAGTGGACGGAGGACCCGGTGGCCCCGGCCAGGACCAGCAGCGCGCCGACGGCCCACACGCCGCGCACGGCCGCCGCCGCGGCCAGCACCGCGGCGGCGGCCAGCAGTCCGGTGGCCAGGGTCTTCTGCTCCCCGTACCGGTCGGCGATCACGCCCCAGCCGATCAGGCCGAGCAGGATCCCGATGATCGGGCACGTGACGAGGAGGCCGGCGGTGGCCAGCGTCAGCCCGAGCTCCTGCTGGAAGGCGGGCAGCAGGTAGGCCGGTCCGTAGAGCGCGGTGGTGCTGGCGGTCTGGCCGCCGGTGCCCAGGGCGAGCATCAGCCAACGGCGCGGTATTCGCTCCTCGTTCATGCCGCGACCCTAATGGCCGACCGCGATGCGAGACAGATCGTTTCGCATAGCGAGACATCTGTCTTGCTCTCTAGTGGCACGCGCCGGCGACCAGCTCCAGCTCGTCCGCCCACACCGCCGGGTCCCGGGGACCGACGTGCGGCGCCGCCAGCGACCGGACGCGGAAGCGGTTGCGCGGGGTCGTCGCGTCCGCCTCACGGATCATCAGGTCCTGGAGCGCCGGCGGGATCGCACGGTCCGCGGTGAACCGCAGGAAGGTGCGCGGCACCTGCCCCCACTTCTCCGGCAGCCCCCTGGAGTCGGCGGCTGCGATGGCCGCCGACTCGTCGGGCTCGAGGATGTTGAGGAGCGCCCGCACGGCCGCGTCCGGCCGGTCGGCCGCGAGCGCCTCCTTGGCCGCCGCGAAGAAGGCCGGGTCGCCCGAGCGCCAGTTGACCCGGTTGACTCCCAGCTCGGGCGGGGTCTTGACGCCGCCCAGCCGGAACAGGGCGCTGGAGGAGGCCTCCGGGGTGGTCATCAGCTGCATGACGGAGGTGTGCCGCGTCGGGCAGAACGCAGAGGCGTAGACCAAGTGGGAGATCAGCTCGGGTACTTGGTTGGCGACGGCGTTCAGTGTGGCCCCGCCGAGGCTCTGCCCCACCAGTACCACGGGGCCCCTGCGGGAGGCGGCGCGCACGATCCCCACGACGTGCGCCGCGAAGTCGGCCAGGGTCACCTTGCCGAGGGGCGAGGGTTCGGTGCGCAGCCGCTCCGGGTCCTGCGGAGTCTGGTAGGAGGACGGGAAGTACGCGCCGGGCCCGTGTCCGGGCAGGTCGACCGCGACCGCCCGGTGCCCGCGCAGCGCGAGTTCCGCCACGACCCCTGACCAGCCGTAGGAGTTGCTCCCGGCGCCGTGCACGAGGACGAACGTGGGCGCCGCGCACCGCCGCCCCTCCCCCTGCGCGGCCCGAGCCCCGTCCGCCAGCGCGGCGGAGCCCCCCGCCCCCACGGCGGCAACCGTTCCCGCCCCGACGACAACCGCCTTCAGAACCCCGCGCCTTGAGCGCGCTCCGGAACCCGTGATGCCATTCGATTCGCTCATACGGCCGACTCTATGGGCGGGCCCACCCCTTATCGCCTGATTCCGGCCAGTGTGCCGGGCCGCCCGCGACCGGGCCAGTCAGGTGACGGCCTCCTGGTCGTGCTCGCCGCCGATGCAGGTCCACAACCCCGTCGAGGAGTCGTACTCCACCTTTCCCCCGGTGTACTCGCATTTCTGCCTGTCGACGTCGCCGGGGGCCGCGGCCTGCGCGGCAGGGCCCAGAACGCCGAGGGCGGCCAGCATCACGGCGGTGGCGAACCCGAGGAGTCGTGGTCGTGTACGCATGGGGACCTCCCGTGGGAACGAGACATGGGTCATGACCAGCCTCACCACACATCACGCCGAGGCGCACGTCGGACTACTCCGATCGAGTGAAGGGCTCTCCGGGAGCGTCAGCCCGCGCAGGGCAGCAGACTGGTGTCATGGCGAACACACCCGTGGTAGCCGTAGGACGTCCGGATGACCTCGGTTTTCGGAAGGTCACGATCGACGACAAGCCCGCGGGGAAGGTGCGTTGCCCCAGGGAGCTGGACAAGCTGTTGCGCCACGCAGGTCTGGCGGCCGGGCACGAAATCGATTGGCACGGCGGCGACGGAACGGTCTGGCCGGATCACGCGTGGCGGCGCAGGGCCTACGGAGCCCTCATGGCGGCAGGCCTCCTGGCCACCGCGTACGTCTTCGTCCTGATCGGCATATCGGACACCTTCAACGCCCTGACGTACGCCGGACGCCTGACGGGATTCACTTTCTTCCTCGCGGCCCTGATCGAAGTGGTCGCCGCGGCAGCCACCGTCGACTACTGGCAGGAGCGGCACATAAAGCATTCGGGGATCCTCATCCTCATCGCGGTCGCGGGCTCCCTCGCCGCCAACCTGGTACTCCTCTTCGTGCAGATCAGGGGCAGGACGTACACACACTGGCTGTGGCTTTGGCTGACCCTCATACCGTGGTCGATCTGGGCCCTGCGGGTCCTCATCCGCAGCCGGGCGTGGAAGGGCCTCCAAAATCCCCGGCGCATCGCGATCGGGGTGATCATTTCCACCTTCCTCGCGCTGGCCAACACGGCGTACACGCAGATCTACGTCCCTTACGCGACGTCCCCCCTGGTGCAGAGCACTGCCGAATACGGCTCACCGAGCCTCAACGAGGAACGCACGAAGCTGTTCCTTCCGGTCCATCTGCACATGAAGAACTCCGGCCAGATCCCGGTCTATGTCCTCGGCAGCATCTATTGGATCCGCGGCAGGCTCGCCGACAGCAAGACATACGAGTTGATCACCTCGGACGAGTTCATCCTGCCGTCGGGCCGGCCGTTGAATCCGGGAGAGGAATGGTCGGAGGACGAGGTCGTCACCATCAAGGACCCCGAGAACAAGGACTTCCCCTACGAGGCGATCAAGGTCGAGACCGAAGCGTACGTGGCCAGGAAGGACAGAATGGCGATAACCGACGAGTACCTCTACTCGAGGAAGGGATCCCAGGCACTGGAGAAGGCGCACCAGGAAAACGACCCACCGGGGCCAGAGGCACCTTATTACAGGTACCAATCCGTGATATCGAACAGCAATGAGATCCTCAACATGACCCGGGGCCGGCAACGCATCACGCTGTGGCACACGACGAGCAAGTCCTATCCCTACCTCTACGCCAATGTGGCACCACCCGACGAGAGGAAGCCTTTTGACCCGAACAACCGCAACGCGAACCAGGAGAACGCCCGCCGGTACGGCCTCACGAAGGCGCGCGGCTCGATGACGCAGAAGCCCTTCGCGGAAATCCTGGAGTCGGCCCAGGCCGAGCAGCACTCCTCGGGTGAGGCTGCCACGCCGACGCGGTGACCGGCGGCGCCGGGCGCCGGGCGTCGATCCGACGCCCCATCAGGTCATCCGTCCCGGACCCTTGACTCCTTTCGCTCCACTCGCGATCCTCGTCCCCACCGTTGTGCGGGGCATGACAATTCATGCCTTCATTCGACCGCGCTCTCCGCCGACCGAAGGCATGAGTGATCACCTTGCCCCCTCACCCGCGCCCGCGCCGCCGGCGCCGCCGCCCCCTCGCCCTCCTGTCCCTGCTGCTCGCCGCCGTCCTGGCCGTGGCGCTCGGGCCCGTGCCCAGTTCGGCGGCCGACTCCGGGGCCGATCCCGGCTGGTGGAACCCCACCGCCCGGCCGCAGCCCGACTCCGAGATCAACGTCACCGGCGAGCCCTTCAAGGGGACCGACGCGCAGGGGCGGGTCCGTGGCTTCGTCGACGCCCACGACCACATCATGTCCAACGAGGGCTTCGGCGGCCGCCTCATCTGCGGCAAGCCGTTCTCCGACCTGGGCGTGGCCGACGCGCTCAAGGACTGCCCCGAGCACTACCCCGACGGCACGCTGGCCGTCTTCGACTTCATCACCAAGGGCGGTGACGGCAAGCACGACCCGAACGGCTGGCCGACCTTCAAGGACTGGCCCGCCCACGACTCGCTGACCCACCAGCAGAACTACTACGCCTGGGTGGAGCGGGCCTGGCGCGGCGGCCAGCGCGTCCTCGTCAACGACCTCGTCACCAACGGTGTGATCTGCTCGGTCTACTTCTTCAAGGACCGCGGCTGCGACGAGATGACCGCCATCCGCCTGGAGGCGCAGAAGACGTACGACATGCAGGCGTTCATCGACAAGATGTACGGCGGCCCCGGAAAGGGCTGGTTCCGGATCGTCACCGACTCCGGGCAGGCCCGCGACGTCATCAAGCAGGGCAAGCTGGCCGTCATCCTGGGCGTGGAGACCTCCGAGCCCTTCGGCTGCAAGCAGATCCTGGACGTCGGGCAGTGCAGCAAGGCGGACATCGACCGCGGCCTGGACGAACTGCACCGCATCGGCGTGCGCAGCATGTTCCTGTGCCACAAGTTCGACAACGCCCTGTGCGGGGTCCGCTTCGACGAGGGCGCGCTCGGCACCGCGATCAACGTGGGCCAGTTCCTGTCGACCGGCACCTTCTGGCAGACGGAGCAGTGCACCGGCCCGCAGCACGACAACCCGATCGGGCTCGCCGCGGCGCCCGCCGCGCAGAAGGAACTGCCGCAGGGCGTGAGCGTCCCGTCGTACGCGGCGGACGCTCGGTGCAACTCCCGCGGTCTCACCGAGCTCGGCGAGTACGCGGTGCGCGGGCTCATGAAACGCAAGATGATGCTGGAGATCGACCACATGGGCGTCAAGGCCGCCGGCCGGGCGTTCGACATCCTGGAATCCGAGTCCTACCCGGGCGTGATCTCCTCGCACAGCTGGATGGACCTCGACTGGACCGAGCGGGTCTACAAGCTCGGCGGCTTCGTCGCCAGCTACATGAGCGGCGCCGAGGGGTTCAGCGCCGAGGCCAAGCGCACGGACGCGCTGCGCGACAAGTACAACGTGGGCTACGGCTACGGCACCGACATGAACGGCGTCGGCGGCTGGCCCGGGCCGCGCGGCGCGGACACCCCGAACCCGGTGCGCTACCCCTTCCGCAGCACCGACGGCGGCTCCGTGATCGACAAGCAGACGACGGGCTCGCGCACCTGGAACTTCAACACCGACGGCGCCTCGCACTACGGCATGGTCCCGGACTGGATCGAGGACATCCGGCTCGTCGGCGGCCAGGGCGTGGTGGACGACCTGTTCAAGGGCGCGGAGTCCTACCTGACCACCTGGGGCAACTCCGAGAAGCACAAGGCCGGGGTCAACCTCGCGACGGGCTCGTCCGCTTCGGCCTCCACCAGCCAGTGGTGGAACCCGTTCGTCGACTTCTCCCCCGGCCGGGCCGTGGACGGCGACTCGGGCAGCCGCTGGGCCAGCGAGTGGAGCGACGACCAGTGGCTGCGGGTCGACCTCGGCTCCGCGAGCCTGGTGGGCCGCGTCACCCTCGACTGGGAGCGCGCCTACGGGAAGGCGTACCGCATCGAGGTCTCCACCGACGGCTCCACCTGGCAGAACGTATGGGCCACGACCACGAGCGACGGCGGCCTGGACACGGCCCGGTTCCCGGGGGTGTCGGCCCGCTACGTCCGCGTCCAGGCGGTCCAGCGCGCCACCCAGTGGGGTTACTCCCTCCACGAGGTCGGCGTGTACAGCAGCTGACCCCGGGCGGCAGCGGGGCGGGGGCCGGTCCGGTCC
>NZ_JBHUSC010000006.1:0-219227 GCF_042673805.1 Streptomyces sp. NPDC057010 | reverse complement strand
TCTTGGCCAGCTTCAGCCGGCCATCGGCGTAGCGGAACGCACTGCGCGTGTACTCGGCCGAGGCCCGGGACTTCCGCTTCGACTTGAACCGCGGATACTTCGACCGCTTAGCCCAGAAGCCCACGAACGCGGCCTGCAGATGCCGCAGCGCCTGCTGCAACGGAACGGACGACACCTCGGCCAGATAGGCCAGCTCCTCGGTCTGCTTCCACGCCGTGAGCATCGCCGACGTCTGCCCGTAACCCACCCGCTCCCGACGCACCGACCAGGCCTCGGAACGGGCGGCGAGGGCCAGGTTGTAGACCTTCCGCACAGACCCGAACGTCCGCGACAGCTCCGAAGCCTGCCCCATGCCGTGGACGCTACGTACAGTCACGATCCGAACACAAACGTGAGGCTGACCATGACGCAGCGGCAGCTCGCCGCTCTGCGGTCCCGGACTGAAGACGCAGCTCCCCCGGCCGTAACCGGCGCTCTCCACCCGAGCAGACCGGCATGAGACAGGTGACCCTGCGTACGGGGATCCGCTGGAAGATCGCACTGGCCATCGCCGCCGTGGGCACGCTGATCACCGTCGCGCTCAGCCTGGTGGTGCACAGCGCTGCCCGGACCTCGATGCTGGAGAGCGCCCGCGAGACGCAGCTGGACCGGGTGCAGTTCATCTCCCGCAACGCCGAGGCCGGGCGCAAGCCGCCGATGGGGGCCAAGCTCAACGATCCCGACCTGCCCGGCGACCTGCGCGAGAAGGCGCGGTCCGGGCGGCGCGGGACGTTCATCCAGGAGAACCCGCGCGGGCTGCCCGAGGTGTGGGCGGCCGTGCCGCTCGGCAACGGGCAGGTGCTGTCGCTGCACACGCAGTTCCGGGAGAGCGCCAACATGGTGCGCGACCTGGACCGGGCCCTGGTCGTCGGCTCCCTCGCCGTCGTGATCGCCGGCTCGGCGCTCGGCGTGCTCATCGGCGAGCAGATCTCGCGCCGGCTGCGCAAGGCGGCGGCCGCCGCGCAGCGGGTGGCGCACGGGGATCCCGACGTACGGGTACGGGACGCGGTCGGGGGCGTCGTACGGGACGAGACGGACGATCTCGCGCGGGCCGTGGACGCCATGGCCGACGCCCTCCAGCAGCGGCTGGAGGCCGAGCGGCGGGTGACCGCGGACATCGCGCACGAGCTGCGGACGCCGGTGACGGGCCTGCTCACAGCTGCCGAACTGCTGCCTCCGGGCCGGCCGACGGAGCTGGTGCGGGACCGGGCGCAGGCGCTGCGCGCGCTGGTCGAGGACGTGCTGGAGGTGGCCCGGCTGGACAGCGCGTCCGAGCGGGCGGAGCTCCAGGACGTGGCGCTGGGCGAGTTCGTGAGCCGGCGGGTGACCGCGCTGATGCCGGAGGCGTCCGTACGGGTCGTGGCGGACGAGATCGTCAGCACCGATCCGCGGCGCCTGGAGCGGATCCTGGGGAACCTGCTGGCCAATGCCTCGCGGTACGGTCAGGCGCCGATCCAGGTCGACGTCGAGGGCCGGGTCGTACGGGTCCGGGACCACGGGCCGGGCTTCCCGGAGGCGCTGCTGCGCGAGGGCCCGAGCCGGTTCCGGACGGGGTCGACGGACCGGGCGGGCGTGGGGCACGGGCTGGGTCTGACCATCGCGGAGGGCCAGGCGCGGGTGCTGGGCGCCCGGCTGACCTTCCGCAACGTGGCCGCTCCGGGCGGCGTGGAGCGCGAGGGCGCGGCGGCCGGGGCGGTGGCGGTGCTGTGGCTGCCGGAGCACGCGCCGACGGCGACGGGGAGCTTCCCCGTCATCCAGCTGCCGCAGGGCTGAACCCTCCGGCCGGATACCGGATCGGTACCGGGCCGTACGGTCCGAGGGGTGCGTGACTTAGCATCCGTGGCATGACCGACGGCACGAACCCCCCGAGCAACCCGCAGCCCGAGCCCGCCCCGGGGAGCGGCGGCTACGGGTTTCCCCCGGGACCGCCCGCGCCCGGCGGTTACGGCTTCCCGCCCGCCCAGCCCGGCCCGCCCGCGCAGGGCGGCTACGGCTTCCCGCAGACCGGTGGCGGCTACGGCTTCCCGCCCGCCGCGCCCGCGGGCGGCGGCTTCGGCCCCCCGCAGGCCTTCGGGCCGGGTCCCGGTCTGCCGGGTCCGGACCAGGGGCTGCCGGTCATGCCCTCCGCCGAGCAGCCGGACTGGGAGGCCATGGCCGACCGGACGGCGGCCGAGCGGCGCAAGAAGCGGCTGTGGATGATCGGCGGGGCGGTGGCCGTGGTGCTGCTGCTCGCCGGTGGCGGAACGTTCTTCCTGCTGAAGGGCGACAAGCCGGCCGACGACGGCACGAAGGACGTCGCGGACAACCAGCCCTCCGCGTCCGCGTCCGCCGCGCCGGATCCGAACGCCTCGCCGTCGAAGTCCTACTCCCCCACGGTGTCCAGCGACCCGTCCCTGCTGCGCGACAGCGTCGGCAAGACCAACATCCGCATGGGCCCCGAGGCCACGGTGCCCAAGGTGGGCGAGCGCTTCGAGCTGCACCTCAAGGGCAACCCGAACTCCTACGCCCAGGCCACCGAGGCGGCCGTGGACACGACCAAGAGCTTCTCCCTCTCGGCCCGCGTCAACAACACCTCCCCGGCGAAGGGCGCGCACATCGCGCTCAGCCAGGGCACGGGTGAGTCGTTCTCGTTCGAGCTGGGCGCCGACGAGGTGAACGGCAACCAGGCCTGGGTGTTCCGCGTACGGACCAACGAGAAGGGCGCGAAGCCCACCATCGTGACCGTCGCCGCGGAGGGCCAGAAGACGGTCAAGGACACGACCGTGCTGACGGCCGTCCACGACGCCGAGAAGAAGATGATCTCCCTCTACGTGGAGGGCAAGAAGGCCGGCGAGGCCCAGATCCCGGGGATCTGGCAGAACGCGGGCCCGCTCCAGCTCGGCCGGGCCCGCCACGAGAACGCCTGGGCCGGCGCCTGGACGGGCTCCATGAACTACATCCGGTTCTACGGAACGGCCTTCACTCCGGAGCAGGCCGCCGCCTACCGCAAGGGCGAGCTGGACGACGCGGCGAAGGGCACCGCGACCCACTTCTGGGTGATCGGCTGAATCAGATGGTGACGCCGGCGTTGCGCAGGAAGGTCACCGGGTTGACGGCCGAGCCGTAGTTCGGCGTGGTGCGGATCTCGAAGTGCAGGTGCGGGCCGCTGGAGTTGCCGGTGTTGCCGGACAGGGCGATCTGCTGCTCCACGGAGACCTTCTGGCCGATCTTGACCTGGATCCGCGAGAGGTGCGCGTACTGCGAGTACGTGTTGTTCGCGTGCTTGATCACGATGGCGTTGCCGTACGCGGGGCCGTCGCCGCCGCCGTTCGGGCCGGCCTTGACGACGACGCCGGCGGCCGCGGCGTGGACCGGGGTGCCGGTCGGGACGGCGAAGTCCTGGCCGGAGTGCTTGTGCGACCACATGCTGCCGCCCTTGCCGAAGGTCGCGGACAGCGTGTACTTCTCGACCGGCTTGTCCCACAGGCCGGCCTTCGCGGCGGCCGCGGCGACGGCGGACTGGGCGGCGGCCTGCTCGGCGACGAGCTCGGCGGTACCGGCCAGGGCGGTCTGCGTGGTGTCGGCGAACGCGGCGGTCGTCCCGGCCCCGAGGGCCAGCACCGCACCGAGAGCGGTGGCGCCGACGGCGATACGGGTACGACGGGTGCTGACGCGCTGCGCGGACATGAAGCAGACCTCCGGGGCCGGGGACGAGGGCGTGTCACGCCCGTCACGGGCATGAAGTGACCCGGCACGATGCGGCACGTGCCGGGTTGGCCCACCTTTGGTAACCCGCGGCCCCGGACTTCCCCAAATGTCCCGGTTACTACCGGCGCTCGTAGCCGAGCCGGTGTGACGCGGTCGGTTGACGGGCTCCCTCCTGGGACGGGGGTGGGGTCCCCGCGCGCCCGCGATTCCATTGGATCTACGAATCCGCCTAGTACGTCCGATTTGCCCTGTGCGGCTTGTCACCGGCTCAGGACCTTCGCCCGGCCGTTCCGGGACCATCGGCCCGCAACCGTCACTACGCTCCTGCGTCGTGGACTTATCGATGGTGGGAATCCGGCTGGCCTCGGGGGTCTTCACCCCTCTGATCAAGAAGCTGTTCCGCACGGAGGGCCCGGGCGCCGGCCTGGTGGACGACCCCGTGCGCCTCTCCCCGTACGTCGCCTTCCGCGAGAAGGGCACGCTGGACCGCGCCGACCTGCGCAAACTCGCCGAGAACCTCGTGGAGGAGGCGATACGGGCCCCCGGCGAGCGCCGGCTCCCGCCCGGCGAGGAGGCCGGGGTGGCCACGGCCCTCGCGGGGACGCTGCACGCGTTGGGCGACCTCACCATGGACGACGTCCAGGCGGTGCGGCTCGACCCGGTCGCCCTCGCCCGCAGACTGCGGGCGGCCGCGCCCTACCTCGGTCTCTCGCGGGACGGCGAGCTCTTCCACGAGGCCCTCCTGGAGGTGACCTGCCTGCACGTCCTGCACTTCTTCACGCAGCGGTCCACCTTCGTCCCGGCCGCCCTGGTGGAGCAGACGCGGATGCTCGACCGGCTGATCCGGATGATCGACCTCCTGCTGGAAGAGCTCCGCCACCGGGAGGCCGACGACGCGGCCTTCGAGCGCAGGTACCTGGAGCACATCGTCCGGCGGCACAGCACGCTCACCATCTACGGACTCGATCTGGCCCCCGGCTCGGCCCGCTGGCCGCTGGACGTGGCCTACATCAGCCTGGAGGCCACGAGCTCGCTCATCCTCGACCCCGACGAGCAGACCCTGCTCGGCGGCATCGAGGAGCTGTCCTTCCACCTCGGCGCGGGCCCGGCCGACGAACTGCTCAGCCGCCACCCGCTGGCCCTGCTGCGCGGCGAGGCCGGGTCCGGGAAGACCACGCTCGTCCAGTGGCTGGCCGTCTCCGCCGCCCGCGGCGAACAGGGCGGACGCATCCCCTACGTACTGCCCCTGCGCACCCTCACCCGGCACGGCGAACGACTGCCCGCGCCCAAGGCCTTCCTGACGGCCGTGGACTCCCCGCTGGCCGGGGAGCAGCCGGAGGGCTGGGAGGGGCGGGTCCTGCGGGCCCGGCGCGCCCTGGTCCTCGTCGACGGCCTCGACGAGGTCCCCGAGACCGAGCGGGCCGCCGCCCGGGACTGGCTCACCGGGCTGATCACCGAGTACCCGGGCAACCGCTGGCTGGTGACCTCCCGGCCCTCGGCCGTACGGCAGGACTGGCTCGCGGACACCGAATTCACGGAGCTGACCCTCTCCCCCATGAACCGGACCGAGGTCGCCGGTTTCGTGGAACGCTGGCACAAGGCGGCCCAAGGCGAGCGCGAGGAGCTGGACCGCTACCGCGACGAGCTGCTGGACGCCGTACGCAGCAAGCCCGACCTGTCACGGCTCGCCACGAACCCGCTGCTGTGCGGGCTGATCTGCGCCCTGCACCGGGAGCGGCGGGGTTTCCTGCCCTCGGGCCGCAAGGAGCTGTACACGGCCGCCCTGTCGATGCTGCTCCACCGGCGGGACCGGGAGCGGCGGCTGCCCGTCCCCCTCACCGAGGAGCCACAGCTCCAGCTGTTGCAGCGGCTCGCCTACTGGCTGATCCGCAACGGCCGGACCGAGATGGGCCGCCACCGGGCCGAGGCCCTCATCGCGGACGCGCTGCCCGCCGTACCGGAGGCGACGCAGGTACTGGGCACGGCCCCGGCGGTACTGCAGTACTTCCTGGAACGCACCGGGCTGCTCCGGGCCCCCACGGAGGACACGGTGGACTTCGTCCACCGCACGTTCCAGGACTTCCTGGGGGCACGGGCCGCCCTGGACGAGGGGGGTCTGGGCGAGCTGACCCGGCACGCCGAGGACGACCAGTGGGAGGACGTCATCCGCATGGCCGTGGCCCAGGGCCGCCCCCGGGACCGCGCCGCGATCCTGAACGACCTGCTGGTCCGGGGCTCCGAGCGTTCGCTGCTGCTCGCCCTGGCCTCGTTGCAGTACGCGGCCGAGCTGGATCCGGAGCTCCGGGCGGAGGTGGAGCACCAGGCCGGACAACTCATTCCGCCGGCGGGCGTGGACGCGGCTCAAGCCCTCGGAAGGATCGGCCCGCTGGTACTCGACTTGCTGCCCGGCCCGGACCGGGTGACCACGGACGAGGAAGCCCACCACACGGTGATCGCGGCGGGCGAGGTGGGTTCCGACCTCGCCATCCCCTTCCTCGCCCGCTACTGCGAGCATCCCTCGTCCGTCGTGCGTGAGACGCTCACCCAGCTGTGGCGCCGGTTCGGCAGCCGGCAGTACATCACCGAGGTCATCGCTCGCCTCGATCCGCCGCCGGACCGCCTCACCGTCTCCTCAGAAGCGCAGCTGGAGGCCCTCGACGCGTTCACACCACGGGGAATCTGGGCGACCGGCGACCTGTCACACAAGGCACTGACCGCATTTCTGCGCCGGGCGCAGGTCGAACAGCTGACCCTCCTCGACAACGGCCTGCTGATGGACGTGGACTTCCTGCGCGGGCAGAACACCTTGAAGTCGCTCGCCATCTCGCGGTGCGGGCTGATCTCCGACCTCCACGGCCTCATCGGACTGCCCCTCGAATCAGCCGTTCTCGACCTGGCCGAACCGCTTTCCCTGGGTGCGGTGACCCGCAGCTGGCGCAGTCTGCGCCACCTCGGCCTGGAGGGCTCGTACGCCGAGTGGCGCCTCGACGATCTCGCTCCCGAGGTGTCACTGCACTCACTCCGGCTCGCCGGGCCGCTCCCGTCCTTGGAGGGCCTGGTCCGCCACCAGGAGCTGCGCAGCCTGTCTCTGGCCCACGCCCCGGACAGGGCGGGCTGGGAGGCGATCGGGCGCCTTCAACGGCTGGAGCACCTGGAGCTGCCCGCCGCCTCGCGGGACGCGACCCCGGAGGCGCTGAGGATGCGCTCGGTACAGGACCTCGTGCTCACCTCCACGGAACGGGTGCGGCGGATCCCCGCGTACGCCGACTGGGTGGCCCGCCACTTCCCCCACGCCAACCTCGGCTAAGGCACGCGCAAAGGGGCGGCCCCGGAACCTTCCGGTCCCGGGGCCGCCCCTTCGTACTGCTGCCCGCGGAGCGCTACGCGCCCTTCGACAGGTCCGGGCCGGAGCCCGTGGCCTCGATCGGGGGGAGGTCGGGCAGGGCCGACTTCTCCTCGCCGCGGAAGGTGAACTTGGCCTCTTCGCCGTCACCCTCCTTGCCGACGACCACGATGTGACCGGGACGCAGCTCGCCGAAGAGGATCTTCTCCGACAGGACGTCCTCGATCTCGCGCTGGATGGTCCGGCGCAGCGGCCGGGCACCCAGGATCGGGTCGTAGCCGCGCTTGGCGAGCAGGAGCTTCGCGTCGCCGCTCAGCTCGATGCCCATGTCGCGGTCCTTCAGGCGCTCGTCGACCTTCGCGATCATCAGGTCGACGATCTGGATGATGTCTTCCTCGGTGAGCTGGTGGAAGACGACCGTGTCGTCGACGCGGTTGAGGAACTCGGGCCGGAAGTGCTGCTTGAGCTCTTCGTTGACCTTCGCCTTCATGCGGTCGTAACCGGTCTTGGTGTCGCCCTGCGCCGCGAAGCCCAGGTTGAAGCCCTTCGAGATGTCCCGGGTACCCAGGTTGGTCGTCATGATGATGACCGTGTTCTTGAAGTCCACGACCCGGCCCTGGGAGTCGGTCAGGCGACCGTCCTCCAGGATCTGGAGAAGGGAATTGAAGATATCCGGGTGGGCCTTCTCGACCTCGTCGAAGAGGACGACGGAGAACGGCTTGCGGCGCACCTTCTCGGTGAGCTGGCCGCCCTCTTCGTAGCCCACGTAGCCGGGGGGCGAACCGAAGAGGCGGGAAACCGTGTGCTTCTCGCTGAACTCCGACATGTCGAGGGAGATCAGCGCGTCCTCGTCGCCGAAGAGGAATTCGGCGAGCGTCTTGGAGAGCTCGGTCTTACCTACACCGGAGGGACCGGCGAAGATGAACGAGCCACCCGGGCGCTTCGGGTCCTTCAGACCCGCACGGGTACGGCGGATCGCCTGCGAGAGCGCCTTGATGGCGTCCTTCTGGCCGATGACCCGACGGTGGAGCTCGTCCTCCATGCGGAGCAGTCGCGAGGACTCCTCCTCGGTGAGCTTGAAGACGGGAATGCCGGTCGCGGTCGCGAGGACCTCGGCGATGAGCTCGCCGTCGACCTCGGCGACGACGTCCATGTCGCCGGCCTTCCATTCCTTCTCGCGCTTGGTCTTCGCCGCCAGCAGCTGCTTCTCCTTGTCGCGGAGGGAAGCTGCCTTCTCGAAGTCCTGGGAGTCGATGGCCGACTCCTTGTCGCGGCGCACGGCCGCGATCTTCTCGTCGAACTCGCGGAGGTCCGGCGGCGCGGTCATCCGGCGGATGCGCATCCGGGAGCCGGCCTCGTCGATCAGGTCGATCGCCTTGTCCGGCAGGAAGCGGTCCGAGATGTACCGGTCGGCCAGCGTCGCCGCCTGGACGAGGGCCTCGTCCGTGATGGAGACGCGGTGGTGGGCCTCGTAGCGGTCGCGCAGGCCCTTGAGGATCTCGATCGTGTGGGGGAGGGAAGGCTCCGCCACCTGGATCGGCTGGAAGCGGCGCTCGAGGGCCGCGTCCTTCTCGAGGTGCTTGCGGTACTCGTCGAGCGTCGTGGCACCGATGGTCTGGAGCTCACCACGGGCCAGCATGGGCTTGAGGATGCTGGCGGCGTCGATCGCGCCCTCGGCGGCGCCCGCACCCACGAGGGTGTGGAGCTCGTCGATGAACAGGATGATGTCGCCGCGGGTGCGGATCTCCTTGAGGACCTTCTTCAGGCGCTCTTCGAAGTCACCGCGGTAGCGGGAACCGGCGACCAGGGCACCCAGGTCAAGCGTGTAGAGGTGCTTGTCCTTGAGGGTCTCGGGGACCTCGCCCTTGACGATCGCCTGGGCCAGGCCCTCGACGACGGCGGTCTTGCCGACGCCGGGCTCGCCGATGAGGACCGGGTTGTTCTTCGTACGGCGGGACAGCACCTGCATGACCCGCTCGATCTCCTTCTCGCGCCCGATGACCGGGTCGAGCTTGGATTCGCGGGCAGCCTGGGTGAGGTTGCGGCCGAACTGGTCCAGGACGAGCGAGGTCGAGGGCGTGCCCTCGGCCGGGCCGCCGGCCGTGGCCGACTCCTTGCCCCCGCCGGTGTAGCCGGAGAGCAGCTGGATGACCTGCTGCCGGACTCGGTTGAGATCGGCGCCCAGCTTCACGAGGACCTGGGCGGCGACGCCCTCGCCCTCGCGGATCAGGCCGAGCAGGATGTGCTCGGTGCCGATGTAGTTGTGGCCGAGCTGGAGGGCCTCTCGGAGCGAAAGCTCCAGGACCTTCTTCGCCCGCGGGGTGAAGGGGATGTGGCCGGACGGGGCCTGCTGCCCCTGACCGATGATCTCCTCAACCTGCTGGCGAACAGCCTCGAGCGAAATCCCGAGGCTCTCCAGGGCCTTAGCGGCGACACCCTCACCCTCGTGGATCAAGCCCAGGAGGATGTGCTCGGTGCCGATGTAGTTGTGGTTGAGCATCCGGGCTTCTTCCTGAGCCAGGACGACAACCCGCCGCGCGCGGTCGGTGAACCTCTCGAACATCGTTTATCGCTCCTCAGAGCGGTCGGGCAGTTCGGGGTCGGTCCCCGCCCTGTCCTTCCGCATGCTAGTCCCGCAGGGCGGGACAGCTCATTCCAACTGCCGACATCCGTCCACGGCTCACCCCCACCTTGGTGAGGAAAACCGGCCTGAACAGCCGACAACTGCTCCAACCCGATAGTGGGAGACGATGTTCCCGCAGGCCAGGCAGATACCCGTCATGCGTGTACGCCGATGGCGAACGGGAGCCCGTCAAATCAGCGTGTCGCCCCGATCCACTAGGAATGTCTTACCCGTAAGCACGGACACTCCATGCCGGTGGCACCGGTCCCCTCCGCTAAGGGCGAACACGGTTCGCTCCCGAATGTGGGACTCCGCCCCGCGGATGTTTACGTTCCGCAATGGTGCGGGTGCGATGGGTCACAGCGGCCGTAACCCCGGGGCGTTTCGGGAGTTGCTCCGGACATGGCCGCAACCGCCGCACCCGTCGCCACCGTCCCGCTGCCGCGCGCGCCGGCCGAGGAGGACGCGTACGCCTCCTGGTACGAGCGGGTGCTCGGCTGGACCGTCACGGGCGGCCCGCCCGTCCAGCTCGTCACGGGGTCCCGTTTCGACGTGCTGGAGCTGCCGTCCGATGCGGGGGCGGCGCTGCTGCGCAGGCCGGTCGGTACGGGCCCGGTGGCCCTCATGGGGCGCCGGATGCGGTTCCTGGTGGCCGCGGGGAGCGCAGACGAGCTGGAGGGGCTGCTCGACTGGCTGGAGTGGGGCGGGGTCGCCCTGGATCTCACCGCCCTGGGTGCGGGTGGCCGGATCACCGCCCCGGCTCCCCCGGGGCCGCCCCTGAGCCCTCGGGGAGCCGCCGTGTGGCTGCGGCCCCCCGAGCAGGGGTGTGAGGCCCTACTTCCCGCCCTGCCGGGTCCCGGCGGGGGCGGCGGACCCGGTCGCGGGCCCGATCTCGTACGCCTGGTGGCCGCGGCGGCGACGGAATGCCACCGCGCGCGCCTGCGGCGCGGTACGACCGGTCCTGGTCAGCCCTTGGCCTTCTCGTAGGCCTCGCGGATCTCGGCCGGGACGCGGCCGCGGTCGTTCACGTTGTAGCCGTTCTCCTTCGCCCAGGCGCGGATCTCGGCGGTGTCCGGGTTGCCGGCCGAGGCGGCGCGGCCCTTGGCGCGGGCAGCGGTCGCGCGCCCGCCGGTGCGGCGGCCGCCCTTGGTGTACGGGTCGAGCAGACCGCGGAGCTTTTCAGCGTTGGCGGTGGTGAGGTCGATCTCGTAGGTCTTGCCATCCAGAGCGAACGTCACCGTCTCGTCCGCCTCGCCACCGTCGAGGTCGTCGACAAGAAGGACCTGAACCTTCTGTGCCACCGGGATTTCCTTTCATCGAAAAGCAGTACGCGGAAAGGAAACCGCTTTTGCCTGGAAAACACAAACCCCCGGGGAGAGGTTCGAGACCGCAACAGGGCGGGAAACGTGCGCGATTCGGACATAGGCCACAGGCGTGCGCGGCACGGGAAAAGCCGTGGTGATCGATCAGAGGTGCAGAAGCATCCGACTGTTGCCCAAGGTGTTCGGCTTCACTCGTTCGAGACCCAGGAACTCTGCTACGCCCTCGTCATAGGAACGCAGGAGCTCCATGTACACATCGGTCTCCACCGGGGTCTCGCCGATCTCGACGAAGCCGTGCTTCGCGAAGAAGTCGACTTCGAAGGTCAGGCAGAAAACCCGGCTCACCCCGACGTCACGGGCCGTCCGCAACAACTGGTCGAGCACGCGATGGCCGACGCCGGCGCCCTTCAACTCGCGGTCGACGGCGAGAGTGCGCACTTCGGCGAGGTCTTCCCACATCACGTGGAGAGCGCCGCAGCCGACCACCTGGCGGTCGGAGTCGCGTTCCGCGACCCAGAACTCCTGGATGTCCTCGTAAAGGACGACCGGGGCTTTGTCGAGCAGGATCCGCTGCTGCACGTACTGGTCGAGCAGGCGGCGCAGGGCGGGAACATCACCGGTGCGGGCGCGGCGGATCGTCACTGTTTCTGCATGTGCAGCGGAAAACTCTCCCATGCGACCGGACGCTATCGCCCCGGCTCCCGCGGGCGCTCGGCGGAGTCCCCTTCGGTGGCCTCGGTCTCCGCCGGGGACTCGTCGTCGTGGTCGTCGTGCTGGACGATCCTTACGGCGTCCCGGAGGGCTTCGCGCTGTTCCGCGGACATCATGCCGAAGAAGGCGACGAGGGCGGCCGCGGGGTTGTCGCTCGTCGACCAGGCTTCGTTCATCAGTGCGGCCGAGTAGGCGGCTCGGGTGGAGACCGCCGTATATCGATAGGCGCGGCCTTCCGCTTCGCGGCGGACCCAGCCCTTCTGATGAAGATTGTCCATAACGGTCATGACCGTGGTGTAGGCGATGGACCGTTCCTGCTGGAGGTCTTCCAGTACTTCTCGGACGGTGACCGGGCGGTTCCACTGCCACACCCGCGTCATGACGGCGTCTTCGAGTTCTCCCAAGGGGCGAGGCACACCAGCACGATAGTGCGGCTTGTGCGGAATTGCCCGACTATTCGGCAGACAACGCGCAACAAAAATCGGGCGCACGGCGGGTACCGTGCGCCCTTCGTATCCGGGTGCCTACTTCTGGTGCCTACTTCTCGTGCTGCCGGGCGGCCTCGGCGCGGGCGATCACGGCGTCGACCGCCGCGTCCTCCTTGGCCTTGTTGGCACCGCCCTGGCTCTTCACGATCGTCACGACGAGAGCGATGAAGAACGCGGCCATCACGACGGGGGGCACGAGCGCGGAGACGTAGTCCATGCCCCCCAGCGTAGCTAGCCGGCGGCCAGCCCGGCCGCCGGGGGCGGGGTGGGCTTGCGGCGTGGCGGGAACACCTCGCCGGGGGTCGGGACGGGGCGGGGCGGCCGGTCAGGGGACGGGGGCTGCTTGGGCTGCGGCTTCGGGGCGGGCGCGGGGGTCGGGCGGCGGTCCCGGCCACCGTCGCCGCTGCCGTCGCCGGTGCCGGTGCCGGTGCCGGTGCCTGCGCCGCCGGCCAGGGCCAGCAGGCGGGTCCGGGGCGCGGGGGTGGTCGACAGCCGGCGGCGCACGGAGCGCTCCGCGACGGACTGGGCGCGCTCCAGCAGCGCGGCCGCGACCGGGTTGGCCCGCAGGGCGCGCAGGGCGGCGAGGTCGTCGGGGACCGGCTCGTACCCGGCGGCCAGGGCGTCCTGGAGCAGTTCGAGGTATCCGGAGAGACTGCCGGGCAGGGCGCCCCGGTAGCGGGCCAGATCCTCCCGCAGGAAGGCTCTGAGCCGGCCCGCCTCCTGGACCACGTCGTCCACCGACTGCGCGAGGCGCAGGCAGTCCTGGACCTCCGCGGCCGTGAGGGGGGCCGAGGAGGACTGAAGGGCGTGGGCGAGCGAACGCCTGAGCACGAGCAGCTCAGCAGCGCTGAACGCCATGCCGCCGCGGGATCCGTAGGGCGTGGGCATGGGCCGAAGATACGCGCTAATCGGACAAAATCCCCTGAGGGTGATCGCTCTCGGCGCGGCGGGGGGTGCGGTCGGGGATGACGGCCCGCTCAGCCGGTTTCCTTGACGGCGCGCAGGAAGGCGGTCCAGGCGGCCTGGGTGGTGGCGAGGACGAGGTGTGCGGGGTCTGCGTGGTCGGCGACGCGGACCAGCGTGCCGGGGGCTGCGGAGACGTAGACGCAGGCGTCTCCCTCGCCGCAGAACGAGGACTTCTGCCACGTGGGCTGAGCGGTCATGGTCTCTCCTCCGGGCACGGTCGCCGGTAATTCCCGTCGGGGGACGGTAACTCCGTAACGGCTCGGTGCCACAGCGTTTCCAGGAATTTCGGCGTTTCGTACCGCTGCCGCTGCGCTGATGCGCCGCCCCGGACCCCGCTCCTCAAACGCCGGAGGGGCTGGATCGCAGGCGGGCCGTGAAGGAACGGACCGCCTCGTGGATCTCCGACGGGGTCCACGACAGGCCCGGGGCCGTGACCGTCACCTCCGTGACCGACAGGCCCGGCGGCCCGTCGGAGGACCAGCGGTGGAAGAGGACCGTGCCCGTTTCCTCCGCCTGGCGCAGGGAGGCCCGCCGGAGCCGGTCCGCCTCGTACGGGAGCCACACCTGGAACTGGTGGGTGTGCGGTTCCTCCGGGTGGACCCGGAACCACGGGATCCCGGACTCCGCCAGAGCGGAACCCAGCTCGGCCGCCACCAGGCGGGCCTGCGCCACGTAGGAGGGGAGCCTCGGGAGCTCGCGTTCCAGGCCGGCCAGGGCCGCCAGGGCCTGGGGGAACTGGCGGAAGATCTGGCCCCCGTACCGGTGCCGCCAGACCCGCGTCTCCTCCACGAAGTCCGCCGGCCCGACCAGGCAGGCCCCGCTCAGGCCGCCCAGCGACTTGTAGAACGAGACGTACACCGAGTCCGCCAGGGCCGCGATCTCCGTCAGCGGCCGGCCGAAGTGGACCGTGGACTCCCACAGCCGGGCCCCGTCGAAGTGGACGACCGCGTCCCGTTCGCGGGCCGCCTCGACCAGCGCCTCCAGTTCCTCCCAGGTGGGCAGCAGGAAGCCCGCCTCGCGCAGCGGGAGCTCCAGCATCAGCGTGCCGAAGGGTTCCGGGAGCGAGGCGACCTCCTCCGGCAGCGGCTGGCGGGACTCCGCCGTCGGGTGGACCGACCGCAGGCCGGAGACCGCCGACAGCGCGCCGCCCTCCCACAGCTCCGGATGGCTCCGCGGGTGCAGCGCGACCACCGGGTTCCCGGTGCGACCCGCCCAGCAGCGCAGGGCGACCTGCTGGGCCATCGTCCCGCTCGGGAAGAACGCCGCGTCCTGCGTGCCCAGCAGCTCCGCGACCCGCCCCTCCAGCTCGGCGACGACCCCGTCGCCGTACATGTCGGCCGGCTGGTCCAGGGCGTAGGGGGCCTCGGCGAGCGGCGCCAGCAGTTCCGCCACCGTCGCCTCGCGCGGAACGCGGGACAGCTTGCGCCGCGCCCCGCGCCAGGCCGCCACCAGCCGCTGCGTGTCCTGCGCCTCGTCCGTCATGCCCGAATCATCGCCGACCGGCCAGAACCCCCAGGAGCTAGCATGGCGACGTATCGTCCGGTACCCCCCGCGGACTGGAACGGAAGGCCCTCCCCGCGTGAACCCATCTCAGCAGCCACGCCCTGCCCGGCTCACCGTCGGCGTCGTCGGCGCCGGCCGGGTCGGCCCCGCGCTGGCGCGTGCGCTCCAGCAGGCCGGGCACCGGCCCGTCGCCGTGTCCGGCGTGTCCGACGCGTCCGTGCGCCGCGCCGCGCGGATGCTGCCCGACGTGCCCCTGGTGCCGCCCGCGCAGGTGCTGGAGCTGGCCGACCTGGTCCTGCTCACCGTCCCCGACGACGCGCTGCCCCGTTTGGTGGAGGGGCTCGCCGAGACCGGTGCGGTGCGTCCCGGGCAGTTGCTGGTGCACACCTCCGGCCGGTACGGGGCGGCCGTGCTCGACCCGGCCCGCCGGGCCGGCGCGCTGCCGCTGGCCCTGCACCCCGCGATGACCTTCACCGGCACCGAGGTCGACGTCCAGCGGCTGGCCGGCTGCTCCTTCGGGGTCACCGCCCCCGAGGAACTACGGCTCGCGGCCGAGGCCCTGGTCATCGAGATGGGCGGGGAGCCCGAGTGGATCGCGGAGGAGAACCGTCCGCTCTACCACGCGGCCCTCGCCCTCGGCGCGAACCACCTGGTCACCCTGGTGGCCCAGGCGATGGAGCTGCTGCGCACGGCCGGGGTCGAGCACCCCGACCGGATGCTCGGCCCGCTGCTCGGCGCGGCCCTGGACAACGCCCTGCGCTCCGGCGACGCGGCCCTGACCGGCCCGGTGGCCCGCGGTGACGCCGGTACGGTCGCCGCGCACGTCTCGGAGCTGCGCAAGCACGCCCCGGCCACGGTCGCCGGGTACCTGGCGATGGCCCGCACCACCGCCGACCGGGCCCTCGCGCACGGTCTGCTCAAGCCCGAACTCGCCGAAGACCTGCTCGGCGTACTCGCCGACACCGAGGGTGGTGACCAGTGACCGGTCTGCAGCTGCTGAACACCGCCGAGGAGCTGCACAAGCTCGCGCGGGGCGGCCGCCGGGCCGTCGTGATGACCATGGGCGCCCTGCACGAGGGCCACGCCACCCTCATCCGCGACGCCCGCGAGCAGGCCGGCCCCGAGGGCCAGGTCGTCGTCACCGTCTTCGTCAACCCCCTCCAGTTCGGGGCGAACGAGGACCTCGACCGCTACCCCCGCACCCTCGACGCCGACCTCGCGATCGCCGAAGGGGCGGGCGCCGACGCCGTGTTCGCCCCGGCCGTCGACGAGGTCTACCCAGGCGGCGATCCGCAGGTGCGGATCAGCGCCGGGCCCATGGGCGGGCGCCTCGAAGGGGCCACCCGCCCCGGCCACTTCGACGGGATGCTGACCGTCGTGGCCAAGCTGCTCCACCTCACCCGCCCCGACCTGGCCCTCTTCGGCCAGAAGGACGCGCAGCAACTGGCGCTGATCCGGCGGATGGTGACGGACCTGAACTTCCCCGTGGAGGTGGTCGGCGTACCGACCGTCCGCGAGGAGGACGGGCTCGCGCTGTCCTCCCGCAACCGCTACCTCTCCCCCGAGGAGCGGCGCACCGCGCTTTCCCTGTCCCGCGCCCTGTTCGCCGGCCGCGACCGGCTCGCCGCGCAGGCCGCGCTGCGCGCCCGCGCCGAGGCCAACCCGGCGAGCGACGAGCGGGCCAACGCCCTGGCCAAGCTCGGGGAGATCCGCGCCTCCGCGGACGCGCACGCCGTCTCGGCGGCGGGCGCCGGGCTGCCGGAGGCCGTACGGGCCGCGGCCCTGCACGTCCTGGAGGAGGCGGGCCGGCACGAGCCGCCGCTGGCCCTGGACTACCTGGCGCTGGTGGACCCGCAGGACTTCACCGACATCGGCCCCGCGTTCACGGGGCACGCCGTGCTGGCCGTCGCCGCGAAGGTGGGCGCGACCCGGCTGATCGACAACATCCCATTGGAATTCGGAGCACACTCGTGAGCACACCGGGCAGAGACCTCCCGTCGGGCGGTTCAGGCGCAGGCACTGGCATACGGCTGCACGCTCCGGCCCCCGGATGGTCCGTCGACGCCGACGTCGTGGTCGTCGGATCCGGCGTCGCGGGGCTGACGGCCGCGCTGCGCTGCGCCGCCGCGGGCCGCCGTACGGTCGTGGTCACCAAGGCGCGGCTCGACGACGGCTCCACCCGCTGGGCCCAGGGCGGGATCGCCGCGGCCCTGGGCGAGGGCGACACCCCCGAACAGCACCTGGACGACACCCTGGTGGCGGGCGCGGGCCTGTGCGACGAGGCGGCCGTCCGGCTCCTCGTCACCGAGGGCCCGGACGCCGTCCGCCGGCTGATCGCCACCGGCGCCGTCTTCGACACCTCCACCGAGACCGGCGAGATAGAGCTGACCCGCGAGGGCGGCCACCACCGCCGCCGGATCGCGCACGCGGGCGGCGACGCCACCGGGGCGGAGATCTCCCGGGCGCTGGTCGAGGCCGTCCACGAGGCGGGCATCGAGACCGTCGAGAACGCGCTCGTACTGGACCTCCTCCAGGACGCGCAGGGCCGTACGGCCGGGGTCACGCTGCACGTCATGGGCGAGGGCCAGCACGACGGCGTCGGCGCCGTCCACGCGCCCGCCGTGATCCTGGCGACCGGCGGCATGGGCCAGGTCTTCTCCGCGACCACCAACCCGTCGGTGTCCACCGGCGACGGCGTGGCGCTCGCGCTGCGTGCCGGGGCCGAGGTCTCCGACCTGGAGTTCGTGCAGTTCCACCCGACGGTGCTCTTCCTCGGCCCGGACGCCGAGGGGCAGCAGCCGCTCGTCTCGGAGGCCGTCCGCGGCGAGGGCGCGTACCTCGTCGACGCCGACGGGGTCCGCTTCATGCAGGGGCAGCACGAGCTGGCCGAGCTGGCCCCGCGCGACATCGTCGCCAAGGGCATCACGCGCCGCATGCAGGAGCAGGGCGCGCAGCACATGTATCTGGACGCCCGGCACTTCGGCGCCGAGATGTGGGAGAACCGCTTCCCCACCATCCTGGCCGCCTGCCGCGCGCACGGCATCGACCCGGTGACCGAGCCGATCCCCGTCGCGCCCGCCGCGCACTACGCCTCCGGCGGCGTACGGACCGACCTGCACGGGCGGACCACCGTCCCCGGCCTGTACGCGTGCGGCGAGGTCGCCTGCACCGGCGTGCACGGCGCGAACCGCCTCGCCTCCAACTCCCTGCTGGAGGGCCTGGTCTTCGCCGAGCGCATCGCCGACGACATCACCGCCCAGGCCCGCTCCGGCAACGGCCCCGGCATACCGGTCCCCGCGACCGGCCCGCTCCAGCCCGCCGGGGCGCGCTACGAGATCCAGCGCATCATGACGGACGGCGCGGGCGTGCTGCGCTCCGCCGAGTCGCTGCGCACGGCGGCCGAGGCCCTCGAAGGCCTGTACGCCACCGCCCTGAACGACCTCGAAGTACACGGCAAGACCGCCGAACCGGGCGTGGACACCTGGGAGGCCACGAACCTGCTGTGCGTGGCCCGGGTGCTCGTCGCCGCCGCCCGGCGGCGCGTGGAGACCCGCGGCTGCCACTGGCGCGAGGACCACCCGGAGCGGGACGATGCCGCCTGGCGGCGCCATCTCGTCGTCCGGCTCTCGGCGACCGAGAAGCGGGCCCTGGTCGTCGTCCCCACCGACTCCGCGGACTTCCCGTCCGTGCACGTACCCCTCAGCACCCAGAGCCTGGAGCAGTGACCGTGAGCACCCCCGACGAACTTCCCCTGATCGACCAGAACGACGGCGGCTGCGGCGACGACTGCGCCTGCGGCGACGGCGAGGAGAGCGGCCTCGACCCGGCGCTGGCCCAGCTGCTGGCGGACGCGGGCCTGGACCCCGTCGAGGTCGAGGACATCGCGCACATGGCGCTCTCCGAGGACCTCGACGGCGGGGTCGACGTGACCACCGTCGCCACGATCCCCGAGGACGCCGAGGCCGTCGCCGACTTCGTCGCCCGCGAGGACGGCGTCGTGGCCGGGCTGCGCATCGCCGAGGCCGTGTTCTCCGTGGTGTGCACGGAGGCCTTCGAGGTGGAGCGGCACGCGGAGGACGGCGACAAGGTCGAGGCCGGGCAGGTCCTGCTGTCCGTGCGCGCCCGCACCCGTGACCTGCTCACGGCGGAGCGCAGCGCACTGAACATCATGTGCCGCCTGTCGGGCATCGCGACGGCCACCCGCCGCTGGGCGGACGTGCTGGAGGGCACGAAGGCCAAGGTCCGCGACACCCGCAAGACCACCCCGGGCCTGCGCGCGCTGGAGAAGTACGCGGTGCGCTGCGGCGGCGGCGTCAACCACCGCATGTCGCTGTCGGACGCGGCGCTGGTCAAGGACAACCACGTGGTCGCGGCGGGCGGGGTCGCGCAGGCCTTCAAGGCCGTGCGGGAGGCGTTCCCGGACGTGCCCGTGGAGGTCGAGGTCGACACGATGCACCAGGTCCGCGAGGTCCTGGACGCCGGTGCCGACCTGATCCTGCTCGACAACTTCAGCGTCCCGGAGACCGAGGAGGCCGTGGCCCTGGTGGCGGGCCGCGCGGTGCTGGAGTCCTCGGGCCGCCTCACCCTGGACAGCGCCCGGGCGTACGCGGAGACCGGCGTGGACTACCTGGCCGTCGGCGGTCTGACCCACTCCTCCCCGATCCTGGACATCGGCCTCGACCTGCGCGAGGCGGAGTAACCGATGCTCCTCACCATCGACGTGGGCAACACCCACACGGTCCTGGGCCTGTTCGACGGTGACGAGATCGTCGAGCACTGGCGCATCTCGACCGACCCGCGGCGCACGGCCGACGAGATGGCCGTGCTCATGCAGGGCCTGATGGGCATGCACCCGATGCTCGGCAACGAGCTGGGCGACGGCATCCACGGCATCGCGATCTGCTCGACGGTGCCGTCGGTGCTGCACGAGCTCCGCGAGGTCACCCGCCGCTACTACGGGGACGTGCCGGCGGTCCTCGTCGAACCCGGCATCAAGACGGGCGTCCCGATCCTCATGGACAACCCGAAGGAGGTCGGCGCGGACCGCATCATCAACGCGGTCGCCGCGGTCGAGCTCTACGGGGGCCCGGCGATCGTGGTCGACTTCGGTACGGCGACCACCTTCGACGCGGTGTCCGCGAAGGGCGAGTACGTGGGCGGGGTGATCTCCCCGGGCATCGAGATCTCGATGGAGGCCCTCGGCGTACGGGGGGCGCAGCTGCGCAAGATCGAGCTGGCGCGGCCGCGCAACGTGATCGGCAAGTCCACGGTCGAGGCGATGCAGTCGGGCGTGGTGTACGGCTTCGCGGGGCAGGTCGACGGGATCGTCACCCGGATGGCGAAGGAGCTGGCGGGCGCGAACGGCGACCCGGACGACGTCCGCGTCATCGCCACCGGCGGGCTGGCGCCGATCGTGCTCGGCGAGTCCTCGGTGATCGACGATCACGAGCCGTGGCTGACGCTGATCGGGCTGCGGCTGGTCTACGAGCGCAACGCCCCGAACTTCGACTGAACCAGCCGCCGCAGGGCGGCCCACCAGGGGTGGCGGGCCGGGCGCCCCTCCAGTACGGCCTGGAACTGCTCGTACGCGCGTGCCGCGCGCAGCACGGCGAGGTCGTCCCGGCCGGGCGGGGGCGGCATCGGGTCGCGGTGCTGGGACGCCCGGTAGCTGTCGATGAGGTACTGCTCGATGGCGGTCATACCTCCACCCTGACCCCGCCGGGCCGGCCCCGCCCGCCGATTGACGGCCGCCGTCAATCGTGAGCCGTGCCCCGGCGGCGTGTGAGGCGCGGGGTCCGGGGCGGAGCCCCGGCAACGGCGCCGCACCTGCCGTCCGAGGCGCCCGGCGCGGCAGAATGGGCCGATGAGCGTCACCATCGACATCGCCGGGCTCCCCGCGGAGCAGATCACCTTCGCGCCCTCCCCCCTCGCAGAGCTCTGCATGGCGCTGCACGCGCTCTCCCAGCCCGCCCACCACCCCCGCCTCGCCTCCTGGACCTCCGCCACCGCCGCCGCCCTCGACCCGTGCCTCGCGGACCGGCTGCTGGAGGCCGACTTCATGTGGCGGAGCTCCTTCTCCGACATCTTCATGGCCTTCGCCGCCTCCCCCGCCGGCACCGGCCGCCCCGCCGGGACCCTGGCCGAGGAGCTCGACGTGCTCGACCGGCTGGACGACGAGCAGTTCGTGCTGGCCGCCCTGGAGCACTGCTGGCTGGCGCTGTACAACGAGGGCGGCTGGCCCTCCCCCCTCACCGACCCCGCGGCCCGGACCAGGGCCCTGGAGACGGCCGCCGCCCGCGGCCCCCGCCAGCTGGACTTCTCCGTCCGGCTGCTGGACGACCCCGCCGCCGTCCGGGTGTGGATGCGCCGGCTCCTGGAGGACTGCGACGAGGCCTTCTTCGCCGAGACCTGGAAGCGCGTCGAGCCCGGGCAGAGCGCCGACGCCCGCCACAAGACCGAGGTGCTCCGCCGCAAGGGGCTGCCGGCCGCGCTGAAGGAGGTCTCGTCCGCGCTCAGCGTCGACGAGGGCCTCACCACGATCACCGCCGACAAGATGGTCAACGGTTCCACGACCGCCACCGACCCCCGTACGGGCAGCGGCCTGGTGTTCGTACCGACCAACTTCGGCTGGCCCCACCTCCTCGTGCTGCACGCCCCCGGCTGGCGGCCGGTGGTCCACTATCCGCTCGGCACGCCCGAACCGGCCCTCGCGCCCGGCTCGGTGGAGCTGCTCCAGCGGCGGATGGAGGCACTGGCGCACCCCATGCGGATGAGGCTGTGCCGGAGCCTGGCCCGCGCCCCGTACACGACGAGCGAGCTGGCCACCGTGTACGGGATCAGCGCGCCGGAGGTGTCACGCCATCTGGCCGTACTGAAAAAGGCCGGTCTGACCCATACACGGCGTGAAGGGCGTTATGTTCAGCACCAGTTGGACCTGACAGCGGTCGCCCGCATCGGCTCGGACTTCATCGAGGGCGTCCTCCGCTAGGCGGTACCGGAGCCCCGAACTCGCCGATATGCGGAATTCACAAACCGGAATCAGTTAAAACTCTGGTCAGAGTGGCTCCTTGCTGCTTAACGTGCGTCCACCGCTCCTCCCTGCTCACATTGCCGTGGAAGGACCCTGCATGCCCTCACGCCGTATAGCCGCTGCAACCGCCGCCCTGGCGGCCGCGGCCCTCGTCTCCCCGCTGCTGATCGCCGGGCCGGCCGGTGCCACCGGGAGCCCGCAGAGCGATGCCGCCCGAGGTGACGCGCTGGCCAGGAAGCTGGTCAAGGACGCGACCGGCAAGGGTGCGTACAACCATCTGAAGGTCCTTCAGTCCATCGCGGACTACAACAAGGGCACGCGCGTGGCCGGTTCGAAGGGCCACGTGCAGTCCGCGCAGTACGTCGAGGCCGTGATGAAGGCCGCCGGCTACAAGGTGACGAAGAACGAGTTCGACTTCGTGTACGTCGAGACGATCGCCGAGAAGCTCACGGTGAACGGCTCGGCGGGGCGCGACGTCCCGATCCACCTGATGACGTACACCGCCAGCACCCCGGACACGGGCGTGACGGCGGGCGTCGCCGTCGCCCCGGTCGACGCGGACGGGACGAACGGCTGCGAGCCCGGCGACTTCGCCGCCGGAGCCTTCACCGGCAAGATCGCCCTGATCAAGCGCGGCGGCTGCACCTTCGCCGCCAAGCAGGCCAACGCGGCTGCCGCCGGTGCGGTCGGCGCGATCATCTACAACAACACCGCGGGCGCCCTCAACGGCACCCTGGGCGACGCCAACGCGGGCAAGGTCCCGACCGGCGGCATCACCCAGGCGGACGGCGAGAAACTCGCCGCCGAGGCCGCGGCCGGTCCGGTCGAGGTGACCCTCGACATCCGGCAGTTCCGCGAGAACCGGAAGACCTACAACGTGGTCGCGGAGACCCGCGGCGGCGACGAGAACAACACCGTCTTCCTCGGCGCGCACCTCGACTCGGTGGCGGCGGGCCCGGGCATCAACGACAACGGCTCCGGCTCGGCGGGCATCCTCCAGGTCGCGCAGCGGCTCGCGAGCAGCCAGACGAAGATCAAGAACAAGGTCAAGTTCGCCTGGTGGTCGGCGGAGGAGTACGGGCTGCTGGGCTCCGAGGCGTACGTGGCCGGTCTGAGCGACGCGCAGAAGAAGCAGATCAAGCTCTACCTGAACTTCGACATGATCGCCTCGCCGAACTCCGCGTACTTCGTCTACGACGGCGACGACTCGGACGGCGTCGGCGCGGGCCCGGGCCCGGAGGGCTCCGCCCAGCTGGAGAAGGGGATCACCGACTTCCTCGACTCCAAGAAGATCCCGCACGCGGGCACGGACTTCTCCGGCCGCTCGGACTACGGCCCGTTCATCGAGGTCGGCATCCCCTCCGGCGGTACGTTCACGGGCGCCGAGGGCATCAAGACGCCGGAGGAGGCCGCGAAGTTCGGCGGGCAGGCGGGGGTCGCCTACGACGTGAACTACCACGCCAAGGGTGACGACATCACGAACATCGACCAGAAGGCGCTCGACATCAACGTCGACGTCATCGCGGACGCGGTCGGCCACTACGCGTACGACCTGGCGCCGCTGTCGAAGCCGGTCACCTCGCAGCCGACCCCCGGCGGCGGCACCGGCGGCGGCCTCCACGAGGGCCACGACGAGGTCACGCAGTAACCTCCCGACCCCCGCGGAACCCGGTCAGCGTGCCGTACGGCGGCCGCGCCTCCCGCGTGTGGGCGTAGTCCACCGCCACCGCCAGCCCCCGCTCCACGCTCGCCACGGCCGCCGCCCAGGCCTCGTCCCGCGCCCGGCCGATCTCCGCCCGGCCGCCGCCCGGCCACCACCGCTCCAGCCACGCCCGGTCCGGCCCGTCCACGGGCCCGCCGGCGCTCTCCGTACCGTCCGGCGAAACCAGCACGTACCGCCCGTCCTCCGCGACGTCCAGCGGCACGTTGTCCAGCCATTCGTTGGCGAAAAGGAGCCCCGTCGTCCGTTCGGGCGGTGCCGCGACCCAGCGGATCCGCGGATCGATCCCCTCCGGCCGCGCCGCCCGCTCCACCGCGTACGGCCGCACCCGCGCCGCCACCTCCGCCGGCAGCGCCCCGAGCACCCCGGCCAGCAGTTCCCCGCGCCCGGCCCCGACGTCGACCAGGTCCAGCCCCTCCGGGTGCGCCAGCTCCGCGTCCACCCACAGCAGGAGCCGTGCCACGGCCTGCGCGTACAGCCCGGACGCGTGTACCGACGTGCGGAAGTGCCCGGCCGGCCCCGGCCCGTCCGGCCGCACGTAGAAGCCGCCCGGCCCGTACAGCGCGGCCTCCATCGCCCCGCTCCACCGAGCCGGAGTCACGCATTCACCCTGAGTACTCATCACCCCAAGGCTATGCTCGGCTCCACCTTGGGGAGTACACCCCCGGTGCGAGGTTGGCACCTGTGGTTGACTCCAGCACCTATCTCCCTTCCCTACTCTGGGTTACGTGCAGCGCCTCTACGACTTCCTCCGCAGACACCCGACGGGCGTCGACAGCTTCTGGGCTGTCCTCCTCTTCGGGGTCTCGATGCTGAACGTCGCCGGCGAGCCCGACCTCGGCACCCGCCTCAAGATCGCCGCCGTTCCGGTGGTGCTCGCGCTGAGCACGGCCGTGGCCCTGCGCCGCAAGTGGACGCAGGCGATGTTCTGGCTCACCCTCGGCGCGGGCGTGTTCCAGCTGGGCACGGGGATCACCGCGGGCGTCTGGGACGTCGCCATGTTCGTGATCCTCTTCACGGTCGCCGCGAGCGACGTCCCCCGCTGGGTCTCGCGCACCGCGCTCGGCTGGGGCGTGGCCGCCGCACCGCTCTACTTCCTGCGCTTCGGAGTGGACAAGGGGGGCAGCACCGTCGACGAGATCCTCTTCACCCTCTTCATGATCATCCCCTTCGTCCTCGCCTGGGTGATGGGCGACTCCCTGCGCACCCGCCGCGCCTACTACGCCCAGCTCATCGAGCGGAACCAGCGTCTGGAGAAGGAGCGCGAGGCCCAGGCGAAGGTGGCGGTGGCCGCCGAGCGCGCCCGGATCGCCCGCGAGCTGCACGACGTCGTCGCGCACAACGTCTCGGTGATGGTGGTCCAGGCGGACGGGGCGGCGTACGTCATGGACGCGGCCCCCGAGCAGGCCAAGGAGGCCCTCCAGACCATCTCCGGCACCGGCCGCCAGGCCCTCGCCGAGATGCGCCGGCTGCTGGGCGTGCTGCGCACGGGCGAGCCCCAGGAGTCCGAGGACTACGTACCGCAGCCGGACGTCGAGCAGATCGAGGTCCTGGTCGAGCAGGTACGGGCGGCAGGCCTCTCGGTGGACTTCGAGGTCGAGGGCGCGCCGCGGCGGCTGCCCAGCGGCGTTGAGCTGACGGCGTACCGGATCGTGCAGGAGGCGCTGACGAACACGCGCAAGCACGGCGGCCCCGATGCGAAGGCGAGCGTGCGGCTGGTCTACTTCGACGACGGGCTCGGCCTGCTGGTCGAGGACGACGGGCGGGGCGCGGCGCACGAACTGTACGAGGACGGCGGCGCCGACGGCGCCGGGCACGGGCTGATCGGCATGCGCGAGCGGATCGGCATGGTCGGCGGAACCCTGGACACCGGGCCGCGGCCGGGCGGCGGCTTCCGGATCAGCGCGCTGCTCCCGTTGAAGAAGAGCTGACGGGTACGACGAGTACGAACACGAGGTCGAGGTAACGGATGTCCATCAGAGTCATGCTGGTCGACGATCAGGTGCTGCTGCGCACCGGCTTCCGGATGGTGCTCGCCGCCCAGCCGGACATGGAGGTCGTCGCCGAGGCCGGCGACGGCCTGGAGGCGCTGGAGGTGCTGCGGGCCACCAAGGTGGACGTGGTGCTGATGGACGTGCGCATGCCGAAGCTGGACGGGGTCGAGGCGACGCGGCGGATCTGTGAGCCGGAGGAGCACCCGAAGGTCATCATCCTGACCACCTTCGACCTGGACGAGTACGCCTTCTCGGGGCTGAAGGCGGGCGCGAGCGGCTTCATGCTGAAGGACGTTCCGCCGGCCGAACTGCTCGCGGCGATCCGCTCGGTGCACAGCGGCGACGCGGTGGTGGCCCCGTCCACGACGCGGCGGCTGCTGGACCGGTTCGCGCCGATGCTGCCGACGACCACGCAGGAGCCGGAGAACAAGGAGATCGAGCGGCTCACGGACCGCGAGCGCGAGGTCATGCTGCTGGTCGCCCAGGGCCTGTCGAACGGGGAGATCGCGGGCCGGCTGGTGCTGTCGGAGGCGACGGTGAAGACCCACGTGGGCCGCATCCTGACGAAGCTGGGGCTGCGCGACCGGGTGCAGGTGGTGGTCCTGGCGTACGAGACGGGGCTGGTCCGGGCCGGGGGCGGCGGAGCCGCCGGATAGCAGCTGCACGGACGTTGCCCCTCGGGCCGCCCGGACCCGAGGGGGAACGTCATACGGGGCTTCAGCGGATGACGAACTCGCAGGCCGCGCCGGAGGGAACGTTGTCGAGGACGGCGTTGTCGGCCACGACGATGTCGAAGCCGTCACCGCACAGGATCCGGTCGAAGCCGCCGTTCCTGCTGACGATGGTGTCGTCGCCCCCCTGGCCGTCGAAGGTGGTGCGGTCGACCGGGCCGCCGCCCCAGCCATCGGGGTCGGAGAGCCGGTCGTTGCGCGAGCCGCCGAAGAGCTGGTCCCAGCCCGCTCCGCCGTCCATGTCGGACGGAGCGCTTGTCTTGTTGGTGGCGATGTCGTTCCGGTCACCCAGGCTCGCCTGGATGCGGGTCACGTTGGCCCCACCACACGTGGCGGTGTGGGCATCGACCCGAATGCAGCCGGGACCAGGGGTCAGGTTGGCCGTCGCGTCGGAGACCTGGAAGCTCGTGCCGACGATTTCGAACGTGACGGTGTTCGTTTCTCCGGGCAGCGCCGAGAAGCTGACCGTGCCGCCCGAGCGGGACACGAAGGCCGGGTCGGCGGCCGCCGGGCCGGCGAACGCCAGGGTCAGGGTCAGGGCGGCCGCGGCGGGGGCCGCGACGCGGACGGTGCGGAGGAGGCGGGAAGAGGTCGAGCTCATGGGTGCTGTTCCTTGCGGTCGACGAGTGCGGATCGGGTCGAGGATCCGTCGCCCCCTTCGCTACCCGGAGTGATCGATACGACCTTCCGTTGATCACACAGTTACCTCGTGTGCCGTACTCAACCCCTCGTCCGGCCCTGCGCCGTGCTACGTCATCCAGCGGTCCGGCCGGGCCGAAGCCCGCGAGGTGCGGGAGCGGGCCGCCTGGGCGTGCAGCAGCCCGGCGGCCTCGGCCGCCGGGCGGAGCCGGGCCGTGACCGTGCCGTTCGCGCCGGTGTCCACGTGCACGTCGGCCACCCCGCGGGCGCGCTCCCAGGGGCCCTGGGAGAGCCGGACGCTCTGCACCTTGGCGTGCGGGACGATCTCCGTACGCCGGCACAGGCGGCCGTGCCGGGCGGCGAACACGTCCGGGGAGACGGCGAGGCCGTAGCCCTTCCACCACACCGGGACCACCCAGCGCGAGGCGCCCGCCGGGGAGCCGGAGAAGGACAGCGCCGCCAGGTCCACGCCGGGCAGGACCCGGGCGATCACGGCGTACGCGGCGGCCCGCGTGGCCACGGGGACCAGCACCTCGTTCTTCGAGCCCGCCACCGCCAGCTCCACGCGGACCCACCCGCGCCGCCGCCACAGCAGCGGCTCCACGATCCGTACGGTCTGCACGCGCCCCGGCGGCACGGTCTCGTGGGCCCGGTCCAGCAATCCGTGGTCCAGGCGCAGCCCGTCGGGGGACTCGGCAACCGTCCAGTCGTACTCGGCGAGGAAACGGCCGGCGCTCCCCGACCAGACCGCGCCCAGCATCGGGAGCAGGGTGACGAGGGCCGCCCACGGGCTGGAGCTGACCCACCAGGCGACCACCGGCACGGTGATCCCGCCGGCCAGCGCCGCCATCACGCCGAGGCTCAGCAGCAGGGAGACGGCGAGGTCGCGCGGGGGGACGCGCAGCAGCCCGCGTTCGGGGGCCTCGCCGAGGCGCACGGCCTCCGCGGGGGCGAACCCGGCGGCCCGGGCGAGGAGCTCGGCGCGCAGCGCCACCGCCTCCTTCTCGGAGAGGAAGGCCAGCTGGTCCTTCTCCTCCGTGCCGATGACGTCGAGCCGCAGGCTGGCGACCCCGGTCAGCCGGGCCAGCAGCGGGCGGGTGACGTCGACCGCCTGGATCCGGTCGAGGCGGATGTGGGCGGTGCGCCGGAAGAGGAGGCCGCTGCGGATGCGGAGCTCGGTGTCGGTGACGGCGTAGTGGGTGAACCACCAGCTCAGGAACCCGTACAGCCCGAAGACCAGCACCAGGCCGGCGATCGCGGACACCCGGAGCAGGGCGGACAGCTCCGCGATCCACTCCCCCGCCCGCTCCCCCTGCTGCGCGACGACGCCGACGGTCGCGGCGATCGGCACCCAGGCCCGCCGCAGGGGCGTGAACGGATGCAGCCGCCGCTCGCCCGCGGCTCCGCCCGCGGCGGGCCCGGCGGAGTCCGGGCCCGGCCCCGCTCCGGACTCGCCTGCGGCGGGCACGCGGCCGCTGGCCGCGGCCTCGGACCCGACGGCCCCACCCGCGGACGGGGGCCCGGCGGAGCCCGCCCCGAGGGCGCCCACCGGACCGGAGGTCACCGGGTCGGGAGCCACCGCGTCCCCGCCGACCGGACCGGAGGTCACAGGCCCGCCGACCTTGCCTCGCCCAGCGCGGTGAGCCGGTCGCGCAGGCGCTCCGCCTCGGCCGGGGCCAGCCCCGGGATCCTGGCGTCCGTCGCCGCGGCCGCCGTGTGCAGCTGTACGGAGGCCAGCCCGAAGCGCCGCTCCAGCGGGCCGGAGGTCACCTCGACCAGCTGCATCCGCCCGTACGGGACCACCGTCTCCTCCCGCCACAGCACCCCCCGGCTGATCAGCAGGTCGTCGGCGCGCTCCGCGTACCGCCAGGACCGCCAGTTCCGCCCGAGCAGCACCCACCCCCAGGCCAGGCCGACCGGCCAGAGCAGCGCGAACGCGGCCCACACCGGGCCCGCGAACACGCCCAGCACGACCCCGGTCACCACCGTGAGGAGCCCCAGCCACCCCACCAGCAGCAGCCTGCGCAGCGTGAGCAGCCCACCGGGCAGACCCACCCATTCGGGGCCGCCCGTCTCACCCGTCGTCCCCGTTTCCATCCGCCCACCCTACGGCTGAGACAATGCCCGCATGACGGAGACCACGGTCGGCATCGGCGGCGCGGCGGAGAGCACCGACATGGTGCTCAACATCGGCCCCCAGCACCCTTCCACGCACGGCGTGCTGCGCCTGCGCCTCGTCCTCGACGGCGAGCGGATCGCCAGCGCCGAGCCCGTGGTCGGCTATATGCACCGCGGCGCCGAGAAGCTCTTCGAGGCCCGCGACTACCGCCAGATCGTGATGCTCGCGAACCGCCACGACTGGCTGTCGGCGTTCTCCAACGAGCTCGGGGTCGTCATGGCCGTCGAGCGGATGCTCGGCATGGAGGTCCCCGAGCGCGCGGTGTGGATGCGTACGCTCCTGGCCGAGCTGAACCGGGTCCTGAACCACCTGATGTTCCTCGGCTCGTACCCGCTCGAACTGGGCGGGATCACGCCGATCTTCCACGCGTTCCGCGAGCGCGAGGAGCTCCAGGCGGTCATGGAGGAGATCTCCGGCGGCCGCATGCACTACATGTTCAACCGCGTCGGCGGCCTCAAGGAGGACCTCCCGGCCGGCTGGCTCGGCCGGGCCCGCGCCGCGATCGCCGACGTCAACACCCGCATGGACGTCTACGACAACCTCGTCCGCGGCAACGAGATCTTCCGCGGCCGTACCCGCGGCGTCGGCGTCCTGTCCCCGGAGGCGGTGCACGCGTACGGGGTCTCCGGCCCCATCGCCCGCGCCTCCGGCGTCGACTTCGACCTGCGCCGCGACGAGCCCTACCTGGCCTACGGCGAGCTCCAGGACGTCCTCAAGGTCGTCACCCGCACCGAGGGCGACTGCCTGGCCCGCTTCGAGGTCCTGCTGGAGCAGACCCACAACGCGCTCGACCTCGCCGTGGCCTGCCTGGACCGCCTGGCCGAGCTCCCGCCGGGCCCCGTCAACCAGCGCCTGCCCAAGGTCCTGAAGGCCCCCGAGGGCCACACCTACGCGTGGACCGAGAACCCCCTCGGCATCAACGGCTACTACCTCGTCTCCAAGGGCGAGAAGACCCCGTACCGGCTGAAGCTGCGCAGCGCCTCGTACAACAACATCCAGGCCCTCGCGGTGCTCCTGCCGGGGCAGCTGGTCGCGGACATGGTGTCGATCCTCGGCTCGCTGTTCTTCGTCGTCGGCGACATCGACAAGTAGCCGACAAGCAGCCATAAAAACGGATGTGAAGGGGCATCCGGCTCGTAGGGTGGGCCGATGACCACTGGCATATTCGCCGATTATCTGCGGCGGCTCGGCGTCACCGGACCCCACACCCCGTCCGTCGAGGGCCTCTTCGCCCTCCAGCGCGCCCACCTCGAGCGCGTCCCGTACGAGAACATCGACATCCAGCTGGGCCGGCCGCCCGGTATCGACCCCGAGCTGTCGGCCCGGCGCTTCGGCGCCGGGCGGGGCGGCTACTGCTTCCACCTCAACGGCGGTTTCGCCGCGCTCCTCGCCTCGCTCGGCTACGACGTCACCCACCATCTCGGCGGGGCCTACGAGGAGGCCGACGCGCGGGAGGTGAACGGCAACCACCTCGCGCTGACCGTGCGGGTCGGCGGCGAGGCCTACTTCGTCGACGCGGGACTGGGCGACGGGCCGTACGAACCGCTGCCCCTGCGCGAAGGCAGCTACGAGCAGGGCGGGTTCGGCTACCGCCTGGAGCGGCTCGACGGCGCCGAGCCGGGCTGGACCTTCCACAACGTCGGCGGCCCGTTCCCCGTCATGAACTTCCTCTCCGCCCCGGTGACGATGGCCGACTTCGCCGAGGAGCACCGGCGGCTGTCGACCGCCGAGGACTCCCCCTTCATACGGACCCTGGCGCTGCTGCGCCGCGACGCGACGGGCATCGACCTGCTGCGGGGGCGGGTGCTGAGCCGCATCGATCCGGACAAGGGGCCCGTCGAGCGGGAACTGGGCGGTGCGGAGGAGTTCTTCGACGCCGTGGAGGGGGTCTTCGGGCGGGAGCTCGACGATCTGACCCCGGCGGACCGGGCGGCCCTGTGGGCCGGGGTGGAGCGGGCCCACGAGGCGTGGCTGGCATCGCGGCAGGGGTGAGGCCGGTGCGGGGCTGAGGTCGGCGCGGGCCTGATGTCGGTGCGGCAGGGCAGACTTGGGGCATGTCCCATTCCCCTCGCCGCGCCTGCCCCGCCTGCGGCCGCGACTGCGCCGTCACCGCCGGCCGGATCGCCCGCCACGACCCCCCGGCGGGGCGGGGGCGCGGTGACCTGGTGTCCTGCCCCGGTTCGCGGGCCCGGGTGGTCCTCGGCGCGTCGGCGCCGACGCTGGACGGATTCGTACTTGGCCCGCATCCGGGGCAGTTGCCGCTGTTCTGAGGCCGGGCCTCTTGGCCGGCCGGCCGACCGTAGACAGGAGAACTCGTCACCGTGAGCATCCAGATGCACCTGCGCGCCATCGCGCAATCCGAGATCCGGGATGACCACACCTGGCTGGCGGCGTTCATGCGGGAGGCGTGGGAGAACCACCCCGCCGAGTACGCGGCGGGCATCGCCGACTCGATCGACAAGGTGTGGAGCTCCGTCGACAGGCTCTATGCGGCTGCCGATGCCCTCGCTGTGGATGCCGACAAGCCCTGGACGCTGCCGATCTACGGTGGACGCCCCGTCGCACACCGCGCCGATGCCGACACCTCCAACCCGCCCCTGATGATTCTGGAGCCGACCGGGGTGTCACGGGCCGCGCGCTTCCTCGCCGGCGTCCCCTTCGACGAGCTGTGGAGCATCGCCGGCGCCAAACTCGGCGTTTACGGCCCGGATGAGGCGGAGGTCAGGCAGGAGTTCCTCCACCATCACACGGACCTGCGGGGGTTCTACGGGCGAGCGGCCGCAGCCGGCCACGCCGTGGTCAAGGCCGTGTGGGCCTAGGCCGTCTCTTTCGGATCTTGCCTGACCCGCGCCGCCCGGCACCGCACCTCGCCGCGTTGTCGAGGCACCCAAGTACGTCCAGTAATCGGGAGCCTCTCCGCCTTGCGATGCACGGCACCGGACGACGCGGGCTTAACCGGCAAGATCCGAAAGAGACGGCCTAGCCGGTCACGGGGGCCTTGCCGCCCAGCAGTTCGATCAGGCGCGTGGTGCCGTCCGCCCCGAAGCCGGCCTCGACGCCGCGCCGGTAGAGCTCGGCGTGCGCGGCCAGGATCCCGGTGTCCACGCCGGAGTCGGCGGCCGTGTGCAGGACGTGCTCGACGCTCGCGGCGCACATGGCGAGGCGGGCGGCGGCTCCGTCGTGGTCGCCCGCGTCGACCGCGGGCGCCGAGTGGGTGTAGAAGCCGCGCATGGTGTCGGCCGTGTAGCCGGCGTACGGGAGGACGTCCGCGGCCGTCAGGCCGTTGGCGCGGGCGACGGCGAGCGCCTGGTACCAGCCGGTGTAGGCGGTCCAGAACATGATCATGTTGAGCTGGTAGTAGAGCTGGGCGTAGCCGGGGTCGGCGCCGCGGTAGTCGGTGGCGGCGAGCACGTCGAGCGTGGCGCGGTACCGCTCGTAGACCTCCTGCGGGCCGCTGATGAAGATCGAGGAGCCCTCCTGGCCGATGCCGGTGGGCGGGACGTTGACGCCACCGGTGAGGTAGGCGGCCCCGCGCGACTCGGCCCACCTCGCGGCCCCGCGGGCCTTGTCCGGGACGTCCGAGGACAGGTTGACCAGGACGCGGCCGTCGAGGGCTGTGTCGCCGAGGGCTGTGTACATGGCGTCCACGTCGATGAGGCTGAGGACGGTCAGGTCGCTCGCGGCGACGGCCCCGGCGATGTCGGCGGCGCGGTGCGCCCCGCGGGCGACGAGGTCGGCGTCCTTGCCCGCGCTGCGGTTCCAGACGGTGACGCGGTGGCCTGCGTCGAGGTAGGCGGCGGCCATGGCCCGGCCCATGGGTCCGAGGCCGACGATGGTGATCGAAACCTGGTTCATGACGGAGTTCTCCCCACAACAAAGGTCTAGAACGAACGCTCTATCCAGCACTCGGGCGACCGTAACACGGACTAGAACGAACGCTCTATCCAGAATCGCGGGTAGGATCGCGCCATGGCATCAGCAGCAGCGGCAACGACGGCGACAGCCGCTTCGGCAGCGAAGACCGCACCGGGGACGCGCGAGCGGCTGGTCCGCACCGCCTCCCGCCTCATGCAGCACGGCGGCTACGAGAACACCCCGGTCAAGCAGCTCGTCCGCGAGGCCGAAGCCACCCTGGGCTCGCTGTACCACTTCTTCCCGGGCGGCAAGCAGGAGCTCGCGGTCGCCGCGATCCACTTCGGCGACGAGGAGTTCGCCGAAGCCCTCCGCGCCGGCCTGGCCACGCACGCCGACCCGGCACGTGCCGTCGAGGCCGTGACCGTCCTCCTCGCCGACCACCTCGCGGCCTCGGACTGGCGGGACGGCTGCCCGGTCACGGCGACCGCCCTGGAAACGGTGGGCCGCCTCCCGGAACTCCAGGCCGCCTGCGCCCAGGCCTTCGCCCACTGGCAGGAGCTGGTGGCCGCCAAACTGCTCGCCTCGGGCTACCCGGAACCGGAAGCCCGCGACCTGGCGGTGACGGTCATCGCCACCCTCGAAGGCGCCGAGATGACCTCACAGGTCACCCAGAGCCGCACCCCGCTCCTGGTGGCGGGCCGCCACCTGGCCCGGCTCGTGGGCTCGTACGCGACCTGAGGGCGAATGCCGCTACGAGATCGCGGTGCGGAGCCGGGCCACGTCGATCGGCTCGGTCTCGTCGTGGGCCGTCAGGTCGATGACCTGGCCCACTTCGCGCATCTCGGGGGTGGCCGGCTTGGTCCGCGCGGACTCCGCCTTGTGGACTTCCAGGGCCTCGGCGCCGACCACGTCGGCCAGGTCCTCGTTCTGGACCGCCTCGATCACCGCGCGGGCCTGCGCCGCGCTCTTGGTGCCGAAGAAGTCGAAGCCGCCCTCGACACGGGACGCGCTGCGCCGCTGCGCCGCGTACGGGGCCACGGCCGCCGCCGGACGCCGGGCCGGCACCGCGGCGGCCGGACGCCCGTGACCGCCGTCGCCCCCGGAGGGCGCGGCCGACGCCGCGGGGGCGGCGGGCAGCGCCCGCGCCTCGGTCCGGGCCCTGCGGGCCGCCAGCGCTTCCAAGGCCGCGTGGGCCCGGGCATAGCCGAGCGCGGTGGGCGCGCCCGCCGAGGTGCGCTCCTCCGTGACCGGCGGCAGCTCCTTCGGCGCGGCCGGGGCCGCCGCGGCCTCGATCGCCAGCAGACGCCGGCCCTCCAGCGCACTGGCGCGCTCGGTCTCGGCGGTCGCGTACCGCCGCAGCAGCGCCGCGTGTTCGCCGCGCAGCCCGGCCAGTTCGACCCGCTTGGCGCGCAGCTTGGTGTCCAGCTTCGCGCGCAGCAGCCGCGCCTCTTCGAGGTCGGATTCGAGCTCGGCTATCCGCTCTTCCGTCCTCCACTCGTCCTTGACCCGCTCGCGCGCGAGCTCCGCGACGCGGCGCCCCGCCGAGCGGTCCCAGGCGCGCATCACGACGGCGCCGGCGATCCCGGCGCCCGCCGTGAGGGCCACGAGCAGCCGTAGCGCCACCGGTTCCGCGAGCAGCCAGGCCGCGCCGGCACTGACGACGGACACACCGGCCACGCTCGTCGGCGTGAGCAGCCGGTGCAGAGGTTCGGGATTGCGGTGGCGTCCACGGGGCATGGCCCGAAATTTACAGGGCGTGGACGCCATGTGGGGTACCCGCCCGGCAAATCTCTTCCGGGCAGTTACCCCACATTTCCGCATCAACCCCGTAACTGCTACTTCTTCAACAGGCCCTTGGATTCCAGGTAGGCCTTCGCGACGTCCGCCGGCTTGGCGCGCTCCGCGTCCACCTTCCGGTTCAGGTCGACCAGGTCGGCCGTCGTGAGCACCTTCGTCAGCTTGTCGAGCGCCGCCGCGACCTCCGGGGTGCCCGCGTCCTTGGCGTTGACCACGGGAAGCACGTTGTCGGCGTTCTGGAGCTTCTTGTCGTCCTCCAGCAGGACCAGGCCGAAGGCGTCCAGCGTGGCGTCCGTGGTCGTGGTCAGCACCAGCTGGTCCGCGCCGTCCTTGACCGCCTGCTTGGCCTGCGGGGTGCCGACGCCCTTCGGGTCAATACCGGAAACCTGGATTCCGTACGTCTTCGTCAACCCGGGCCCGCAGAAGGGGCGGACGGCGCATTCGTCGCCCGCCGCGATCTTCACCTTCAGGCCCGACTTTCCAAGATCGGAAAGGGACTTGAGATTGTTCTTCTGGGCGAATTCCTTGGTCACCGCGAAGGCGTTCTGATCGACGGCCTCACCCGCCGGCAGCGCCTTGAGGCCGAGCGGGGCCGCGAGCTTCTCCAGCCCGGCCACCGTCGCCGCGACGTCGCTCGACGCGACCGGCTTCTCCTCGGGCGCCTTCGGGCCGTTCACCTTGGCGTTGAGGAACTCTGCGAGCGTGGCCGCGTACTCCGGGACCACGTCGATCTCGCCCTTCTCCAGCGAGGGCTCGTACAGCTCGCGGTTGTTGACCGTCTTGATCGACGTGCTGTAGCCGGCGTCCTTGAGGAGCTGCGCGTACAGCTCGGCCAGCACGTTGGACTCGGTGAACCCGGCGGCGCCGATCACCAGGCTGCCCTTGGCGCCGCCCGAGGCCGGGGCGGCCGAGGAGGACGAGCCGCCGTCCTTGCTCTTCTCCAGGCTGTCGCCGCCGCACGCGGCCAGCGACACCGTCAGGGCCAGGGTGCCCAGGGACGCGCCGAGGACGCGCGTGGTCTTGGTCATGGAGGTACTCCGTTCGAGGCGAGGAAAAGCAGAACGAGCGGGACGGGCGGGACGAGCGGGACGAGCGGGGCGGCTCGGCGAAGGGGTCGGCACGGATCAGCGGCCCGTCGCGGCCCCCGGCAGCAGCCGGTCCGCCGCCACCAGGACGCCCTCCACCAGCAGGGCCAGCGCCGCCACCAGCAGGGCGCCCGCGACGACCTGGGCCGTGTTGTACGTGTTGAAGCCGGCGGTGATGATCCGGCCGAGGCCGCCCTGCCCGACCATCGCCGCGATCGTGGCCGTGGCGATGACCTGCACGGCGCCCGAACGCAGCCCGGTCATCACCAGCCCGCGCGCGAGCGGCAGTTCGACCCGGAAGAACAACTGGCCGCCGGACATGCCCATGCCCCGGGCGGCCTCCACCACCGAGCGGTCCACCTCGCGCATGCCCACGTAGGCGTTGGTCAGCAGCGGCGGGATGGCGAACAGCACCAGCGCGGCGACGGTCGGCAGATAGCCCGCGTTGCGCAGCGGGGAGACCATGAACAGCGCCAGCACCGCGAAGACCGGCACGGCCCGGCCGATGTTGGAGATGTTGACGGCGAGGGCGCCGCCCTTGCCGAGGTGGCCGAGGAACAGGCCGACGGGCAGGGCGACGGCGCAGGCGATCGCGAGGGCGATCCCGCTGACGTAGACGTGCTCGCCGAGCCGGTGCCAGACCCCGCTCTCCCCCGACCAGTTGGCGCCGTTCGCCAGCCAGTCCCAGGCGTCCCCCGCCACACCCACCGCCACGTCAGGCCTCCTTGCCGGCGGGCCGGCGGCCGGCCCGCGTCCACGGCGTCAGCAGCCGCTGCACGCCGAGCAGCAGCAGGTCGGCCACGAGCGCGAGCAGCACGCACAGCACCGAGGCGGTGAGCACCTGGGCCTTGAAGGAGCTGTTCACGGCGGGGGCGATGAGGTTGCCGAGGCCGCCCTTGCCGACGATGGAGCCGACGGTGGTCAGCGCGACGGTCGACACGGTCGCGATCCGGACCCCGGCGAGCAGCGCGGGCAGCGCCAGCGGCAGTTCGACCTGCCAGAGCAGCCGGCCCGGGCCGTAGCCCATGCCGCGCGCGGCCTCCCGCACCTCCTCGGGGACGGCTTCCAGGCCCGCGATCACATTGCGGACCAGGATGGTCAGCGAATAGAGCACCAGGCCGGTCACCACCAGCGCCGCCGAGAGCCCGAACAGCGGCAGCAGCAGGGAGAACATGGCGAGCGAGGGGATCGTGTAGAGCAGCGTGGTGAAGGCGAGCACGGGCGCCGCCCAGCGCCGGCCGCGGCGGGCCAGCAGCGCGAGCGGCACGGACACGGCGATACCGATGAGGACGGACGCTCCGGTGATCCAGACGTGTTCGAGGGTGGCGTCGGTGAGCTCCTGGGCGCGCGAGGAGACGTACTCCCAGCAGATCCAGTCGTTCGCCACCAGGCAGCCCTGCCCGGCCATGCTCCTCACCCCCCGTCACCGAACGCACGTCCCAAGACCTCAAGGCGACCATAACCCCCGGCACCGACAATGGCCGGAACCCTTCACAGGCGCGCAACACACATCTGACAAAGTCTTCGCCGAATCGGGCACAACGGTGGGCGAGGATGGGGATGTGATCCGATTCGAGCATGTGACCAAGCGCTACCCCGACGGGACGACGGCCGTCGAGGACCTGTCCTTCGAGGTCGCCGAGGGCGAGCTGGTCACGCTCGTGGGCCCCTCGGGCTGCGGCAAGACGACCACGATGAAGATGGTCAACCGGCTGATCGAGCCGACCTCCGGCCGCATCCTGCTCGCCGGCGAGGACATCGCCGCGGCCGACCCGGTCGAGCTGCGCCGCCGGATCGGCTACGTCATCCAGCAGGTCGGGCTCTTCCCCCACAAGACGGTGCTGGAGAACACGGCGACCGTGCCGCAGCTGCTCGGCACCCCGAAGGCCAAGGCCCGCGCGCGGGCGGCCGAACTGCTCGAACTGGTCGGCCTGGACCCGGCCGTGTACGGCGGCCGCTACCCGGAGCAGCTGTCGGGCGGGCAGCGCCAGCGCGTCGGCGTGGCCCGCGCGCTCGCCGCCGATCCGCCGGTGCTGCTGATGGACGAGCCGTTCGGCGCCGTGGACCCGGTGGTGCGCGAACGCCTCCAGAACGAGTTCCTGACCCTCCAGAAAACGGTCCGCAAAACGATCCTGCTGGTCACGCACGACCTGGAGGAGGCGATCCGGCTCGGCGACCGCATCGCCGTCTACGGGGCGGGCACCATCGAGCAGTTCGCCGCCCCGGCCGCGGTCCTCGGAGCACCCGCCACCCCGTACGTGGCCTCCTTCGTCGGCGCCGACCGGGGGCTCAAGCGGCTCGCGGTCACCCCCGTGGAGGCGGCCGACCTCACGGCGGCGGCCGACGGGGCCCCCGCCCCGGCGGCGTCGGTGGAGCTGGGCGCGACGCTGCGCGAGGCCCTCGCCGCCCTGCTCCAGGAGGACTCGGGCCGGATCGGCGTCACGGACCCGGACTCCGGCGAACTGATCGGCGTACTGACCCCGGAGGGCGTCCACCGGGCACTGCGCCGGGCCCAGTTGCAGGAGGCGTAGCGCGAAACGGCGGAAGGGCCCGACCGGAGTCGGGCCCTTCCGCCTGTGCACCCCGGCCTCAGGCCTGGATGCGGCCGCTCATCCACACCAGCATCGGCGGGATCTCGCGGCGCCACGTGTTGAAGTTGTGGCCGCCGCTGTCGAGGATGATCGAGGAGACCCGGTCCGGGCCCTTGACCAGCTTGATGAACTTCTTGGTGTCGCCGAGGTTCGGCTCGCCCTTCTCGCTGCTGGTGACCAGGAAGGACGTACCGGTCGGCTTCTTGTTCTCGATGCTGTGCAGGACGTCCGCGCGCTTCTTCAGCTTGTCGTCGCCGTGGAACAGGTCACCGGTCGTCGGGTCGTCCGGAGCCTCGTAGTACGCGGACAGACCCGCGGCGGCGCCGAAGGTCTGCGGGTAGTGCGCGGCGATCTTCAGGGCGCAGTAGCCGCCCGTGGAGTTGCCGATGAAGCCCATGTTCTGCGGCTTCTTGCCGACCCGGAAGGTGTCCTGGATGGCCTGCGGCAGGTCCTGGCCGAAGAAGGTCTCGGTCTGCGGTCCGCCGGGTATATCCACGCACTCGGTGTCACGCGGGGGCGCCACGGTCGGGCGCAGCATGACCAGGATCATCGGCTTCATCTTGCCCGCCTTGGACAGGCTGAAGGCCTTCATGGGGTAGTCGAGGCCTTTGATCAGGTTCTCGGCGGTGCCCGGGTACCCCGTCAGGACGATGGACGCCGGAAAGTTCTGGTCCTTGTGCTGCGGCTGGAAGTACTCCGGCGGGAGCCACACGTAGCCGGGACTCGTTATCTTCGACTTCTGCCCCGTTATGGCAACCTTCAGGATCTGACCGCCGACCTGCGGCTTGGCACCGCCGGGAACGTCCAGCTTCTGCTTGTCGACGATCTTGATGTCCTTGCTGCTCATCGAGTGGTCGACGACCTTGCCCATGGACGTCTCCTGCCCGAACAGGTCGGCCCAGGAACCGTAGAAGAGGAACGACTTGTTGGCTGCGAGACCAACGGCGGAGAACAGCGCCAGCTGGGTCGCCAGCAGGAGGCCGATCCGGCCGGTCACCGCCCGCCAGGTGCGGCCGGAGAGCTTCGGCCAGAACCAGATCGTTGCCGCGAACAGCAGCACACCGGCGATGATGGCCAGCGCCAGGACCGTATTACTGGTGAGACCCATGAGCAGTCAGTCGACTTTCTGATGGCAGGACTAGTTTTTTTTCCGACGGAAGAGTGAACCCGCTCCTCCTCGATGTCGTCCTAAGGGACGCACCACACACCGGAGGCTGTCGCGGCCTTCCGGCCACATGATCTCTCGCGGAGCAACGGGAAGCGATGTCTAGCAGGATAGATGGCGATAAGTCCGGACAGGTTCCGAAGCGGGTCCGCCGAATCCTCCGCGGACCACGACCGGAGACCGTGCCCGGCCTGGTAGGTACGGCCGTCACGATCGTCGGCCTTCTGGACATCGCGGCCGGGGTCTTCCCCCGGTTCCGGCACAGCCGGATCCACGCGGTCACCGAGGTGCTGCCCGGCTCCGTCGGGCCGTTCGCCGCCGCCCTCGCCATCAGCTCGGGCGTCCTGCTCCTGCTGCTGGCGCACGGCCTCAAGCGGCACAAGCGGCGCGCCTGGCGGGCCGCCGTCCTCCTGCTCCCCGCGGGAGCCGCCGCGCAGTTCGCGTACCGGCACTCCGTCATCGGCGTCATCATCGCGGCGGTCCTCTTCGCCCTGCTGCTGCGCCACCAGGGTGAATTCAAGGCGCTGCCCGACCCGCGCAGCCGCTGGAAGGCGCTCGCGAACTTCGTCCTGATGAGCGCCGGCTCCATCAGCCTGGGCCTGGTCATCGTCAACGTCCACCCCGGCAAGGTCGTCGGCAACCCCAGTCTGTCCGACCAGCTCACCCACGTGGTCAAGGGCCTCTTCGGCGTCGAGGGCCCCGTCGACTACGCCGGCCGGGTCTCCTGGACCGTCGGCTACTCCCTCGGCGCCCTCGGCATGCTGACCGCCCTCACCACCATCTACCTGGCGTTCCGCCCCGAGCACCCGGCCGCCCGGCTCACCGCCGACGACGAGGCCAAGCTGCGCGAGCTGCTCGCCAAGCACGGCGGCCGCGACTCGCTGGGCCACTTCGCGCTCCGCCGCGACAAGGCCGTCGTGTTCTCCCCCAGCGGCAAGGCCGCCGTCACCTACCGCGTCGTCTCCGGCGTGATGCTCGCCTCCGGCGACCCCGTCGGCGACGTCGAGGCCTGGCCCGGCGCCATCGAGCGGTTCATGGAGGAGGCCAAGGCCCACTCCTGGACCCCGGCCGTCATGGGCTGCAGCGAGACTGGCGGCGAGGTCTGGACCCGCGAGACCGGCCTCGACGCGCTGGAGCTGGGTGACGAGGCGATTGTCGATGTCAAAGACTTCTCCCTCTCGGGCCGTGCCATGCGCAACGTCCGCCAGATGGTGAAGCGCATCGAGCGCAACGGCTACACCACCAAGGTCCGCCGGGTCAGCGAGCTGACCGAGGAGGAGCTGGAGCAGGTGCGCGGCGCCGCCGACGCATGGCGCGGCACCGACACCGAGCGCGGCTTCTCCATGGCGCTGGGCCGCGTCGGCGACCCGGGCGACGGCGACTGCTTCATCGCCACCGCCCACCGCGTGGAAGAGGGCGACACCAGCCCCTTCGGCGACCTGAAGGCAGTCCTCCACTTCGTCCCGTGGGGCGCCGACGGCATGTCGCTGGAGCTCATGCGCCGCGACCGCGCCGCCGACCCGGGCATGAACGAGCTGCTGATCGTCGCCTCCCTGGAGGCCGCCCCCGCCCTGAAGATCGAGAAGGTCTCCCTCAACTTCGCGATGTTCCGCTCGGCCCTCGCCCGCGGCGAGAAGATCGGCGCCGGACCGGTGCTGCGGATGTGGCGGGGCCTGCTGGTCTTCCTGTCCCGCTGGTTCCAGATCGAGTCCCTCTACAAGTTCAACGCGAAGTTCCGCCCCCGCTGGGAGCCCCGCTTCGTCGTCTTCCGCACCACCCGCGACCTGCCCCGCATCGGCTTCGCCGCCATGCAGGCCGAGGGCTTCGTGACGCTGGCCCTCCCGCGCCTGTTCGCCAGCCGCCGCCGCCCCAGGCCGGTCCGCACCTGCGCCCACAACCACTCCGGCGCCAAGATCCCGACCCAGGCGGAACGCGAGGTCCAGGCGGCCTGACCGCCGCCCCCTGACCACGCCCGGCGGGGCTGGGTTGCCGCGCAGCGGCAATTCCAGCCCCGCCGGCGTTTGAGGCGCGGGGTCCGGGGCGGAGCCCCGGCAACGGCGCCGCAACCGCCCGGCGAGGGCAAGGGCTCTACCCTGATCCCATGAACACCAACCGCGGACCGGCCCCCAGGGGCCTGGTGACAGGTCTGCCCGAGTGGGACCGCTGCGCGGTCATGGGCGTCGTCAACGTCACACCCGACTCCTTCTCCGACGGCGGCCGCTGGTTCGACACCACCGCCGCCGTCAAGCGCGGCCTCGACCTCGTCGCCCAGGGCGCCGACCTCGTCGACGTCGGCGGCGAGTCCACCCGCCCCGGCGCCCCCCGCGTCGACGCCGAGGAAGAGCTGCGCCGCGTCGTCCCCGTCGTCCGCGGCCTGGCCTCCGAAGGCGTCACCGTCTCCGTCGACACCATGCGCGCGGCCGTCGCCGCCCAGGCCGTCGCGGCCGGCGCGACCCTCGTCAACGACGTCAGCGGCGGCCTCGCCGACCCCGAGATGATCCCGGCAGTCGCCGCCGCCGAAGTCCCCTTCGTGGTCATGCACTGGCGCGGCTTCAGCGACACCATGAACCGCCTCGCCGTCTACGAGGACGTCCTCGCCGAGGTCACCGCCGAACTGCGGACCCGCATCGACGCGGTCGTCTCCGGCGGCATCGCCCCCGAGCGGCTCGTCGTCGACCCCGGCCTCGGCTTCGCCAAGAACGCCGAGCACGACCTGGCCCTCGTGGCGCACCTGCCCGAGCTGCGCGCCCTCGGCTTCCCGCTGCTGGTCGCCGCGTCGCGGAAGCGTTTCCTCGGCCGGGTCCTGGCCGGCGCGGCCGACACCACCCCGCCGCCCGCCCGCGAGCGCGACGCCGCCACCGCCGCCGTCTCCGCCATCGCCGCCCACCAGGGCGCCTGGGCCGTACGGGTCCACGAGGTACGGGCGACCGCCGACGCGGTTCGGGTGGCCCGCGCCGTGGAAGGAGCGCTGTGACCCCTACGGACCAAGAAGGAGCCAGGTGAGCAGAACCGACATCGAAGCGGTCGAAGAGGTCAACACGGCCTTCTACGAGGCCATGGAGCGGGGGGACTTCGACGCACTGTCGGCGCTCTGGCTCGATGACGAGATCTCCTGCGTGCACCCCGGCTGGCCCGTGCTCACCGGCCGCGGCGAGGTGCTGCGCTCGTACGCCCTGATCATGTCCCACACGGACTACATCCAGTTCTTCCTCACCGACACCAAGGTCGCCGTCATAGGCGACACCGCACTGGTGACGTGCACCGAGAACATCCTCAGCGGCGGACCCGCCGAGGACGGCGGGGAGCTCGGCCCGCTCGTCGGCCAGCTGGTCGTCGCCACGAATGTGTTCCGACGCACACCCGAGGGCTGGCGACTGTGGTCCCACCACGGTTCTCCGGTCCTCACCGAGTCCGACGAAGAGGACGAAGAGGACACCGCCTGACCCCCTCCGGCGGGGTCCGGAGTATTTCGCAGGTAAATTCGAAGACGGACGACGCCGACCGCACTCGGCATACGCCCATGGTTTCGGGGAGTCCCGGACCGGAAGCACCTACGAAAGCAGGAGTGATTCGCGTGGATCGAGTCGCGCTGCGCGGCCTCAAGGCTCGCGGGCACCACGGCGTCTTCCCCCGGGAGCGCGAGGAAGGCCAGACCTTCATCGTCGACCTCGTGCTGCACCTCGACACCCGCCCCGCGGCGGCCGGAGACGACCTGGCGAAGACCGTGCACTACGGGGTCGTCGCCGAGGAGGTCGTCGACGTGGTCCAGGGCGAGCCCGTGGACCTGATCGAGACCCTCGCCGAGCGGATCGCCCAGCGCTGCCTCAAGCACGAAGCGGTGGCGCAGGTGGAGGTCGTCGTCCACAAGCCGGACGCGCCCATCACCGTCCCCTTCGACGACGTGACCATCACGATCACCCGGAGCCGCGCATGAACAACGGACTGAACGCACAGAGCGACCCCACCGTGCAGCCGGTACCCGCATCGGTCGTCGAGACCGTCGACGCCGCGGACACCACCCTCTCCAACCCCAAATGGGCCGTCATCGCGCTCGGCGCGAACCTCGGCAACCGGCTGGAGACCCTCCAGGGCGCCATCGACGCCCTCGGCGACACCCCCGGCCTGCGGGTCAAGGCCGTCTCCCCCGTCTACGAGACCGAGCCGTGGGGCGTCGAGCCCGGCTCGCAGCCCGCGTACTTCAACGCGGTCGTCTCGGTGAAGACCACCCTGCCCCCGTCCTCGCTCCTGGAGCGCGGCCACGCCATCGAAGAGGCCTTCGACCGCGTCCGCGAGGAGCGCTGGGGCCCGCGCACGATCGACGTCGACATCGTCGCGTACGCCGACGTGGTCTCCGACGACCCCGTCCTCACCCTCCCGCACCCGCGGGCCCACCAGCGCGCCTTCGTGCTGGCCCCCTGGCACGACATCGACCCGGAGGCCCAGCTCCCGGGCCACGGCCCCGTCGCCGCCCTCCTGGCCGGAATCGGCCTCTCCGGAGTGACGCCGCGCCCGGACCTGGAACTCCGGCTCCCCGAGTAGTCGTTAGTAGCCTGTTCACTGCGAGTCGCTGAGAGTGGGGAACGGGCAAGTGAAGCAACTGAGGCCGGCGGTCCTGGCGGGTATCTTCGCCGTCGCCGGGGTCCTGTCCTGGGCGGGCGCCCGGCTGTGGAACGCCTACGGGACCCTGCCGGGCGTCCCGCTCGCCGCCCCGATCGTGCTGGCCGTGATCGCGGTGATCCTCTTCGCGACGGCCCTGTCCATGCGGGCCCGTCTCAAGGCCCAGCGCGAGCGCCGGCCGGGTGCCAAGGGCGTGGAGCCGCTGATGGCGGCCCGCGCGGTGGTCTTCGGCCAGGCCAGCGCCCTGGTGGCGGCCCTGGTCGCGGGCGCCTACGGCGGCGTGGGCGTCTTCCTGCTGATGGACTCCCTCGACGTCCCCGCCCGCCGCGACCAGACCTGGTACGCCGGCTTCTCGGTCCTGGCGGGCGCGGCCGTCATCGCCGCCGCCCTCTTCCTGGAACACGTCCTGAAGCTCCCGGAGGACGACGACCCCGACAAGGCCCACGTCACCGCCTAGGTCTCCCACGGCGTGCGGACCAGATGCCCGTTCACCAGGAAGTCCCGCGCGTCGCCACGTCGGTAGACCCCAAAGCATCGGTCCCCCTCTGTGAAGTCACGGAGGGGGACCGTAGCGAACGGCACTGACAATCCGGCTAGCGCGCCATGATGAGGCTCATCGCCTCGGCTCGGGTGGCCGTGGCGCGGAGCTGGCCGCGGACCGCGGACGTGGTGGTCTTGGCGCCCGGCTTGCGGATGCCTCGGACCGACATGCACATGTGCTCGGCCTCGACCACGACGATGGCGCCGCGCGCGTCGAGGATCTCCATCAGGGAGTCCGCTATCTGCGTCGTGAGACGTTCCTGCACCTGCGGTCGGCGGGCGTAGACGTCCACGAGGCGCGCCAGCTTCGACAGGCCGGTGATCTTGCCGTTCTCCGAAGGGATGTAGCCGACGTGCGCGACACCGTGGAACGGCAACAGGTGATGCTCGCACAGGCTTACGATTTCGATGTCCTTCACCAGGACCAGCTCGTCGTGCCCCAGGTCGAACACCGTCGTCAGGACGTCCTCGGGCTTCTGCCACAGACCGGCCAGGATCTCCCGGTACGCCCGCGCCACGCGCGCCGGCGTCTCCAGGAGGCCCTCGCGGTCCGGGTCCTCGCCGACCGCGATCAGGAGCTCGCGGACCGCCGCCTCGGCGCGCTTCTCGTCGAACTCGCCGATCGTGCCCTCGCCACCGGTCAGGGTCACTGGGTCGGTCATCTCATCCTCGTTCCTGTGTGCACCACTCACGGGCACGTAAAAGTGCCGCGCCCCCCAAGGCTAGAACCTGGGGGGCGCGGCTTCCATTCCGGGTGGATCAGGCTTCGGGGCGGTCCTCCGGGGCCACCTCGATGCCCTTCTCCGTGGAGACCGGCGCGACGGCGGCGGCCGCCGACGTGCCGTTCGCCGCGTTCGTCAGCTGGAGCTCCTTGGGAGAGAGCACCGGCGGACGGGTGGAGGGGGTGCGGCGGGAGGAGCCGGTCCACGCGGGGCGGGCCGGGCGCTTGACGATCGTCGAGAAGATCTCGGCGATCTCCTCCTTGCCCAGCGTCTCCTTCTCGAGCAGCGCGAGGACCAGGTTGTCCAGGACGTCGCGGTTCTCGACCAGGATCTCCCACGCCTCGTTGTGCGCGGTCTCGATGAGCTTCTTGACCTCTTCGTCGACCAGCGCCGCGACCTCTTCCGAGTAGTCCCGCGGGTGCGACATCTCGCGTCCCAGGAACGGCTCGGTGTTGTCGCCGCCGAACTTGATCGCGCCGAGGCGCTCGGTCATGCCGTACTGGGTGACCATCGCGCGGGCCGTCGCCGTGGCCTTCTCGATGTCGTTCGCCGCGCCCGTGGTCGGGTCGTGGAAGACCAGCTCCTCGGCCGCGCGCCCGCCCAGCATGTACGCCAGCTGGTCGAGCATCTCGTTGCGCGTGGTCGAGTACTTGTCCTCGTCGGGCAGGACCATGGTGTAGCCCAGGGCCCGGCCGCGGGACAGGATCGTGATCTTGTGGACCGGGTCGGAGTTCGGGGAAGCCGCCGCGACCAGGGCGTGGCCGCCCTCGTGGTACGCGGTGATCTTCTTTTCCCGGTCCGACATGATCCGGGTCCGCTTCTGCGGGCCCGCCACCACGCGGTCGATCGCCTCGTCCAGCATGTGGTTGTCGATCAGCTTCTTGTCCGAGCGGGCGGTCAGCAGGGCCGCCTCGTTCAGGACGTTGGAGAGATCGGCACCGGTGAAGCCGGGGGTGCGGCGGGCGACGGCCGAGAGGTCGACGTCCGGAGCGACCGGCTTGCCCTTCTGGTGGACCTTGAGGATCTCCAGACGGCCCTGCATGTCCGGACGGTCGACGGCGATCTGCCGGTCGAAGCGGCCGGGGCGCAGGAGCGCCGGGTCGAGGATGTCCGGGCGGTTCGTGGCGGCGATCAGGATGACGCCGCCCTTCACGTCGAAGCCGTCCATCTCGACGAGCAGCTGGTTGAGGGTCTGCTCGCGCTCGTCGTGACCGCCGCCGAGGCCCGCACCGCGGTGCCGGCCGACGGCGTCGATCTCGTCGACGAAGACGATCGCCGGGGCGTTGGCCTTGGCCTGTTCGAACAGGTCGCGGACACGCGAGGCACCGACACCGACGAACATCTCGACGAAGTCGGAACCGGAGATCGAGTAGAAGGGGACACCGGCCTCGCCCGCGACGGCGCGCGCGAGCAGGGTCTTGCCGGTGCCGGGCGGGCCGTAGAGCAGCACGCCCTTGGGGATCTTGGCGCCGACGGCCTGGAACTTCGCCGGCTCCTGGAGGAACTCCTTGATCTCGTGGAGTTCCTCGACGGCCTCGTCCGAGCCCGCGACATCGGCGAACGTCGTCTTCGGGGTGTCCTTGGTGATGAGCTTGGCCTTGGACTTCCCGAAGTTCATGACCCGGGAGCCGCCGCCCTGCATCTGGTTCATCAGGAACAGGAAGACAACGACGATGAGGACGAAGGGCAGGAGCGAGAGCAGCACGCTCAGGAACGGGCTGGTCTTGTCCGGAGTGACGGAGTATCCGTCCGGGATCTGACCGGCTTCGACCTTGGTCTGGAGGTTCTGGGCGATCTGGACGCCCTGGTCCCCGATGTAGTTGGCCTGGAACTTGGTGCCGTCGTGCTTGCCGAGCTTCTGGCCTTGGCTCAGCTCGATCTTGATCAGCTGGCTGTCACCGGTGGTCAGCTTGGCTGTCTCCACCTGGCCACTGTTGATCGCCTTGATGACCTCGCTGGTGTCCACCGACTTGTAGCCGCCGCCGGAGCCGACGACATTCATCAACACGACCACGGCGAGGACGGCCAGCACGATCCACATGACCGGCCCACGGAAGTATCGCTTCACGTCCATCCATACGGGGCGCCAGGCACCCCGTCCCTCCTGCCCGTAGGTAAATGCTGCTGTGAGTAAAGACTGTTCTTCGGAATGTACCCCTGTATTGTCACCCGCGGCCTCGTGGGACGGCTGACAGACCCGCTTTCCCCTGCTCCAACGGCGGGAATCGCCCCCAGGTTCCCCGGGCGTTCACCGGAGTACCCGGGGGCCGGGCTCGGGATCAGCCGCCGTAGACGTGCGGGGCGAGCGTGCCGACGAACGGCAGGTTGCGGTACTTCTCCGCGTAGTCGAGGCCGTAGCCCACGACGAACTCGTTCGGGATGTCGAAGCCGACCCACTTCACGTCGATCGCGACCTTCGCCGCGTCGGGCTTGCGCAGCAGCGTGACGACCTCCAGGGAGGCCGGCTGGCGGGAGCCCAGGTTCGACAGCAGCCAGGACAGCGTCAGGCCCGAGTCGATGATGTCCTCGACGATCAGGACGTGCTTGTCCTTGATGTCGGTGTCCAGGTCCTTGAGGATCCGCACCACGCCCGAGGACTGGGTCCCGGCGCCGTAGGAGGACACCGCCATCCAGTCCATGGTGAGCGGGGTGGACAAGGCACGCGCCAGGTCCGCCATCACCATCACCGCGCCCTTGAGGACACCGACGATGAGCAGGTCCTTGCCCGCGTACTCCGCATCGATCTTCGCGGCCAGCTCGGCCAGCTTCGCGTCGATCTCTTCCTTGGTGATGAGCACCGACTGGAGGTCGCCGCCCATGTCCTTCTCGTCCACCCGCATCACTTTCGTTGTCGGCCGGGGCTCCGGGGGTGCCCCCGGAGGACTCAGCCGTGTTTCAGCACCAATCAGCCCTGCCGGATGACAAGTCTGCCACCCTGCCGCTGGGCCTCGACCCGGCCGGGCAGGTTGATGGCGCCCTGACCGCGCCATCCGGTGATGAGGCGGTCGACTTCCTCGATGTGACGGGCGAAGAGGGAGCCGGCCGGAGAACCGGCGGCGACCACGGCCCTGCGCAGCACCCGGCGGCGGACGGCCGGGGGCAGGGCGTACAGCTTGGCGCACTCCAGGCGGCCGTCCTCGTCCCGTACGCCGGTCTCGGCCTCGGCGGCCCAGGCGTCCAGGGCGTCGGCGTCGTCGCGCGAGAGCTGGGCGGTGCGGGCGAGCGCCTCGACGACCCCCTTGCCCAGCGCCTTCTCCAGGGCGGGCAGTCCCTCGTGGCGCAGGCGGGAGCGGGTGTAGGCGGGGTCGATGTTGTGCGGGTCGTCCCAGACGGGGAGGGACTGGACCATGCAGGCCTTGCGGGCGGTCTGCCGGTCGACCTGGAGGAAGGGACGGCGGTAGCGCTTGCTGCGGCCGGGCCCGCCGGAGACTTCCGCCATGCCGGACAGGGAGCGGATGCCGGAGCCGCGGGCGAGGCCCAGCAGGACGGTTTCGGCTTGATCGTCCCGGGTGTGTCCGAGCAGCACGGCTGCGGCGCCCAGCCGGTCGGCGGCCTCGTCCAGGGCCCCGTAGCGGGCGTCGCGGGCTGCGGCCTCGGGTCCGCCGTCGCGGCCGACGCGCACGGCGACGGACTCCACCGGGTCGAGGCGGAGGGCGGTCATGCGGGAGACGACCTCGGCGGCGCGCAGGTCCGAGCCGGGCTGGAGGCCGTGGTCGACGGTGATGCCGCCGGCCCGGATGCCGAGCTTGGGGGCCTCGAAGGCGAGGGCCGAGGCGAGGGCCATGGAGTCGGCTCCGCCGGAGCAGGCGACGAGGACGAGTGGCGGGAGGCCCGCGCCGGTGCGAGGGTCGGCGGGAAGGGTGAGGTCGGTGAGGACGTCGTGGAGTACGCGGCGGACCGCCAGGCGTATCGCCGCGACCGCAGGATGGGGACCCATGTCCGGTGCCCTTCGATGGAGTTCGGATGCCTCGGAGGCTTTGGGGGTGTGGCGCGCTGGGGTGGTTGTCACTCAGAGTGCGTCGATGGTGACAGAAGCGAGCCGTTCCCCGAGCATCGCACGCCCTTCCACGGCCCACGGTCCCTCGGACGGGTGATGCTGCTTCCCCCAGTGAGACATGTTTACGCCCCCTGCGTCACCCTCGTTCGCTCTCTTCGCTCCCCTTGCGGTGCACCCGGGCCACCCAGTCGGCGGGCTTGGCGATCTCGGCCTTGGTCGGCAGCGTGTTCGGGGAGGTCCACACCCGGTTGAAGCCGTCCATCCCCACCTGGCCGACGACGGCGCGCACGAACCGCTCGCCGTCCCGGTACTGCCGCAGCTTCGCGTCCAGGCCCAGCAGCTTGCGCAGCGCGGCGTCGAGCCGGCCGGCGCCGCTCGCCCTGCGCTGCTGGAACTTCTCGCGGATCTCGGTGACGGAGGGCACCACCTGCGGCCCGACCCCGTCCATGACGTAGTCGGCGTGCCCCTCCAGCAGCGACATGACGGCGGTCAGCCGGGCCAGCACCTCGCGCTGTTCGGGCGTCTGCACGAGCTCCACGAGGGAGCGGCCCTCGTCCCCGCTCTCGGCGTCGGGGCGGGCGCCCGCGAAGGACTGGGCGGCTTCGCGCAGACGCTCCAGGACGGTCATCGGGTCCACTTCGGTGGCGCCGAGGAACGTCTGGATTTCGCCCTCCAGGTGGTCCCGGAGCCACGGGACGGCCGTGAACTGGGTACGGTGCGTCTCCTCGTGCAGGCAGACCCACAGCCGGAAGTCGTGCGGGTTCACCTCCAGCTCGCGCTCGACGTGCACGATGTTGGGCGCGACGAGCAGCAGCCGCCCGCCGCCGGCCGAGGAGCCCGGCAGATCATGGGAGACCGGCGCGAAGGTCTCGTACTGCCCCAGCACCCGGGAGGCCAGGAAGCTCAGCAGCATGCCCAGCTCCACGCCGGTGACCTTGCCGCCGACCGCGCCGAGGACGGCTCCGCCGGGGGTGCCAGCGCGGCGGTCCTGGAGCTTCCCGAGCAGCGGCTGGAGCAGCTCGCGGAAGCCGGCCACGTTGGCCTTGACCCAGCCGGCCCGGTCGACGACCAGGACGGGGGTGTCGTTGACGGGTGTCCCTTCCGGGATCATCCGGGTGAACTCGCGCACGTGCCGTTCCGAGGTCCTGGCGTGCCCGCGCAGCTCCGCGACGACGGCCCGGGCCTCGTCCCGGCTGACCTCCGGGCCGGGCCGCACCAGCCGGGTCGCGGTCGCCACCGCGAGGTTCCAGTCGACCATCTCCGCACCACTGATGCTCGTCATGCGTCAACCGTACGTGGACCAGCCCTCCGGCGGACCCCCTACGAAGTGCTCGCGACGGCGGCGGCCAGCTTGTCGAGCCCCTTCTCGGCGGCGGACCCGTCGGCGCTGTTCGCGGTCAGGAAGGCGAAGGCGACCAGCCTCCCCGACGAATCGACGACGGTCCCGGACAGCGAATTGACCCCGGTCAGGGTGCCGGTCTTGGCCCGGAGCAGCCCGGCGGCCGGGGAGGTGCCGGCGTTGCGGGCGCGCAGGGTCCCCGTGAATCCCGCCACCGGCAGCCCGGTCAGCACGGGCCGCAGCTCCGGGTGCCCCGGATCGGCGGCCTTGGCCAGCAGCCCGGTCAGCAGCCCGGCACTGACCTTGTCGGCCCGGTTGAGCCCGCTCCCGTCGGCGAACCGCGCCCCGGAGACGTCCACGCCCAGCCCGGCCAGCCGCGCGCCCACCGCCTTCTCGGCGCCGTCGAAACTGGCGGGCTGCCCGGAGGCGAGGGCGGTCTGCCGGGCCAGCGCCTCCGCGATGTCGTTGTCGCTGTTGGTCAGCATCCGCTCGACGAGCCCGCCGACCGGTGTGGACAGCGTGACGGCCAGCGGCTGCGCCCCGCCCGCCGCCTTGGCCCGTACGGGTTCCCCGGTGACCTTCACCCCCCTCTCCGCCAGCAGCCCGGCGAAGGCCCGCGCAGCGTCCTTGGCGGGATCCTCGGACCTCTCCACGGGCCCGGAGACGGAATCGTCGGGTCGCCCCTCATCGGCCGCCAGCGCGGTCACGGGGGCGATGTTCGGGTTGGCCCCGATCGGATGCCGCCCGGCGACGAACAGACTGTCGTCGTACGCCAGGGTCACGCTCCCGGTCCCGGCGGCCTTCAGCGCCTGCGCGGTGTCGGCGGCGAGGGCGACGAGGCTCCCCCCGGACCCGGCCGGACTCTTCTTCTTGGCGGTCAGCGAAGGATCCCCGCCCCCCACGAGCACGATCTGCCCGGCCCCCGCCCCACCCACCACGCTGGTCTTGATCCGGTGCTCGGGCCCGAGCGCGGCCAGCGCCGCGGCAGCAGTAACGATCTTGATCGTGGAAGCGGGTGTCATGGCGTCCCCCGCCCCGGCCTCGTACAGCACCTGCCCGCTGCCCACGTCGACCACGGAGGCGGTACGCACGCTCCCGAGCGCGGGATCGGCGAGCAACGGCTTCAGCACACCGGCGAGCCCGGACGAGGCGGCCGCGACCTCACTGCGCGGAGCTGCGGGCCCGACGGCTCCGAGCACCCCGGGGGCACTGGGCGCGGCCTGCGGAAGGCCGGTCCCACCGTGATCTGCGCCACCCGTGCCGCCCCAGGAGGCGGCCCTGTCCCGCTCGGCCTTACGCTGGCCGGAGTCCCATGGACCGGCGGCGGCCACCACTGCCACCGACAGGGCCAGGCCGGAGACGGCCGACCCCGCGATGAGCTGCCACGTCTTGACGTATGGCACCTCGGACCAGCCCCTTTCGCGATCACACATATGCGTGAGGGACACTTAACCACTGCGTCTTGCCGCGAGCATGGCACCCCACCCGGCAGGGCTGGGCCGGACGCTATATCACTCGAAGCATGAAGCTGATCATGGAGGAACAGGACGTGGAGTTCGACGTCACCATCGAGATCCCCAAGGGTTCGCGGAACAAGTACGAGGTGGACCACGAGACCGGCCGGATCCGCCTGGACCGTCGCCTGTTCACTTCGACCAGCTACCCGGCCGACTACGGCTTCGTCGAGAACACCCTCGGCGAGGACGGCGACCCGCTGGACGCGCTGGTCATCCTCGACGAGCCGACCTTCCCGGGCTGCCTGATCAAGTGCCGCGCCATTGGCATGTTCCGCATGACGGACGAGGCGGGCGGCGACGACAAGCTCCTGTGCGTGCCGGCCTCGGACCCCCGCGTCGAGCACCTCCGCGACATCCACCACGTCTCGGAGTTCGACCGCCTGGAGATCCAGCACTTCTTCGAGGTCTACAAGGACCTGGAGCCGGGCAAGTCCGTCGAGGGCGCGAACTGGGTCGGCCGCGCCGAGGCCGAGGCCGAGATCGAGGCCTCGTACAAGCGCCTCGAGGCGCAGGGCGGCCACCACTGAGCTCCCGCTCAGGGCTAACGGGCCGGGGCACACCCCCGCGCCCCACGTGACAAGGCGGGCGGTATCCCCAAGGGGGATACCGCCCGCTGTCACATCCGCACGACCCGCAGACGCCAATCAAGGGCAGCGCGTAGCAATCGGCCGCGCCCCAGCCCCCACGGCCCGCAGACGCCAATCCAAGGGCAGCGCGTAGCGATCGGACGCGGACCAGCCCCCGACGGCCGCCGGACGCCGAGACATGGGCAGCGCGTAGCGATCTGACGCGCCCAGGGCTCCCGATGAGGCCCTCACCGCTGTTTCGTGCAGGTTGATCCACCTCCGGCCCGGAATACAGGCCCTGCCTATGCCCTTTGCGGCTGTGTGGCTGCCCAGGCCCTGGCACGGCCCAGCCTGGATGGCGGGCATTGACCGGACTCGGAAAGCGGGCCCGCACCTCCCTGACAGGCCCGTGCATGAGTCTCTGACCCGGCCCGTTCCTTTGGGGGCTTCCCGGCAGTCTTCGTTTTTCCGGGGCGGGCCGGTCTGTCAAGGGTGGCCGAAGGCCATCGCGAAGCGACGCGACGCAGGAGCGCCCTTGACAGGCCGGACCGACCCGGAAGGACGATGAGACTGACGGGAAACCCCAACCCTCCCTGCCCCCGGGCGACCGGGCCCCCGAACCCCGAAGCCACAGACCAGCAGGACGACTTCCCCGAGCGAAATGCCGAGGGGACCGACCCCGCTCGCCTTACGGCCGCCTCGCGATCTCGCCACCGAGGGGGGCGGGTGGGCAACCACCGCCCCACAGCGGCGGTGAGAGGGGGGCAAAGGCCCCGCCCAAGCGTGAACCCCCCACCCCCCGCGCCCCCGCCCGCCCCGTTCCGCATACTGATACCGGGCTGCCAGGACTGGAGGACGGAGGACGTGTGGCGGAGGCCGAAGGATCCGGTGCCGAGGACCGGAAGCCGAAGTCGGACGAGGCGCACAGCGCGTTCTCGGTGCCGCCGGGGATGGAGCCGGAGGTTCCGGAGGACGACCAGCCGACCTCGGAGTTCGCCCGTCCGGCCGGGGCCGAGCCGCCCGCCCCCGAGCCCGAGGGTTCCGCTTTCGCCGCCCCGGCCACCTACAGCGCCCAGCACTCCCCGCCCGCCTACACCCCCGGCCAGGGGTTCCCCGTAGCGCGCATGAAGGAGTCCCCCTGGCAGGACCGGATGCGCACGATGCTGCGCATGCCGGTGGACGTGCGGCCCGTACCGGACCTCGTGCAGAGGCCGACCGAGTCCGGGCCCGCCGTGGGCCGCGTGCTCGACCTGACCCTGCGCATCGGCGAGCTGCTGCTCGCGGGCGGCGAGGGCGCCGAGGACGTGGAGGCCGCGATGTTCGCGGTGGCCCGCTCCTACGGGCTCGACCGCTGCGAGCCCACCGTCACCTTCACGATGCTGTCCATCACGCACCAGCCCTCCCTCGTCGACGACCCCGTCTCCGCCAACCGCACGGTCCGCCGCCGCGGCACCGACTACACCCGCCTCGCGGCCGTGTACCGCCTCGTCGACGACATCAGCGCCCACGAGATCGACGTCTCCCTCGAGGAGGCCTACCGCCGCCTCGCGGAGATCCGCCGCAACCGCCACCCGTACCCCGGCTGGGTCCTCACGGCCGCCGCCGGCCTGCTCGCCGGGGCCGCCTCCACGCTGGTCGGCGGCGGGGTGCTGGTCTTCTTCGCGGCGGCTCTCGGGGCGGTGCTCGGTGACCGGCTGGCATGGCTGTGCGCGGGGCGCGGGCTGCCGGAGTTCTACCAGTTCGTGGTCGCCGCGATGCCGCCCGCCGCGATCGGGGTCGCGCTCAAGCTCACCGAGATCGACGTACGGGCCTCCGCGGTGATCACCGGCGGACTGTTCGCGCTGCTGCCCGGCCGGGCCCTGGTCGCGGCGGTCCAGGACGGCCTGACCGGCTTCTACATCACCGCCTCCGCCCGGCTGCTGGAGGTCATGTACCTCTTCATCGGCATCATCATGGGCGTGCTCGTCGTGCTCTACCTCGGGCTGCAGCTCGGCGCCGCCCCCAACCCGGACGAGGTCCTCCAGATCACCTCGCGGCCGCCGGTCCAGATCGCGGCCTCGATGGTGCTGGTGTTCACCTTCGCGATCCTGCTCCAGCAGGAACGATCCACCGTGTGGATCGTGACGCTCAACGGCGGGGTCGCCTGGGTGACCTACGGGGCCCTGCACTACGCGGGGGGCATCTCGCCGGTGCCGTCCACCGCCGTGGCGGCCGGGCTGGTGGGCCTCTTCGGGCAGCTGTTCTCCCGCTACCGCTTCGCCTCCGCCCTCCCGTACGTCACGGCCGCCATCGGGCCGCTGCTGCCCGGCTCGGCGACGTACTACGGGCTGCTGCTGATCGCCGAGAACCGGCTGAACGAGGGGCTCGGGTCGCTCACGAACGCCGCGGCCATCGCGTTGGCCATCGCGATCGGGGTGAACCTGGGGTCGGAGACCTCGCGCCTGTTCATGCGGATTCCGGGGGCGGCCAGCGCGGCCAAACGGCGTGCCGCCAAGCGGACGCGGGGGTTCTAACCAGGTCCCGACCCGGGGCGGGGCTCCGCCCCGGACCCCGCCGCCTCAAACGCCGGCGGGGGCTGGACCTACGCCGGCGGAACCGGAACCGGAACCGGAACCGAAGCGGAGCGCTACCGCTTCGCGTGCCGCCCCCGCTGTCCCGGGGTCTGGGAGCCGTCCGGGCCGTCGAAGGAGGGGGCGGCCGCAAGGGCCTTCTTCTCCTTGCGGGCCTTCAGCACCTCGAAGATCACCGGGATCAGCGAGATGAGGACGATCAGGACGAGGATCGCCTCGATGTTGGTCTTGATGAACTCGATCTGACCGAGCCAGTAGCCCGCGATCGTGATGCCCGCGCCCCAGCCGATGCCGCCGATGACGTTGTACGTGAGGAAGGTGCGGTACTTCATCGAGCCGGCGCCGGCGACCATCGGCGCGAACGTCCGGATGATCGGCACGAAACGGGCGAGCACGATGGCCTTCGGGCCGTGCTTGTCCATGAACTCGTGCGCCTTGTCCAGGTTCTCCCGCTTGAAGATCTTGGACTTGGGCCGGTTGAAGAGCTTGGGCCCGAAGAACTTGCCGATCATGTAGCCGACCTGGTCACCGATGATGGCGGCGGCCGCGATCAGGGTGCAGACCAGCCACAGCGGCTGCTTGATGTACTCGCCGTTCGCGACCAGCAGACCCGCCGTGAACAGCAGCGAGTCACCGGGCAGGAACGCGAAGAGTCCCGACTCCGCGAAGACGATGACCAGGATGCCGATCAGGCCGAAGTGCGAAATCAGATAGTCCGGGGACAGCCACTCAGGGCCGAGCGCAAGCGTGTACACGGGTTCCGGACTCTCCTGGATGAGGGGGCGGACTGCGGGGCGGGCGGTCTCAATTATCAACGCACACGACCCCCACCCGGTTCCAGAGCCCGGAGGGGGTCGTGTGCGGTCGTATGCGGTCGGATGCGTGACGGTCCGCTTACGCCTTGCGCACCGCGTTGGCCAGGATCGCGTCCCTCAGGTGCTCGGCGAGGCCGGGCCGCATCCCGTCGTAGAACTCCTTGAAGCGCTCGTCGGAGACGTACATCTCGCCGAGGCCCGTGTGGATCTCGTACGAGCAGTCGTAGTACCAGGAGCAGATGTGCACCCGGTGCTCCTCGGCCAGGTCCATGGCCGCCTCGCCGTCGGCCGGCTCGCCGGCCTCGACCACGGCCGCGTACCGGGCGCCCCAGTCGGCGACCTCGTCCTGGATCCGCTTCCAGTCGTCCTTGGTGTAGGTGGCGACCCGGCGCTGCGACTCCGCGTAGGCCTCGGTGTGGCCCCAGCGCCGCTCGGCCTCCTCCGCGTACTGCTCGGGGTCCTTGTCCCCGAAGACCTCGAACCGCTCCTCGGGCGTGAGGTTGATGCCCATCTTCTTCGCCTCCATGGCGTGCTCAACGGCCTTGGCCATCTGCTGGAGCCGGGCGATCCGGTCGGTCAGCAGGGCATGCTGCCGGCGCAGATGCTCCCGCGGATCCGATTCCGGGTCGTCCAGCAGGACCGCGACCTCGTCGAGCGGGAAGCCGAGCTCCCGGTAGAACAGGATCCGCTGCAGCCGGTCCAGGTCGGCGTCGTCGTACCGCCGGTGTCCTGCGTGGCTGCGGCCGCTCGGGGAGAGCAGGCCGATCTCGTCGTAGTGGTGCAGGGTGCGCACCGTGACTCCGGCGAAACCGGCGACCTGGCCCACGGAGTAACTCATCGCCTTCCGCTCCTCTGGTTGGGTACGCCCTTCACTGTGGGTCCTCACGCCACGTGAGGTGCAAGTCCTCCCGCCGCTTACGGCTTACCGCTCACCCCATGGCCTTCGTGCCGTCGAGGGACTCGCGGACGATGTCCGAGTGGCCCGCGTGCCGGGCGAACTCCTCCACCAGGTGCAGGAGCATCCAGCGCATCGAGACCTTGTGGTCCTTGGGGAACCAGGGCCTGGGCGGCAGCGGGAAGGTGTCGTCCAGGCTCGGGAGCGCGGCGACGAACGCCTCCATCTCCTGCGTGACCCCGGCCCAGAAGGCCAGGACGGACGGGATCGACTCGCCGTCGACCAGGACGAAGGAGTCGCCCCAGGTCTCCGGGGTGCGCTGGAGCTCGTTCGGCCGCTGCTGGGCCATCCGCAGCCAGCCCAGCTCGACCTCGGCCGCGTGCTTGGCCACCCCGGCCAGGCTCAGCGCGCTGACGGTGGGGCGGCTCGCGGCCTGCTCCTCGCTCATCCCCAGCAGCGTTTCGCGGATCGCCGTGCGCTGGGCCTCGACGAAGGAAAGGAGCGTGCCGCGTTCGTCGCCGAGCACTTCGGTGGAAATCTGAGCCATGACCGACCGCCTTCTGCGTGGGGGTTTCTCCCTGACAACCCCCACGCTACGGAGCAATGCGGTCAGATCCTGTCCTCATTGCCCTTACTGCGCCGGGGGAATTTCGGCATCCGGGCGCAGCACGGGCAGCGCGGTCGCCGGCTGCGGGAGCAGGGCCTTGGAGAGGTCCTGCCTGCCCGTCGGGTCGAGCCCGTACATCGCCTCGTAGATCTTGCGGACGGCCGGTCCGGACGCCCCGGAGCCGGTGCCGCCCTGGGAGATCGTCATGACGATGGCGTAGTCCCCGGTGTAGGAGGCGAACCACGAGGTGGTCTGCTTGCCCTGGACCTCGGCGGTGCCGGTCTTGGCGTGCATCGGGATCTGCTTCTGCGGCCAGCCGCCGAAGCGCCATGCGGCGCTGCCGTTGGTGGCGACCCCGGCGAGGGCCTCGTCGATGTCGTCGCGGGTCTTCTCGTCCATCGGGAGCCTGCCCTGCACCTTCGGCGCGATCTCCCGGACCGAGCTGCCGTCGGCGCTCACGACCGCCTTGCCGATGCTGGGCTGGTGCAGGGTGCCGCCGTTGGCGATGGCCGCGTAGATGGAGGCCATCTGGACCGGCGTGACGAGGGTGTCGCCCTGTCCGATCGAGTAGTTGATCGCGTCGCCCTCGCGCATCTGGTTGCCCTGGCGGCAGTTCTCGTAGGCGATCTTCTCGGCGAAGCTGCCGTTCTTCTTGCCGTCCCGGCACCAGGCGGCCTTGTTCGCCTCGAAGAAGTCCTGCTTCCACTTGCGGTCGGGGACGCGGCCGCTCACCTCGTTGGGCAGGTCGATGCCGGTGGGCTTGCCGAGCCCGAACTCATGGGCGGTCTTGAAGAACCAGTCGCTCGGGGTCTTCTTCGGGTTGATCCCGCCGTCCTTCTTCCACTCCTGGTCGGCGAGGGCGTAGTAGACGGTGTCGCAGGAGACCTCCAGGGCCCGGCCGATCGTGATGTCACCGTGGCCCTGGGACTCGAAGTTGGTGAAGGTCTGGCTGCCGACCGAGTAGGAGCTGGGGCAGGGGTAGCGGTTGTTGAAGGGGTAGCCGGCGTTCACCGCCGCCGTGGAGGAGACGACCTTGAAGATGGAGCCCGGTGCCGCCTGGCCCTGGATCGCCCGGTTCAGGAGCGGGTAGTTCGACTCCTTGTCGGTCAGCCCGGCGTAGTCCTTGGCCGAGATGCCGCCGACCCAGGCGTTGGGGTCGTAGGTCGGGTTCGAGGCCATCGCCACGACACGGCCGGTCTTGGCCTCCATGACCACCACGGCGCCCGAGTCCGCCTCGTAGTTCCTGCGGGTGTTCTTGTCGTACGTCTTGCGGGCCTCGATCATCGCGTTGTTCAGCTCGCGCTCGGCGACGGCCTGCACGCGCGAGTCGATGGAGGTCACGATGTTGGAGCCGGGCTGCGCCTTGTCGGTCTGGCCCTGGCCCGTGACGCGCCCCAGGTTGTCCACCTCGTAGCGGGTGATGCCGGCCTTGCCGCGCAGCTCCTTGTCGTACGTGCGCTCCAGGCCGGAGCGGCCGACCTGGTCGGAGCGCAGGTAGGGCGAGTCGGAGTTCTTCGCCTTGGCGATCTCCTCGTCGGTGACCGGCGAGAGGTAGCCGAGCACCTGGGAGGTGTTGGCCTCGTCCGGTGCGGCGTAGCGGCGCATGGCGGTGGGCTCGGCGGTGATGCCGGGGAAGTCCTCGGCGTGCTCGTGGATCTGGAGCGCCTGCTCGGTGGTGGCCTCGTCGCTGACCGGGATGGGCTGGTAGGGAGAGCCGTTCCAGCAGGGCTTGGGGGTCTTCGCGTCGCAGAGCCGGACCTTGTCGACGACCTCCTGGGGGTCCATGCCCAGGATCCCGGCGAGGCGGGTGAGGACGTCCTTGCCCTTGTCCTTCATCTTCAGCAGCTCGGTGCGGCTGGCGGAGACCACGAGGTGGGTCGCGTTGTCGGCGAGCGGGACTCCGCGCGAGTCCAGGATCGAGCCGCGCACGGCGGGCTGGACCACCCGCTGGACGTGGTTGTTCTTGGCCTCGTCGGTGTAGCCCTGGCCATTGCGTATCTGCAGGTACCAGAGCCGGCCGCCCAGGGTGAGCAGCAGCGAGAAGACGACGATCTGGATGACGACGAGACGGTTCTGGACCCGAGGGGTCCGGCCGGTCTCCGGTATGTTGCTCAACTCGATCTCCCCCGGACGCATGCCGTACGCCCGGATGAGTCTAGAACGGGAAGCGGCTCCGGCCGTGCTGCACCGAGATCCATTTCTGGGTGGTGAAGGCCTCGACGGTGGCCTCGCCGTTGAGGCGGCCCAGGCCGGAGGCCTTCTCGCCGCCGAAGGCGGCCAGCGGCTCGTCGCCGATCGTGGAGTCGTTGACGTGGATCATTCCGGTCTCGATGCGCTGCGCGAAGCGGACGCCGCGTTCCACGTCCCGGGTGTGCACGGCGCCGCTGAGGCCGTACGGGGTGGCGTTGGTCAGCCGTACGGCCTCGTCCTCGCCGTCGAAGACCACCAGCAGCGCCACCGGGCCGAAGATTTCCTGGGCCAGCAGCGGGGAGTCCTCGGGGAGCCCGGCCAGCACGGTGGGCTCGACCAGGTTGCCGCGCGTAGAGCCCCGTACGAGGGCCGTGGCGCCGGCTTGCACGGCCTGGTCGACGAGTGCGGTCAGGGCGTCGGCCTGGAAGGAGTTGATCAGCGGGCCGATCTGCGTGTCGGCCTCGCGCGGGTCGCCCGTCTTCAGGCCCCGCACGCGGGCGGTGAACTTCTCGGTGAACTCCTCCGCGACGGCCGCGTCGACGAGGATGCGGTTGGCGGCCATACAGACCTGGCCCTGGTAGACGAACCGGCTGAAGACGGCCGCGTCCACCGCGTAGTCGAGGTCCGCGTCGTCGAGGACGACCAGCGCGCTGTTGCCGCTGAGCTCCAGGACGGTCCGCTTGAAGTGGCGGGCGGCGACCGCTCCGACGTGGCGGCCGACGCGGTCCGATCCCGCGAAGGAGATCACCTTGGGGACGGGGTGCGTCAGGAGCGCGTCGCCTATCTCGGCGATGTCGGTGACCAGCACGTTGAGGAGGCCGGACGGCAGGCCCGCCTCCTCGAAGATCTTGGCGATGAGCCCGCCGCCGACCACCGGGGCGTTCTGGTTCGGCTTGATCACCACCGCGTTGCCCAGGGCCAGCGCCGGGGCGACCGACTTCAGGGTGACGAGGAAGGGGAAGTTGAAGGGGCTGATCACGGTGACGACGCCGACGGGCAGGCGCTGGACCCGGTTCTCCTTGCCCTCGACGGGCGAGGCGAGGATCCTGCCCTCGGGGCGGACGGCCAGCTGGAGGGCCTCGCGGATGAACTCCTTGGCGAGGTGGACCTCGTACTCGGCCTTGGGACGCGTCCCGCCGAGCTCGTCGATCATCGCCTCGACGATCTCCTTCTCGCGCTCCTCGGTGATCCGCAGGGCGCGTTCCAGGACCTCGCGTCTGATGTAGGGGCTGGTGGCGGCCCATTCCCTCTGCGCCCGTTCGGCGCCGCGGTAGGCCTCGTCCACCTGCTCGACCGTGGCGACGGTGATGGCGGCGAGCTTCTCGCCGTTGTAGGGGTTGACGTCGATGATGTCCCACGAACCGGTACCGGCCAGCCATTCGCCGTCGATGTACTGGTGAGCCAGGTCGCTGAATATGGACATGCCATCCCTTACTGCGAGCGCGCACCCGTGCGCTGCACCGGAGACCGATCGGTCGTCATGCACTGATCAGACGTCATACTACGTGCGAATCAAGACAGTTGAAGGAGGCCGCGGAGAAGATCCCGGGTCCGGTCCGGGTCCGGGCAGTCGTCCTGAAGTCGTCGCATCGCCCTCTCGTACTGCCCCACTTCCTCTTCCTTGTCCAGGTAGAGGGCGCTGGTGAGCTGTTCCAGATAGACGATGTCCTGGAGGTCGGACTCGGGGAAGCGCAGCAGGGTGAAGGCTCCGCTCTCGCCCGCGTGGCCGCCGAAGGAGAACGGCATCACCTGGAGCTGGACGTTGGGCCGCTGGGAGACCTCGATGAGGTGCTCCAGCTGGCCGCGCATGACGTCGCGGTCGCCGTACGGGCGGCGCAGCGCGGCTTCGTCGAGGACGGCGTGGAAGACCGGGGCGTTCTCGGAGACGAGGACCTTCTGGCGCTCCAGGCGCAGCGCGACGCGGCGGTCGATCTCGGCGGCGGTGGCGCCGGGCATGCCGCGGCTGACGACGGCGTGGGCGTAGGCCTCCGTCTGCAGCAGGCCGTGCACGAACTGGACCTCGTAGATGCGGATGAGCGAGGCGGCGCCCTCCAGGCCGATGTAGGTCTGGAACCATCCGGGCAGCACGTCGCCGTAACTGTGCCACCAGCCGGTCGCGTTGGCCTCGCGGACCAGTCCCAGGAGGGACTCGCGCTCGGTAGTGTCCGTGACTCCGTAGAGCGTCAGGAGGTCCTCGACGTCTCTGGCCTTGAAGCTCACCCTTCCCAACTCCAAGCGGCTGATCTTCGATTCGGATGCGCGGATCGAGTAGCCGGCCGCCTCACGGGTGATGCCGCGGGATTCTCGGAGTCGCCTGAGCTGGGAGCCCAGGAGGATGCGGCGCACCACAGAACCGCTTGCTTCTGCGGTCACTAGTACTGCCCTCCCCATCGCATTGGCGTGCGCGTGGTGTGCGCGTGCGTCGCGGGGCCCCCGTACCCCAGGGGCCGCAGTCTGCCACCAAAACGCATCGGCCCGTACTCGTTCTGTAACGGAATTCGGCGTCCCGCAAAAGAAGTCCGTAAGTATGCGTAGGAAGAAATGAGCAAGAACCGTCACGGGAGCGGACAGGTCCGGCGCGTGCACGTGCATCTGCCCTTGCATCCGGCTCCGCCATTCGGAACGATGGTCCCCGCGCACCTGCGTGCTCCTCGCGCCGGCGCACGGACCCACCCCGCAGTTCTTTCTGGACGGACACGACCGCTCCGTCCGCGAATCCCGGGAGTGCCTCGCATGGGGACGAATGGATCGACCATGCTCGAGCCGTTACGGCAGGGGCTGCCCCCGGTCGACCCCACGGCTGTCTCCGGGTCCGCTTCCTGTGCTCTGCCCGCCCGCTTCGAGGCGGTGCGGGGCGCCCGTACCTTCACCCGTTCCACGCTGTCGCAGTGGGGTCTCGACGACCGCTTCGACGACGTGGCCCTGGTCGTCTCCGAGCTCGTCACCAACGCGCTGCGCCACGCCCTGCCCGAGGACTCGCGGCGGCCGGCCGCGGAGGCGGAGCCGCCGGTACGGCTGCACCTGATGCGGTGGAGCACCCGGCTGGTGTGCGCGGTGCGCGACCCCAGCGAGGACCGGCCCGGCGGGGCCTTCTCACCGGAGCGCACGGAGGAGAACTTCGACCTGGAGTCCGGGCGCGGGCTGTTCCTGGTGGACTCGTACAGCGACAGCTGGGGCTGGCACCCGCTCGCGGGGCGGCTGACCGGCAAGGTGGTCTGGGCGCTGTTCCTGCTCCAGGACTGAGCCGCTCCGAGGCCGAACGGCCCTCAGTTCCACGAAAACCGGCCGGGATTGATCGTTGCGATCATTCCCGGCCGCTGCACGTGCATGGCTTGATGGATGCGCCGTTCCCTCAGCTGATCAGGTGATCGAACTCGCCGTCCTTGACGCCCAGGAGCAGGGCCTCTATCTCGGCCGGCGTGTACACGAGTGCCGGTCCGTCCGGAAAGCGTGAGTTGCGCATGGCGACGTCGCCGCCGGGCAGTTTCGCGAACTCCACACAGGATCCCTGTGAGTTGCTGTGCCTGCTCTTCTGCCAGGTCACTCCGTCGAGTTCTGCAGCTGCCATCCCGTTGTACGCGTGGTCCACAGGAAGCCCCCGATAGTGCAGATGTCAACTGCACCGGATCATAGCTGTGTTCAAGGGCGCATGCATGGGCAGATGCACGTGCACGCGGGGTGCTCCCTTGATCACAGACAGGCCCGGACGAAGCCCCGGTGAAGCTCCGCCGAAGGTCAGACGAAGGCCGGCCCGGGTTCGGTTGCAGATCACCCTCACGGGCGAAGCGCCTCCGACACCTCGTCCAGCGAGCCCAGGAGCTGCTCGGCGGCCCCGCGCAGCACCCCCGGCGCGGGGCCCTCCCCGTCCGCCAGCACCGCCCGGACCGGGCCCCAGTACGGCACCCGGCGCTCCCGTACCGCCTTCGCCCCCGCCTCGGTGGCGGTGCGCAGTGCCTCGGCCAGGGCGGCCGCGCCCGGGACCGGATCGTGCGCGGGCTCCGGGATGTGGGCCTCCAGCAGCATGGCCCCGCGGCCGAGCGCGGCCAGGGCGTCCCCCGCACCGTCGGCGGCCGCGCGGGACAGTCCCCGGTGGCGCACCGGCTCCCCGGCGGCCCGCGCCACGGCCTCCTGCCAGGCGACCCGGGCGTCGCGGGCGGCCAGCAGGGCCTCGCGGACATCGGCGCGCCGGGCCCCGGCCGGGTCGGCGTACTGGCCGACGACGGCGGCCGCGTACCGCCCGTCGGCCGCGATCCAGTCGGCGAGGCGGGTCCGCAGCCGCGGGGTCTCCCAGGCCGGGTAGAGGGCGTACGCGACCATCGCCAGCAGCCCGCCGACCAGGGTGAGGGCGACCCGGTCGGGCACGGTCTGGTCCCAGCGGACCCCGCCCATGCCGAGCAGGAAGACGACGTACGCGGCGACGCAGGTCTGCGCGACGGCGTACCCGGTGCGCATCAGCACGTACATCAGGCCCGCGCTGAGGACGGCCAGGAAGCCGGACAGGTACATGCCGGGCTGCGCCAGCTGCACGATGCCGGTGGCGACGGCGACCCCGAGGAGGGTGCCGCAGAAGCGGGCGACCGCGCGCGAGTAGGTCTGGCTGAAGTCGGGCCGCATGACCATCACGGAGGCCATCGGGGCCCAGTAGGCGTGGCCGAGCGGCAGCGCGTGGCCGATGGTCAGGCCCGCGCAGGCCACGGCGGTCACGCGCAGGGCGTGGCGCAGGACCGGGGACCCGGGGTGCAGTTCGGCCCGTACGGCCTTCAGCACCAGCGGGGCGAGCTCCGGCAGGGTGGGGCGCAGCATCGACTCGCCGGGGTCGGCCGTGCGCCCGGATCCCGGCTCGGCGGTCTCCAGTACGTCGTCCAGCAGGGCGGCGAGCCGGCGCGCCGCCCGCAGGGGCGCGCCGGTGAGGAGGTCCGGCGTATCGGGGGACTTGAGGACCGCGAGGTCCGGCGCGGGCAGGCGGACGGGGTCCCCGTGCCGGATCGCGTGCGCGGCGGCGTCCAGGACGGCTGCCGCCGCGGCGAGCAGTTCGCGCACCCGGTCCCGCCCCGGGCCCTCGGCGGGCGCCCCGACGGCCGGATCGGCGAGCGAGGCCAGCACGGGCCGGATCCGCTCCGCGAGCCCCCGCGCCCCGTGCAGCTCGGAGGGGCGGCGCCGGGCCTGCCGCGGCGTCACCGTGGCGGCCGCCCGCGCGCGCATCAGCGGGGCCGGGTCGAAGGAGGCGACCGGGTCCTGGCGCAGCCGGCGGGCGTAGTCGGCCTCGGCGGCTAGCGCGTCGGCGAGGGCGTCGCGCTGGGCGCCCCAGCGGCGGACCGGGAACAGCACGATGAGCGCCGCCTGGACCACCCCGCCGGCGGCGATCATCGCGGCGTGCCCGGCGGCCTGCGGCACGGAGGTGGGCAGGGTGACGGTGACCAGCATGATCGCCACGTTGCCGGAGGCGATGATCCCGGCGGTGGGGCCGGCGGCCCACAGGAGGCCGGCCAGGAAGGTCCAGACGGCGAGCAGGGCGAGGAAGAGCGCGGTGTGCGAGGAGCCGACGAGGTAGCCGACGAAGGTGGAGACCGCCAGGGTCAGACCGGAGGCGAGGGCGAGGACGGGGCGCGGGCGCCAGCTCTGCTGGAAGGTGGCGACGGCGGCCATGAAGGCCCCGAAGGCGGAACTGGCCGCGGATCCGGGGCCGAGGAGGGCGAGGCCGGCGCCGATGACGATCGCGAGCCCGGCGGCTGCGCGCAGCGCGACGAGCGGCTCGAGCCGGGTCCGCTCGACCGCCATGCCCGACCGGGCGGTGTCCTTCAGCGCCCGGAACCAGCCCATGCCGCCGAGCGTAACCTTTTTGTCCTGATCGCTCCGGATCGACCACCGCACCCCTGCGGGCTGGATTGCCCGGAGGGCAATTTCAGCCCCGCCGGCGTTTGAGGCGCGGGGTCCGGGGCGGAGCCCCGGCAGCGGCGCCGCGGCGGCGCCCCCACCCGCACCACCCCGCGCTAGCGCGGGAGCGGCTTGCCGCGGCGCCCGACGTGCGCGGCGTCGGCCGCCGCCGTGCCGTCCTCCCAGCCCGCGAGGTCCGTCGCCCCGCGCAACCGCGTCGTCGTGGTCCGCGGGAACATCTCCTCCGCCCGCGAGGTCACGGCCACGTCGCGGGCCACCAGCGCCGGCAGGTTGTCCGGGGCCTCGCTCGCCGTGTGCTCGGCGGTCTCGGCGAGCCGCTGGCCGAGCCGGCTGGCGTAGGCGAGCAGGAAGGACTGCCTGAAGGTCTTCGTCCGCTTGCGCCCGCCGGACCGCTGCGCGGCCTCCGCGCGGGTCATGGCGGCCGTGCCCTGCACGAGCAGCGAGGTGTACAGCAGTTCCACCGCCTCCAGGTCGCTCTCGAACCCGACCACGGTGGAGAACTCGAGACCGCTGTTCCACACCGCCCGGCAGCGGTTGGCGGTGGCCACCGCGTCCAGGAGTACCGCCTTGGCCTCCTCGTACGGCGGCTCGACGCCGATCCGGCAGGCCGCCGGGGCCCGGGCCGGGACCTTGCCGCTCGCCGCGAGCAGGGCCTCATCCACCGTGTGCCGGGCCATCAGCTCCTGGGCCTTGGCGCTGAGGGCCTCCGCCTCCTCCGCGAAGGTGGTGGCCTCGGCCTTGGCGAGCAGGGCCCGGATGCGGCCGAGCATGCGGGGCTCGATGTGCGCGTGCTCCAGGGCGTCGGCGGCCGGGTCCCCGGGGACCGGGCCCACCGGTTCGATGGAGGGCAGCCGGATCAGCAGCCGGAACACCTCCAGGACGGCGGTGGCCAGCGTGAACCGGTCCGCCCGTTCCCGCTGCGCGAGCCCGTCCGCGTACTGCTCGTCGCCCGGCCACCACACCTCGGCGTCGGTCCACCGCTCGGGGAGCCGGGCGTAGCGGCGCGCCTCGGCGGCGATCAGGTCGCCGGTGATCCGCAGGTGGCGGTCGTCCAGGTCCCGCCGCACCAGCCGGAGCACGTCGGCCGGCCGCCAGCCGCGCTCCCAGGCCTGCCGTACGTACGCCTCCCCGCGCGCGAGCAGCTCCCGCCCGACCCCGCCCCACCGCGTCGGCTCGGCGACGAGCACCGAGGCCCCCGTGTCGAGACCGGCGTCGTCCTCTGCGTAGAGTGCGGCGGCGCAGGCCCGGTCGACGGTCTCGGCAAGGTTTCTCACCCGTTCAGCTTGGCATGTCCTTTGCGGGGGCTCCGCCCCGGCAACGGGGGCGCGGGCGGGACACGGGGCACGGTTGCGCGGGAGTGTCAGACCCCGGTGGGAGACTCGCACTCGTGAGCGAGCACGCCAACCGGTGGGCCCTCGCCGAGGACGGCGATGGGTCGTGGCTCGCCGCGCCCGTGGACCCGGGCGGCGGGTCCGGGATCGGCGTCCGCGACCCCGCCGAGGCCGTGCGCGCCGCACCACCCGGCACCCGGTGGGTCTGGCCGTCCACGGCCGCCGTGTACCCCCGCCTGCTAGCCGCGGGCGCCCGCGTCGAGCGGTGCCACGACATCGAGGCCGCCGAGCTCCTCCTCCTCGCCCACGAGGGCCGCTTCGGGGAGCCCCGCTCGGCGGCCGCCGCCTGGGCCCGGCTCACCGGCACCCCCGTACCGCCCGACCCCCCGCAGCGCGCCGCCGAGCGCGGCGCCCAGGACTCCCTCTTCGACCCCCGCCCGGCCCCGCTCCCCCTCGACGCCCTGATCGCCGTCCACGCCGACCAGGCCAGACGCCTCGACGCCACCGCCCACCCCGACCGGATGCGGCTGCTCGTCGCCGCCGAGTCCGCCGCCTTCCTCGTGGCCGCCGAGATGAACCGCGCGGGCCTGCCCTGGCGGGCCGACGTACACCGCGCCCTGCTCACCGAGCTGCTCGGCGAGCGCTACGCGGGCGGCGGCGAGCCCCGCCGCCTCGCCGAGCTGGCCGACCGGGTCTCCGCCGCCTTCGGCCGGCGCGTGCGCCCCGACCTCCCCGCCGACGTCATCAAGGCCTTCGCCGAAGCCGGGATCAAGCTCAAGTCCACCCGCCGCTGGGCCATCCAGGAATTGGACCACCCGGCCGTCGAGCCGCTGCTCGAGTACAAGAAGCTGTACCGGATCTACACCGCCCACGGCTGGAGCTGGCTCGCGGACTGGGTCCGCGACGGCCGCTTCCGCCCGGAGTTCATCCCCGGCGGCACCCTCACCGGCCGCTGGGTCACCAACGGCGGCGGGGCCCTCCAGATCCCCAAGGTGATCCGCCGGGCCGTCGTCGCCGACCCCGGCTGGCGGCTCGTCGTCGCCGACGCCGACCAGATGGAGCCGCGCGTCCTCGCCGCGATCTCCCGCGACCCCGCCTTCATGGAGGTGGCCGGCCGCCCCGAGGACCTCTACACCGCCGTCTCCCGCCAGGGCTTCTCCGGCGACCGCGACAAGGCGAAGCTCGCCGTCCTGGGCGCCGTCTACGGGCAGACCTCCGGCGACGGCCTCAAGAACCTGGCCGCGCTGCGCCGCCGCTTCCCCCGGGCCGTGGCGTACGTGGACGAAGCGGCGAAGGCCGGCGAGGAGGGCCGGCTCGTACGGACCTGGCTGGGCCGCACCTGCCCGCCGCCGGCCGGGGCCCCCGAGGAGGGGGAGGCGGGGATCCCGCAGGAGCAGGAGGAGGGCTACACCCCGAGCTACGCCTCCACCAACACCCGGGCCCGCGGCCGGTTCACCCGCAACTTCGTCGTACAGGGCAGCGCCGCCGACTGGGCCCTGCTGCTGCTCGCCGCCCTGCGTCAGGCCCTAGCCGGCATGCGGGCCGAGCTGGTGTTCTTCCAGCACGACGAGGTGATCGTGCACTGCCCCGCCGAGGAGGCCGCGGCCGTCGCCGAGGCGATCCGCACCGCCGCCGACCGGGCCGGCCGGATCGCCTTCGGCGACACCCCGGTCCGGTTCCCCTTCACCACGGCGGTCGTGGAGTGCTACGCCGACGCCAAGTGACGGCGCGCCCGGCCCGCACCCCCCGCACCGCCCGTACCGCCCCGCTCACTTGGCGAAGGTGATCAGCGCCTCGCTCGTCACGATGGACTTCAGCTGCTCGATCGTCAGCGCGGGCTCCGCCCGGGTCGCGGCCGTGCTCTGGTTCTTCGAGTTGTACGCGGAGACGATGATCCGGCTGCCGTCCGGACGCAGCGTGTCCACGATCCACCGGACCACCCCGGCGCCGCCCTTCTCTCCGGGCTCCTGCTTCACCACCATCTTGGTGCCGTCCGGCAGCGTCGTGTACCCGGCGTGCTCGAAGTACTGCGCGACGGCCCCGTAGGCCTGGTTGCCCCGCTGGACCTCCACCTCGACCAGCGAGCGGCCCTTGCCCTCGTCCAGCACGACGTAGCCCTGGTCCCCCTGGCCGCCCCCGCCGACGACGGGAACCCCGAACCACTTGACGCGCTCCTCCAGGACTTCCCGGACCGCCCGGCCCGAGGCGGGCGGCGCGACCTGCTGCGCGCCCGCCGAGCCGGTCGGCGCCGGCGGCAGGTCCTGGAACACCGGAAGCCACAGCGGGGAGGTCGCGAAGCTCTTCAACTGGGCCGGGCTGAGCGGCGGGTTGGTCCGCGAGACCGGCGCGCCCTTCTCGGCGGCCGCGTTCCACTCCTGTACGTCGACCTGGTAGCCCGTGGCGGTGACCAGCACCGCCCGCCACAGCTTCGTCTCCTCCCGGCGGTCCGGGTACTCGTAGCCCTGGTAGGTCAGCAGCCGCGTGCCGGCGTCCAGTTCCTCGACCTTGCAGGAGTCGAACTCGCGGAGGTTCTCGTCGGGGCACTCCAGGATGCGGCTGCCCGCGACCTCCTCCGGGCTGACCCGCTGCAGGGAGACGCCGATCGCCGACTTGCCCTTCCCGTCGTCGTACACGCCGGAGACCATCGGGCCCGGCTCGTCGCCCGTGCCGCGCGCCGTGGTCTGGGAGACCTCTCCGCCCGGCAGCAGGCTCTTGAGCACGTCGATCAGCTGGTCGGCCGAGACCGCGCCCGTGCCGATGCGCGACGTGGCCCCCTTGGGGGCCCCCGAGGGCGACGCGGCGCCCGAGCCGGAGGCGGCCACGGCGCTCGCACCGGAACCGGGGCCGTCGATCAGGCCGCCGGACCAGGCGCCGACCGTGCCGATCGCGGCCAGGGCGAGGACCGATCCGCCGACCACGGCGGCCCGGCGGCGGGCCACCAGCCGGCGGCCGCGCCGCTCCCCGGCGTCCACGAGGGCACGCCGGTCGGTGGTGAAATCATCCCCCGCACGCCGGAGGGCTTCGCCGAGCTCGTCTTCAAAGGACATGGGGAACCAGACCTTCCGTTTGATGGGTGTGCAGAACCACGGGACCGGCCGGACGGCCGAATACGACCTCAGAGCCCCGCGAACTCGGCCAGGCTGCCGCCCAGTTGCTCGCGCAGCCGGCCCAGCGCCCGCGAGGACCTGGTCCGGACCGCCGCCGAGCTGACGTTCATCGCGTCGGCCGTCTCCTCGACGCTGCGGTCCTCCCAGTACCGCAGCACCAGCACGGCCCGGTCCTTGGGAGCCAGCCGCCCCAGCGCCTCCAGCAGCGTCAGCCGCAGCGCCGGATCGCCTCCGCCGGCCGCCGCCGGGGCCGTCGTGTCCGAGTCGGGGAACTCACCGACCGGGCGCTCCCCGGCCGACCGCCGGCGCTGGTGGGTCAGGAAGGCCCGTACCAGCACCGTCTGCGCGTACGCCGCCGGATTGTCGATGCGGGAGATCCGTCCCCAGAGCAGGTACATCCGCCCCAGCGTCTCCTGCACGAGGTCCTCGGCGAGGTGGGTGTCCCCGCTCGCCAGCAGACAGGCCGACCGGTACAGATGCGCCGAGCGTCCTTCCGCGAACTCGCGGAACCCGTCTCTGCGACCCTGCCGCATGTACTCCCCCTCGCATCCGTCTCACCTCGTTGACGCGATGGGCCGCCGGAATGTTTCACGAATTCGGTCAACCGATGAACACGCAAGTGCCACCATTGAGCCATGTCGGGTATGCGGGGGGCGAACCCCGCGCCTTTGGGGCGCCTTGTACTGGACCGGTACGAGTTACTTGAGCACTTCCCGGGAGGCATGGCAGAAGTCTGGAAGGCCCGCGACCTGCGGCTGGACCGCACCGTCGTCGCCAAGTTCCTCCGCGTCGCGGACCGCGGCACCCATGCGGCCCGGCGCTTCCTGCGCGAAGCCAGGATCCTCGCGGCCATAGACGATCCGCACATCGTCCGCATCCACGACGTGGACGAGACCGAGATAGCCGGTTCCTGGCACCTCTACCTGATCACCCAGTTCATCGAGGGCCGCACCCTGCGCGCCGCCGTCCCCAAGGGGCACCGGCTGCCCGTGGCCCAAGCCTTGGCCTGGGCCGCCCAGTTGTGCGACGCGCTGGTCCCCGTACACGCCCGGAACCTCGTCCACCGCGACGTGAAACCCGGAAACGTCATGGTCCGGGAGCCCGCCGAGCGGCTGATCCTGCTCGACTTCGGCATCGCCCGCTCCTACACCGCCGTCGGCGAGCTCGGGTACGCGGCCGGGGTGACCGCCACCGGCCAACTCCTCGGGACCCCCGAGTACATGGCGCCGGAGCGGTTCCTCCTGGAGCCCGTCACCCCCGCCACCGACCTCTACTCCGTCGGCTGCGTCCTGTTCGAGATGCTCACCGGCCGCCAGCCCTACGTCTCCCACGGGGACTACGGCGCGCTGGCCAAGCAGCACTGCCACGCCGTGGTGCCCACCGTCCGCGAACTGCGCCCCGAGGTGCAGCCCGCCGTGGACGTCCTGGTGACGCGGTTGCTCGCCAAGAACCCGGGCCACCGCCCGGCCGACGCCCGGGAGATGGCCGCGCTGTTCCGCGCCCTCAGCGCGGCGGCCACCCCGGTGCCCACCGTGCTCGCCTCCCCGCACGGCCCGCCGCCCCCGCCCCCGCCGCCCGGGCCGCCGGCCGACCCTGCGGCCGAGGTCGAGGCCCGGTGCAACGCCGTGCTGGAGGCGGTGTCCGACCCCGTCGAGCGGGTCAGCCGGCTCGGCGAGGTCCTCGACTACGCCTCCGGCGTGCTCCCCTCCGACCACCGCGGCGGCTGGCTCGTCGTCCTGCACCTCGCCCAGGCCCTCGCCCGGGCCGGGCAGCCCTCCAAGGCGGCCGACCGGCTCGCCCCGGTCGCCGCGCGGGCCCGCCAGGTCCTCGGAGCCGATGACGAACTGGCCCTCGTGTGCTCCCTCAACCTGGCCCGCTACCTGGGCGAGGCCGGGCACGCCGCACTGGCCGCCCAGCACCTGCTGGAACTGCTCACCGCGGTCGCCGGAGTCCTCTCCGCCACCGACCCGCGCATGTCGGAGATCCGCTATGACCGGGCCCGCTGGCTGGCCGCCGCCGGAGAACAGGCCCTGGCTGCCGCTGAGTTCGAGGCGCTGTACCAGGACCACCTGACGGCGCACGGCCCCGACGATCCGAAGACCGTCCGGGTGTGGGAGCTGATCACCCGCGACCAGACCACCTGACTGCACCTCACCTCACCGCACCGCCACCGTTCCCCTGGGGAGGGATGACGAACATGGCCGACATGTACGACCTCAACGCGATCCGGGACAGCTTCTTCGCCAGCCAGTCCAAAAAATCCACCGGCCAGCAGGAGGTCTACGTCGACCGCGACGGCAAGGTCCGCCTCGGCACCGGCGGCGAGGACGACGCCCCGCTGTCGAGAGTCCCGCAGAGCACCTTCGCCGCGCTCGGCGCCGAGGCCCGGCTGGCCCGCGAGTACGAGGTCGTACGGACCAAGTTTCCCGCCAACACCTACTACGAGGACGCCCCCGGCGCCGAGGGCTGGGTCTACGAGATCACCACGATGTTCAACCGGACGTACGTGATGTGCGCCCACTTCAACGGCACCGAGTACCAGGTGCGCCTCATCGAGCCCGAACTGGAATCCCTGCCCAGCCACGACGCCCACGGCGTGCACCTCTACGGCAGCGGGCTGATCTGCCTCTCGGAGCGGCCCGGCTCGGGCCAGCCCACCCTCCAGGACGCCTACGCCCGCTCGGCGGCCTGGGCCCTGGGCGTGGACTTCGTCGAGATGGGCCACCCCTTCCCCTTCAACCGCAAGCAGTAGCAGCCCACCCGGAGCGGAAGGGACCGATGCCGTGCTGCCCGTACACGTCTTCGACTACGTGATCGACCAAGTGGGGAAGGACATCGGGCGGACCAGGCCCGAGCAGGGCGGCGCCCTGCTCGGGCTGCGCGGCCGCGACGTGCTGACCGGCTTCGTGCACGACGCCCACGCGCAGGTCACGCGGGTGGAGTACAGCAACACCGGCTGGCTGCTGGAGGAGATCGGCCGCCAGGAGGCGGCCGGTCCGATCCGGTTCAAGGGCATCGTCCACTCGCACCCGCGCGGCATGCCCCACCCCTCCCAGCAGGACCACCGCGAGTACGGCCGCACCCTGGACGCCGTCCCCGACCTCGGGCGGTACATCGCCCCGATCGTCACCCACGACCTCACCACCCCGCTCGAACGCCACGAACTGGGCATCGAGAACGCCCGGATGTCCTTCTTCGGGGCCATGTGGACCGCCCGCGGGGTGCAGCTCCAGCCGCTGCGCCCGGTGGTCGTGCCCCTGGCCGCCACCCTCCGGGAGGCCGGGATCTCCTGGTCCGACGCCTTCCCGCTGACCTGCGTGGTCGGCGGGGTGGCCGGCGTACGGGTCCCGCTGCCGCGCGGCCGGTCCGGGGCGCGGCGGTACCTCTTCGCCACCCCGGACTTCCCGGTGACGGCGCCGCTGCTGCTGGAGGAGGCCGGGGCCGACGGGCGGCATCCTGAGTTGCTGGTCAGCGAGTTGCCCTGGGACCACCGGGTGCCGGAGCGGGAAAGGCTCCGGGAGGCGCTGCGGAAGGCCGGTGGGGGCGCGGGTGCCGGGGCCGCTTCCGGTGCCGTCGAGTCGTTCGCCGCCGGTCCGGGGCGCCAGGACGCGCTCCCGGGCGACCAGGGCGACGGCCCGTCCCCCCTGCCCTCCCCGGCCGCCCAGCCCTCGCTGCCCGACCCACGCGCCTCCGCGGCCGGGCCCGTGGCCGTTCCGCCGCCCGGCCCCGCGCCCTCCTCGGTCTCCCCCGAAGCCGCGGCCCGTCCCGCCGAGCGGCCCCCCGGGCGGATCCGCCGGCTCACCATGCGGGTCGGGATCGGCCGGACCAGGGCGGCCCGCGCGGGGTTGTTCGCCCGTACCAGGGGTCTGCTGTCGCCCACCCTCGCCGACAGCCACGTCCTGCTCGTCGGCGTCGGCTCCGTCGGCAGCTACCTCGCCGAGGTGCTGGTCCGCTCGGGGGTCGGCAGGATCACCCTGGTCGACCCCGACCGCGTGGAGCCCGCCAACCTGGGCCGTTCGATGTTCGACTCGCGGGACATCGGCCGGAACAAGGCCAAGGCCACCGCCCGGCGCCTGAAGCGCGTGAACCGGCGCCTGCGGATCACCGTCCTCAAGCGCGAGGTCGCCGCCCTGGACAACCACAGCTGGCAGCAGCGGATCTCCGACGCCCACCTCGTCATCGCCGCGACCGACGACAACCACGCCCAGCAGCGCCTCAACCACCTCGCCTACTTCGTCGGCCGCCCGGCCCTCTTCGTCGGGCTGTACGAGGGCGCGGCGGGCGGGGAGGTCGTGTTCACCACCCCCGGATCCCCCTGCTGGATGTGCGCCACCGGCGGGGTCCGCGAATCCCTGGGCGAACTGGGCCAGCCGCGCACGGACTACGGCACGGGCCGGCTGTTCGCCGTACCGGGTCTGCTGACGGACATCCACCACCTGACCGCGGCCGCGGCGAAGATCGCGCTGGCCCTGCTCCACCCGGTGGGCGGCCACGACCGGATCGGCGGGTTCCTGGCCACCCCGCTCCACAAGGACCTCTCCCTGGCGCTGTTCGCCATGGAACCCGACCACTGGTTCTTCCCCCGGGTGCTGGGCGAGGTCCCCGGGCAGTACGCCTTCCAGAGCATCTGGCCGCGCACCCACCGCCGCCCCGACTGCCCGGTCTGCGGCGACCCCTCACTGCGCAGCGACCCCCGCGAGTGGGACGGCCACGGCGACGAAGCGGAGATCACCCGGCGGCAGAAGCAGGCGTACGAGGAACGGCAGCGCGGCCGCAACGCCGGTGCTTCCGGGGGCCGCCACCGCTGAATCGGAACCCCGGAAACGGACGGCGAACAGGAACGGGAACAGGAACAGGAACAGGGGACAGGTAGAGGGGACATGGCCGACGAGAAGACCGAGGCGATGCGCCGCGCCCGCGAGGCCCGGCTCAAGTACGGCAAGCCCCCGGACGGCCCGCCCGTGCCTCCGAAACCTCCGGCGACACCCCCGCCGCGCCCGGCACCCCAGCCGCGCCCGGCACCCCCGGCTCCGCCGCCCCCGCGCCCCGCGCCGGAGCCGGCCCGCACCCCGGATCCGGTCTACGTCAACCACACCCCGGCCCCCCGGTCCCGGGCCGGGCTGGGCGCCCTGGCCGGGGCGGGCCAGACCGGCGCGCTGGTCCTCCTCCTCTGGCAGATCCTCGCACTGACCCACTGGACGCTCCCGTTCGAGAAGGCCCGGGAGCTGTCGGTGCACTGGCAGGCCCCGTTCGAACTGGCCGCACGGGAGACCGCCTGGTCCGAATACCGCGAACTCCGCGACCTCGTGCTGTTCCAGGGCCCCGGCCGGGCCCACCCGTGGCTGTACCCGGCCTGCGCCGTCCTGCTCCTGCTCGTCGTCCGGGCGGCGAGGACACCGGTCGCGCTCCAGGGCCTGCTGGGCTCGGCCGTGGCGCTCTACGGTCTCGCCGCGCTGGTGGCGACCGGGCCGGCGCTGCTCCTCCTGTGGCCGCTGACCGCCGCGCTGCTGCTGCTCAGCGCGGGCTTCCTGTACTGGATCCGGGTGCGGGAGTAGCCCGTCAGCCGAGGTCGTGGAAGTAGACGTGGAACTCCTCGCGGACGAAGCCCTCCGCCTCGTACAGCCCCTGCGCGACGCGGTTGTCGTACGCGGTCTCCAACTGCACCCCGGACACCCCGGCCTCGCGGGCCCGGCGCAGCACCTCGCGCAGCAGCGCCCGGCCCGCGCCCGTACGGCGGCCGGAGGGGGCGACGTACAGGTCGTTGAGGATCCACGCGGTGCTGAGGGTGAGCGAGGAGAAGGCCCGGTAGACCTGTGCGAAGCCGACCGTGCCGGCGCCCGGCACCTCGGCGAGCAGTACGAGCGACTCGTCCTTGCGGATCCGCTCCGCGAGGAAGGCGCACGGGCCCTGCGGATCCTCGACGTCCACCTCGTAGAAGTCCAGGTAGCCGCGGAACAGCTCCGCCGCCACGTCGAGGTCCGCCTCCCCCGCAGTGCGCACGGCGACCCCGGGATCAGCCGACCGGGACTCCCCTTCGTGCTGTGCTGCCGTCTGACCGTTCATGTGCGTCTCCCTCGTCCACGTACCGCTCCCGCGCGCCGTGATCCATTGTGCGCGGGAGCCGAGAATCCCCTTCGGCGGCCCTACGCTACGGCGGGGGCCGGCAGGGGACCGGCCCGGATCGGGGGGTAACGATGACACCGCTCGGCATCACCGTCGCGGCCGGCTGCGCCGCACTCGTCCTGCTCGTTCCGCTCTGGCTGATCACCACCCGCAACCGGCTGGTCCGGCGCCGGGGCCGGGTGGACGACGCCTGGGCGCGGCTCGACGTCCAGCTCAGGCTGCGCTACGACCTGGTGCCGAGCCTCGTCCGGGCCGCCCGGGCCCACGCCGCCCACGAGCGCGACACCCTGGAGGTCGCGGAACGGGCCCACGAGGCCGCGCTCGGCGCGTCCGGCCCGGCCGACAGGGCCCGGGCCGAGGTCGCTCTGCGGAGGGGGGTGCGGGGGCTGCTGGCCCTCTCGGCGGCCTACCCGCAGCTGCGGGCCGACACCGGGTTCGCAGGGCTGCTGCGGCAGTTGGAGGCCACCGAGGACCGGACCGCGTACGCCAGGCAGTCCTACAACGACGCCGTGTCGGCCTTCAACACCGCTGTCGGACGCTTCCCGGCGCGGTTCGCGGCCGGGCGGCCGGGGTTCCGGGCGTGCGAGCCCTTCCTGACGGCGGAGGGCGGGTCCGGCCCGTCGATGGTCCGGTTCTAGAGGGTCTTCGAGGCGCCGCCCACCCGGTCCTCAATGCCCCGTGACGGGCTGGGCGGGCAGCGTGAAGACGTGCTCAGGGGTGACGATCTTCGTGATGGCCTCGCCGAACACCGTGCTCGGCTCGTTCCCCCGGTAGCCGATGTCCGTGTTGAGCAGGAGGACCAGCGTGGCCTGCGTCTGGGGCATGTACACGACCAGCGCCCCGTAGCCGGGCAGTGAGCCGTTGTGCCCGATCCAGCCCTGGACGTTGAAGATGCCGAGGCCGTACCCGGCGCCCGGCAGCGCCGGGACCACCTTCAGCCGCTGGGCCTGGGTGGCGGGGGTGAGCAGGGTTCCCGTGGCCAGGGTCTTCGCCCAGGACTTGAGGTCGGCGAGGTCCGAGATCATCGCTCCGGCCGCCCAGCCCCAGGAGGGGTTCCAGTCGGTGGAGACCTCGGTCTTCCCGGAGGCCGTCTGGTCCGTGTAGCCCTGGGCGTGCGGACGGGGGAACTCCGCGCCGGTGGGGAACAGCGTGTGCTTCAGCCCGGCCGCCTTGACGACCTCCGTGTTGACGTAGTCGGCGAGCTTGGCGCCGCTCACCTTCTCCACCACGAGGCCGAGCAGGATCAGGTTGGTGTTGCAGTACGAGAACTCCGCGCCCGGCGCGAACAGCACCGGGTGGCGGAAGGCGAAGGCGAGCAGTTCCCGCGGGGTGAAGGGCCGTCGCGGATCGGCGGTCAGCGCCTTGTAGAACCCTTCGTCCTCCGAGTAGTTGAACAGGCCGCTGCGCATCTCCGCCAGCTGGCGCAGGGTGATCCGGTCGCCGTTGGGGACCCCGGCCACGTACTTCCCGATCGGGTCGTCCAGCCCGACCTTCTTCTCGTCCACCAGCTGGAGCAGGGCGGTCACGGTGAAGGTCTTGGTCACGCTGCCGATCCGCATGTTCATGTCGGTGGCCATCCGCGCGCCCGTCGCCTTGTCGGCGACCCCGAAGGCGCGCACGTACTCGCCCTTGCCCGGCGCCGACAGGGACACCACGACCCCCGGCACCTTGGTCTCGGCCAGCACCTTCTTGACGGCCTGGTCCAGCTGCGCGGCCACGGCCGGGGTCAGCTGCGGGAACTCCTCGGACCCGGGCGTCGGGTCGGCGGCCGCCACCACGGGGGCGGGTCCCGCCGCGTCCCACGCGTACCCGGCTCCGACGCCCATGGGAACCACCACGAGCCCCACCGCGGCCGCCCCAACGGCGGCCTTCCGCCAGCGCGTCGTCATGCCCGGCCTCCTGCCACCCCAAGCCAAGCCCCCGTCCGTCCCTCCAACGTATCCCCCTCCCCCGCCCCCAGCGACCCGGGGACCGGGGCCGCGAGGGGGCGCGCGGGGCGGTTCAGGGGCGGCGGCTCGGGAGGAGCGCCGCGGGGAGCACGGCCAGGGCGAGGAGGGCCGCCGCGGCCCCGTAGGCGAGGCGGAAGCCGGCCGGGTCCGCGCCGGCCGCGCCGAGGAGTACGGAGATCAGCGCCGTCCCCACCGAGGCCCAGACCTGGGCGTTGATGCTCAGCGCCGTGCTCGCCGCCGCCATCCGGTCGCTCGGCAGGCCCCGGCTCGCCGTCGTCATCGTCGGCATCAGGACCATGCCCGCGCCGATCCCCATCACCATCGCCGAGCCGACGACCCGCCAGGCCGCCACGTCCGCCACCCCGACGTTGAACGCCGACAGCGCCATGCCGAACGCGCCCACCGCGATCCCGGCCGGGACCAGCCGTCGCGGCGCCACCCGGTCGACGCGCCGCGCCGCGATCTGCATCGCGGTGCCGACCGCGAGGCCCACCGGGGCGCCCAGCAGCCCCGCCGCCTTCGCGCTCATCCCCTGCACCTGCTGCCAGTACATCGGCCCGAGCAGCATCGACCCGAAGTAGCCGCAGGTGAACAGCGCGAGCGTGCCGATCCCGGCGGCGAAGGTACGGTCGCCCAACAGCCGCAGGTCCAGCAGTGGTTCGCGGGCCGTCAGCGCCCGCCACACGAACCCGGCCACGAGGACGGCACCGGCCACCGTGGGTGCGAGCGCCCCGGGCGCGGCGAAGTCGCCGCCCTCGCCGCCGCGCGCCAGCCCGAACAGGAGCAGCGCCAGCCCCGGCGAGAGCATCAGCAGGCCCGGCACGTCCAGGCGGGGAGCCGGGGCCCCCGTTCCCCGGGGCGCGTCGGGCCGCAGCAGCTTCGCGGCGAGCCCCAGGGCCAGCGCCCCCATGGGCAGGTTGACCAGGAAGATCCACCGCCAGGACGCGGTGTCGACCAGCCAGCCCCCCAGCGCCGGCCCGATCACCGGCCCGATGATGATCGGCAGCCCGCTCAGCGCCATGGCCCGCCCGAGCCGCTCCCGGTCCGCGGCGCGCATCACCATCGTCATGCCGACCGGCATGAGCAGTCCGCCGCCGAGCCCCTGCACCGCGCGGAAGGCGATCAGGGTGCCCGCGTCCCATGCCGCCGCCGCGAGCAGCGATCCGAGGGTGAACAGGACGAGGGCGGTCAGGTAGGTCCGCTTGGCTCCGATCCGCGCCATCGCCCACGCCGCGGTGGGAATGACGGCGGCGAGCGCGAGCGTGTAGGCGGTGGCGGCCCACTGGATCGTCTCCAGCGGTGCCTGGAACGCCTCCGAGAGGCGGCGCAATGCGACGTTGACGATCGTCATGTCGAGCACCGACATCACGGAGCCGATGATCACGACGGCGATGGTCCGGTTGAACACCGAAGACTCGGACGCGGACCCGGAAGCGGGTGCGGATGCAGGTGCGGTCGCGGTACCGGCCGGCGCCCCTGCCGCCGTCCCGGCCACCGCCCCGCCCGCCGTGCTCGATGCCATGTCCCCCGACCCCCCTCAGCCCTCGTACGGCTGGATCGTGCGGGCCGTCCGCAGCGCCCGCCCCCACCAGAGCAGCTGGCCGAGCATCTGCTTGGCCGCGCTCTCGGTCACGGCGGTGTCGCGCGGCACCCCGTCCTCCCCGAGCCCCGACCACGGCCCGTGGAGGCTGACCGCGTCGCGCATCGTCATGGCGTGCATCTCGGCGAAGACCAGCCGCAGTTGCTCGACGGCACGCAGGCCGCCGCCGAGCCCGCCGTACGAGACGAACCCGACGGGCTTGGCGCGCCACTGCACGTAGTGCCAGTCGATGAGGTTCTTCAGGGCGGCCGGGAAGCTGTGGTTGTACTCGGGGGTGACGATCACGAAGGCGTCGGCCTCGGCCAGCCGCGGCGTGACGTCGGCCAGCGCGGCGGCCGCCTCCGGGCTCGGCGTACCGCCCCAACCCGGCATGACCAGCGGGAGGTGGACCTCCGCGAGGTCGATGACGTCCAGCTCCAGCCCGCCCTGCCCCTCGGCGGCGGTGAGGAACCAGTCGGTGACGGCCCGCCCGGCGCGGCCCTCGCGGACACTGCCGACGACGACGGCGACGCGCAGCGGCGCGTCCCCAACGGTGGTGGCGGAAGCGGCGGACACGGCTTCGGCAGCAGACATGGCGATCCCCTCGTCGAGCGGGTCGGCCACCCGGTGCGGCCGCCCTCCGGTAAAGTACAACGTGCGTTGTAAAAATTACAACGGCCGTTGTACTTAAATCGAGGAGGCGGACGTGAACGGCACCAACGAGGCCTGGATGGACGAGGCGCGGCGCAAGGTCCCGCCCCGCAAGCTGGAGAAGCAGATCGCCGTGGTCCGCGCGTGCTGCGGGGTCTTCGGCCGGGAGGGGTACGCACGCGCCTCGGTCGACTCGCTCGCCGCGGCGGCCGGCGTCTCGACGCGCACCCTCTACAACCACTTCCCGGGCGGCAAGGCGGACCTCTTCCGCACCGTCGTCACCTGGACCTCGAACGACGTGAAGGACGCCCAGATCTCCCGGCTCCGGACCCTCCTGCCTCCGGAACGCCCGCCCCAGCCGGAGGACTTGGAGCGCGACCTCGTCGCGCTGGCCCGCGCGTTCGTCGACCTCATGGCCGACTACCGGGACCACTTCGCACTCGTCCGCCACATCCACGCCGAGGCCGACCACGTACCGGCGGAGGTCCTGGAGGCCTGGAAGAGCGCCGGCCCCGAGCCGGTCGGCCGCGCCCTGGCCGACACGATGGCGGGCCTCGCCGAGGCCGGCCTGATCGACACCCACGGCGATCCGGCCCTGGCGGGCGCCCACTTCACGGCGCTGACCTCGCACTCGATCGTGCAGCTCTCCCACTACGGTGTCCTGCCCCTGCCGCAGGAGCGGACCGAGCGTTTGATCACGGGCGGCGTCGCGGCCTTCCTGCGCGCCTACCGGGCTCCGGCCGATGCCCCGCGTCAGTGACCCGACCCGCCCGGCGGTCGGGGCTTCTGCCAGCGACAACTACACCGCGTGACAGGGGATTCCACCAATTGGATCTTCCCTTTCCGGTGTGCCGCCCGGATGCTAGCTTGCCCCACGCGTTCACACGGAGAGCGTCGCTCGGGACCGGCGGCTGCGGCGCCCCGTGGCCGGAGGGGAGACACCAGTGGGTCGTGAGGCGGCTGCTCAGCAGCTCCGTGCTGCCACACCTGAGATCATCGAGGCGTACCGGGCGGCGCTCGGGCGGCTCGGCAGCCCCCTGGTGTCCCGCGAGGACATCTGGCGGCAGTGCCGTCATCAGGCGGAGAACATCGTGGCCGAGTGCGCGCAGGCGCTCGACACCGGCAAGCACGTGGAGTCCCCGGGCGTCGGGGAGTACTCGCGGCTGCTCGGGGCCCACCGCGTCGTCCAGCAGGTTCCCGTGTCCGAGTCCGTACGGGCGGCGGAGGTGCTCTGGCAGGCCATGCAGCCCTCGGTCGCGAAGGCCGTCGAGTGGGTGGAGGCCCCCGAGCGGCACGCCACGGCGCAGATGGTGAGCGTCGCCTTCCGGGCCGCTGCCGGAAGCCGTCTCTACCAGGGGATCCGCGGCTACGAGGAGGCCCAGCGGCCCCCCGTACCGGAGGTGCAGGAGCGGGATCCCGGGGCGCCTTCGGACACCGCGGACGCGCAGGCCCTCGACCTGCTGACGCTGCGGGAGCGGCAGATCCTCGAGGCGGTGCGCTCCGGGCTGACGAACCGTCTGATAGGCCGCCGGTTCGAGATCAGCGAGGCGACCGTCAAGCGGCACCTGCACAACGCCTACCGCAAGCTCGGGGCCAGCTCCCGGGTGCAGGCCCTCAACAAGGCGTTTCCCGGACAGGATTGACCTCGGACGTCCAGAGGGGCGGTGCTGCCTGACCGGCCCCTGCCCTACCCGGCGACGAGCGCGGCCAGCAGGACCAGGTTCGCGGCGTACTGCGTGACCATGAACGCCCGGTAGGCGCCCCGCCGTTGCTCCCGGTCGGCGCTCTCGCGCCGGGCGTCGCGCACCACCTGGGCGACGACCCACACCGCGCCGGCCGCCACCGGCACCGTCCCCACGAGAGCGAGCGGGGCCCACAGGGCAGCCGCCGCCGTCCCGGCCGCGCCGACCAGCACGGCACCGGCCACGGCCAGGGCCCGCGCCGCCGCCACCCCGCGGACGACCGCCACCGTACGGCGCCCGCCGGCCGCGTCGCCGCCCGCGTCGCCCAGGTCCTTGACCAGGGAGCCGACCAGCGCCATCCAGGCCGACATCACGAAGCCGAACACCACACCCGTCGCGGTCCATCCGGACCCGGCCGCCTCGACCCCGGCGGCGTACGAGCTGACGCCCATGCCGAACACCACGACCGCGCAGGCCACGCTCGAATCCTTCGCCCGCACCGGAGCGCAGGAGTACGCCCAGCCGAGCAGCAGGAAACCCACCACCCACCGGAGGACCCCGCCCCCCGCCAGCCCGCCGAACACCAGGGCGGCGGCGGCCAGCAGGAGCGTGACGGCCTTCGCTGTGTGGACCGGGAGGTCCCCCCGGGCGATCGGTCGCCGGGATCCGTTCGCCCGGTCCTCGCGAACGTCCGTCACGCCGTTGAGCAGGTAGGCGCAGGACACCGCGCACCACCAGGAGGCCAGACCGAGCACGGTCCGCCCCGGCGCCTGCGGCAGCTGTACGGCTACCACCGTCCCCACCGCGAAGCGCAGCAGGAACACCAGCTGGACCGACGGACGCGCCTCTGCCCAGCACAGACGCGCCGTGGTCACGGCGGTACGCCATCGGAGATCCAGAGCACGAGCCGGAACGGGGGCGCTCAGGTAGCCAGCGGAATTGATCACGTTCGCAGCCTAGAAATGGGCTCGGGCGCATCGCCATACAACCATCGGCGTACACGGTGTACACCCCCCTGAGCCCTTGGTGGCAATGCGTTGTGATGGCCGGAATTCGTGGTTCAGGATGGGTGAGGCCGCGGCCCGGTGAAACCAATCCGGACGCCACGGTGGGGATATGAACGGCACCCCGTACCGGAGTCTTTGATTCCGCGAGTTTTCACGAACCGCGGCACGGCCCCGAACGGAATCGCCGGCCCTCTCGGCCCCCTCATTCGAAACGGCAGGGACCCGTAGAAATGGATGCTCAGGTGGAAAGGTCGCAGCAGACCACGACGCTGATCTCCCAGACGCACGTCCTCGAAGGCGGAGTGGGATGGCACCGTGCCGCCGTCGAAGAGGTCGCCTCACGTCTCACCGATCCGGACTTCCCGTGCGTCTTCTCCCGGAACGCGTTCCGGAAGCAGCTCCTGAAGTTCGTCTTCGTGGAGGACGCCGGCAGCGACGGCATGCGGCACCTGGCGGAGGCCCTCACCGAGTACGTCGAGCTGTCCAGGGCCTGGGACGGCCAGCTGGACACCGCGTATCCGCTGGTCGTGATGTTCTCGGCGGAGGCCGTGACCGCGGGCTCGGTCGAGGGGTACCACTCCTTCGGCTGGCAGGTGCTGCAGGAACTGCACCGCCTCGATCCCGCGCCCTGGCCGGAGGACGTGGCCCAGGACCCGGGTTCCGCATCCTGGTCCATGTGCTTCAACGGAATGCCGTTGTTCTGCAACATGAGCAACCCCGCGCACCGCAATCGCCGCAGCAGGAACCTCGGCACGTATTTCGCCCTGGTCGTCAATCCGCGGGAGCGCTTCGACGTGTTCGCCGGTGATACGCCGAGCGGCCGGAAGGTCCGCGCGAACATCCGCAGGCGCATACACGGCTACGACGGAATCCAGCATTCCCCGCAGCTGGGCTCTTACGGCGCCGGAGCACTCGAATGGCTCCAGTACGGGCTCATCGACGAGAACGCGGAGCGAAGCGGCGTCTGCCCTTTCCAGCACCAGACGGCTGTTGAAACGAACAGGAGTTTCTGAACAATGATCGAGCTCATCGTGTCCCAGGGACGGGTGGCCGACCGGGAAGCCCGGATGATCGAGGGCGCCGCCCGCATCGCGCGGGCCCTGGAGCTCCGCTACGGACTCACCGGCCGCTTCATCGGCGAGCCCGCGCCGCCCGCCGACGACGACTGGACCGTCAGCCTCCCGCAGGCGGCGCAGACGCTGGCCGGGCTGCGCGAGGCCGTCACCGAGAGCATCGGGAACGGCCGGCGGACGGTCATGATCTCCAACACCTGCTCGGCGAGCCTCGCCACCCTGCCCGTCGTGGCCCGGGAGCACCCGGACGCCGTGGTCCTCTACATCGACGGCCACGGCGACTTCAACACGCCCGAGACGACCGGCACCGGATACCTGGGCGGGATGGTCCTCTCCGGTGCGTGCGGGCTCTGGGACAGCGGCCACGGCGCCGGCCTGCGCCCCGGGCAGGCGATCCTGGTCGGCTCGCGCGACATCGACGAGGCCGAGGCCGAACTGATCGCGAAGCACGGCGTCCGCGTCATCCCCCCGTCGGAGACGACGGCCGAGAACATCCTGGCCGCCATCGGCGACTCCCCGGTGTGGGTGCACATCGACTGGGACGTGATGGAACCGGGCCATGTACCGGCCGACTACACGGTGCCGGACGGCCTGCTCCCCGAGCAGATCCGGGCGATCTTCGACGCGATCCCGCCCGCGCAGCTGCGCGGCGTCGAACTGGCCGAGTTCAACGCCCCGTTGGACGACGAGCTGAGTGAGCAGGCGGTCGAAACGATCCTCGCCATGGTCGCCCCCGCCTTCGAGAGCACCCCGGCCGCCGCCTAGTCCGGCCGGCGGCCGGCCCCGAGAACGCACACGGCGGGCTCGCGGCCTGGCCGCCGAACCCTCCGGCGACTGCCCCTGCCGGGGACCGGGCGGCATCCGCCCCGAGAACGCACACGGCGGGCGCGGCCGACCCGGACCCTCCGGCGGCCGGCCCCCGCCGGGACCGGCCGCGACCGGGTTCCCCGAGCCGCCCGAGCACCCGAGCCCCCGAGCCCCCCCCCCCCGATCCCCCTCGATCCCCGCAGCCGGCGCCGCCGGCACCGCCCTGCCAAGGAGTACTCCCCCATGCCCCTCTACGACAGCATCCTCGACACCATCGGCCGCACCCCGATCGTCAGGCTCAACCGCCTCGCCCCCGCGCACACCTCGGTCTACGTGAAGGTGGAGTCGTTCAACCCCGGCGGCTCGGTCAAGGACCGCCTCGCCCTCTCCGTCGTCCTCGACGCCGAGGCGAAGGGGCTGCTGAAGCCGGGCGACACCATCGTCGAGTGCACCTCCGGAAACGTCGGGATCGCCCTGGCGATGGTGGCCGCCGCCCGCGGCTACCGGTTCGTGGCGGTGATGGGCGACACCTACTCGGCGGAACGGCGCAAGCTGATCCGCGCGTACGGCGGCAAGGTGCTCCTCTTCCCGGGCCACCTCGGCAGCAGCGGCGGCAACCGGATCGCGGACGAACTCGCCGAGAGGCACGGCTGGTTCCGGGCCAACCAGTTCGACAACCCGGCCAACCCCGCCTACCACCGCGAGACCACCGCCTCGGAGATCCTCGGCGACTTCGCCGGCAAGCGGCTCGACTACTTCGTCACCGGCTTCGGCACCAGCGGCACCCTCACCGGCGTCGGCCAGATGCTGAAGGCCGCCCGCCCCGCGGTGCAGATCATCGCCGCGGAGCCGGACAACGCCGCCGTCCTCGCCGGCCAGGAGTGGAACGTCCACCGGATCCAGGGCTGGGCACCGAACTTCGTACCGGGCGTGATGGACCGGAGCGTCATCGACGAACTGGTGACCATCGACGAGGTGGAGGGACGCGACACCGCCCGCCGGCTCGCCGCCGAGGAAGGCATCTTCACCGGCATCTCGGCCGGCGCCACCCTGGCGACCGCCCTGCGCGTCGCCGAGACCGCACCGGCGGGCTCCGTACTCCTCGCCATGCTCCCGGACACCGGCGAGCGCTACCTCTCCACGTTCCTCATGGAGGGCATGGTCGAGGGCTCGGACGACGAATGGCTCGCCTCCCTGGAGACCGGGGACGGCGCGGCCTGACCCGGCAGACGGCGCCCTCGCCTCGCGGCACACCCACACCTGGCAGGAACCAGACACATGAGGGAATTCATCCCCCCCGCGGCCCGTTTCATCGACCTCCCCGCAGCATTCGCCATGCGCCGCGGCGGAACGCTGACCGGCGCGCGCATCGCGTACGAGACCGTCGGACGGCTGTCCCCGGAACGCGACAACGCGGTCCTGATCCTCACCGGTCTCTCGCCCGACGCTCATGCGGCCTCCCACCCTGCGGACACCGCGCCCGGCTGGTGGGAGGCGATGGTGGGCCCCGGCAAGCCCGTCGACACCGATCGCTGGTACGTGATCTGCCTGAACTCGCTCGGCAGTTGCAAGGGATCGACCGGCCCCGCCTCGGTCGACCCCGGCACCGGCGAGCCCTACGGCCCCGGCTTCCCGGAGCTGTCGATGGAGGACATCGCCGACGCCGCCGCCCACACGGTGCGCGCCCTGGGCGTCGACCGGCTGGCATGCGTGATCGGCACCTCCATGGGCGGCATGAGCTCGCTGTCCCTGCTGGCGCGCCATCCCGGCCTGACCCGCGGCCACATCAACATCTGCGGCGCGGCGGGCGCCCTGCCGTTCTCGATAGCCATCCGCTCCCTGCAGCGTGAGGCGATCCGGTGCGACCCGCAGTGGAACCAGGGCCGCTACGACGACGAGAACTACCCGCAGCGCGGCATGTTCACCGCGCGCAAGCTCGGCATGATGACCTACCGGTCGGCCCAGGAGTGGGACAGCCGGTTCGGCCGTGCGCGGATCGCGCCGCAGGACCGTACGGACGACGACCCCTTCGGCCACGAATTCCAGGTGGAGAACTATCTGGAACGGCACGCCCGCCGCTTCGCGCACCGCTTCGACCCCAACAGCTACCTCTGCCTCAGCCGCTGCATGGACCGGTTCGACCTCGGCGAGTCCTGCGGTGGCACCACCGACGAGGCCCTCTCCCGCATCCGGCTGGAGAAGGCGCTGGTCATCGGGGTGGAAACCGACCTCCTCTTCCCGCTGCGCCAGCAGCAGCAGATCGCCGACGGCCTCGCCGCCGGCGGCACGGACGTCGAATTCCTGGCGATGGACTCGCCCGAGGGACACGACGCCTTCCTGATCGACACCGCCCGCTTCGGCACACCCGTGGCCAAGTTCCTGACCACGCTCTAGCCGGACCGCGGCCGCAGTCCCCCCTCCCCCCTCACTTGGAGCACCGCAATGCCCGACCCCTCCTCCCCCCTCGCCCTCGTCACCGGCGCCAACCGCGGCATCGGCCTCGAGACCGCGCGCCAGCTCGCCTCCGCCGGCATCCGGGTGCTCCTCGCGGGCCGCGACCGCGAAGCCGTCAACGGGGCCGCGGACGAGCTGCGCGCCGACGGCCTCGCCGCCGACCCCCTCGTACTCGACGTCACGGACCCGGAGAGCATCCGGGCCGCGGCCGCGGAGGTCGACGGCAGCCACGGCCGCCTCGACATCCTGGTCAACAACGCCGCCATCCGCATCGAGGAGTACGGCAAGCAGCCCTCCGAGCAGCCGATGCGGCAGTGGCGCGAGACCTTCGACACGAACCTGTTCGGCGTCGTGGAGGTGACCACGGCCTTCCTCCCGCTGCTCGCCCGGTCCACGGCCGGACGCATCGTCAACGTGTCCAGCCTGCTCGGCTCGCTGACCACGCACAGCGACCCGGACTCCTACGCGTACAGCCCCATGTTCAAGTCCCTCCCGGCCTACAGCGCGTCCAAGAGCGCGGTCAACTCCTGGACCGTCCACCTGGCCTACGAACTGCGCGACACCCCGGTCAAGGTCAACGCCGTGCACCCGGGCTACACGAAGACCGGGATGAACGACGGCGCCGGCGATCTGGACGTCACCGACGGAGCCAGGACGAGCGTCGCCATGGCCCTGCTCGACGCCGACGGCCCGACCGGCACCTACACCCACAGCGGCGAAACCGTCCCCTGGTAGCCGCCCCCGAACGGCAGTCCTTCCCCCCTGCCGTCCTTCCCGTATTGGAGTCACCCGATGGGCAGCCATCTGGCTTTGGTCACCGACGAGACCAGCCTTGCCATTGATTACGACATGCCGTTGCTGCTCGAAGCCTGCCAGGCGGTCGGCATCAGAGCCGAGATCTGTTCCTGGCGAGATCCCGACATCGAATGGGATCGCTTCGACGCGGTCCTCCTGCGTTCGCCCTGGAGCTACGTCGAGAGCCTCCAGGAGTTCCTGGAATGGTGCGAGTACGTCACTGACGTGACGTACCTGTTCAACCCGCTCCCGGTGGTGCGCTGGAACCTCGACAAGCACTACCTGGCCGATCTGGCCGAAGCCGGCGTACCGGTCGTACCGAGCGGCTTCGTGGCCCCCGGCACGGACCCGGAGGCCGCCGTACGCTCCTTCCTCGCCCGGCACGAGGGGGCGCGGGAGATCGTCGTCAAGCCGACCATCGGCGCCTACTCCAAGGACGTGCAGCGCTTCGCCCGGTCGTCGCAGACCGAGGCCGCGGCCTACGTCGCCAAGCTGCTCGACCAGGACTCCCACGTCATCCTGCAGCCCTACATGGACTCGATCGACCAGTACGGCGAGACCGACCTCATCCTCTTCGGCGGCGTCTACAGCCACGCCATCCGCAAGCGGGCGCTGCTCCTGCCGGACGGCAGGGTGGACGAGCCGACGCAGGAGGCCCGTACGGCGCGGGAGGCCGCCGAGGACGAACGCGCCGTCGCCGAGGCCGCGCTGGACGCCGCGGCCGCACACCTGGAACTGGAAGAACCCCTCCTCTACAGCCGCGTCGACCTCATCCGCGGCCCCGACGGACAGCCCCTGGTGCTCGAACTCGAGCTCGGCGAACCGTCACTCAGCATGCCGTTCTCGGAAACCTCCGCCATGCGATTCGCGCAGGTAATCTCCGCCCGGCTCGAAGAAATCTCCCGGAAGCGAAAGAACGGACAGTCATGACCGTGCAACAGGGTTCCCTCGCCCCCCTCACCACCACACCGGCGGTCTCCGGCGGCACCCTCTACGCCGCGCTCGGAGTGGTCAGCTTCTCCTTCAGCTTCCCCGGAACGGTGTGGGCGCTCGACGGGTTCGGGCCGTGGAGCGCCATCGGGGTGCGCGGCGTCCTGGCGGCCGTCATCGCGGTCGTCGCGCTCCTGATCACCCGGGCGCCGCTTCCGGCACGCAAGGACTGGCCCGCGCTCGCGGTCGTCGCGGGCGGCTGCGCCGTCGGCTTCCCGCTGCTCACGACGCTCGCCCTGCAGACCTCGTCCACCGCGAACTCGGCGGTCGTGATCGGTGCGCTGCCGATGGCCACGGCGGTGTTCTCCGCGGTCCTCACCCGGCGCAGCCCGTCGAAGGTCTTCTGGGCCGCGGCCGGCGTCGGAGCGGCGACCGTCCTCGTGTTCACGCTGTCGCAGAACCACGGCCGCCCGACGGTCGCGGACCTCTTCCTCTTCGGCGCCCTGCTGGTCTGCGCGGCGGGCTACGCCTTCGGCGGCCGGCTCTCCGCGGCGGGCATGCCGGGCTGGCGCGTCATCGCCTGGGGCGTCGTCCTCGCCGCCCCGGTCAACCTCGCCGTCACCCTGTGGGCCCTCCCGCACGAGCCCGTGCACCTCACCGCGAAGGCCCTCCTCGGCATGGCCTACATCGCCGGCATATCGCAGTTCGGCGGATTCGTGGTCTGGTACAAGGGCATGGGCCTGATCGGCGTGGCCCGGGCGAGCCAGCTCCAGCTGGCGCAGCCGCTGCTGACGCTGGTGTGGGCGGTCCTCCTGCTCGGCGAACAGATCACCGCGGCCGTCCCCCTCACCGCCGCCATCGTGCTCACCTGCATCGTGGTAACCCAGCGAGCCCGAACCTCCTGACCCACACCCCCGGGGCGGTGGAGGACACCGGCGAGCGCGACCGATGCCCTCCCCCGCCCCGTGACAAAAACCAACGCTTGGTCAGGCCACGCCTTCTGCGGCAACGGCGGTCAAGCGGATCGAGTGAATGACGGCCACCATGACGTCCACGTCGCCTTCGGGGAAGATCGCCTCCGGGCCGGTCGGTGCAAATGCCGTGAACGGCGATTCGTACAGCGCGTCGACGTCGATCGTGCCGTTGCAAGCCACATGGTCGATCAGTTCGTTGACGAAGCGGAGCTGGTTCGCAGTGAACGACTTGCCCTGCTGGAACGCATCGAAGGCCAGGGCCGCTGCCTCCCTCTCCAGGCCGGTCAGAGACCGCAGGAACAACCCCAGGCCGCCGTTGGCGTCCTTGACGTAGGTGATGTCCTCCGCGGTGCCGATGCCCGCCTCGACGAAGATCGCCTCCAGCTCGGCCAGGTCCAGGGCCGTGATCTGCCTGTTGCGACGGATCTTCTGTATCGCGAGGTGGTCCTGGTGCGTGTTGAGGTAGATACGGATCTTCTGCTCGAAGCGGGTGAGGTCGGTACCGATCTCCATCCCCTTGAGCGAGGCAGCGGTCAGTTCGCCCAGCTCGTCCTCGAAGTCGGTGTAAACGACGCCGCGCTTCGTCTTCTCGATCAGTCGGACAAGCCCGCGCAGGCGCCGTCTCATGGACTCCAGCAAGGGCAGGGTCACGTCCTGCCACCACTCGTCGCCTGCGACTTCGTCCAGCAGGATCTGCTGGGCCTTGATCACCGGGATCGTCAGCTGGTCGAGCAGGGCGGAAGCGATCTCCTGGACTTGATCGCGAAGACGGGTGAAGCCCGGATCTGCGTTCACCACGGCGAGCTGGAGTCGGAGCGCGAGCAGATCGAACCGCTTGGCCTCCTCGCCGGTGTCGTCCTTGTCGCGGAACGCAGTCGGAAGGCCGGCCAGATGATCAACCGCCTGACCGTGTGCGTCGGGCGTGAACGCAAGCCAGGCATCGAAGTCGGCGAAGGCTTCGACCTGCTCGCGGTGCGGGCGGACCAGGAAGTTGTCCGGGTTCATCGCCGTGACCTCTTCGTGCAGTCGATTGGCCAGGTCCCAGCGCAGGCCGTACTCACTGACCGTGCCGTCCGACTCGGGGCGCGTTGCAGCCCCGGCTGCTCGCTCCTCGCCGGAGTCTGCGGGCTCGCCGAGGGCGAGGAGCAGGTCAGCGCGGCGCTCGAAGATCCGCTGGCTCAGCGACGGGGCGACCTTTCCCTCGGCGCGCATCAGGTTCTGGTTGAAGAACTCGATGTTCTGGCAGAGGTCGAAGACGAGGAAGCCGTCCTTGCTCCGGTTGGGACCGAAAAGGTCCGGGGCGAGCCGGGTGCCTCGGCCGATCATCTGCCAGAACTTGGTCTTGGACCGCACCAACTTGAAGAAGACGAGGTTGACGACTTCCGGAACGTCGATGCCGGTGTCCAGCATGTCCACGGAGATGGCGATCTGGGGAAGCCTTGCCGTATCGGAGAAGTCGTCGATCAGGCTCTGGGCGTACTCCTTGCGGTAGGTGATGACCTGCGCGAAGGCACCCTTGAGGTGCGGGTAGTTCTTGTCGAACCGCTCGGCGATGAACTCCGCGTGGTGGTTGTTGGCCGCGAAGATGATGGTCTTGCCTAGCTTGTCCCCGCCGTCGACCTTCAGGCCGTGCGTCATGAGGGTCTGCAGGACCTTGTCGACGGTGTCGGCGTTGAAGAGGTACTTGTTCAGCTCCTCCGTGGTGATCTCGTCAGGGATCTCACCATCTTCGTTCCACTCCGTCTCGTCCCACTTCTCTTTGTCTTCGTCGGACAAGTCGTCGTACTTGATGCCGCCGCGCTGGAACTTCAGCGGGACGTCGACAGCACGTGGTGCCACCAGGTAGCCCTCGGACACGGCCTCGTCCAGGCTGTAGACGTCAGTCGGCACGCCGTCCTCAAGCTCGAAGCGCCGGTAGGTGTTCCGGTCGACCTCGTCCTTGGGAGTCGCTGTCAGGCCGACGAGCAGCGCGTCGAAGTAGTCGAAGATCGCCCCATACCGCTGATAGATCGATCGGTGTGCCTCGTCGACGACGATCAGATCGAAGAACCCAGGGCCGAAGAGCCGGCGGCCTTCAGTATCGGTCTGGTCAATCAGGTTCATCATCGTCGGGTAGGTGGAGACGAACACACGCGCGTTCGGGTCCTTCTCCTCCAGCAGGTTGACCACGGGAGCGCCCGGAAGGTGCTTCTTGAACTCGTTGGTCGCCTGCTTGACCAGGGCCGTACGGTCGGCGAGGAAGAGGATGCGCTTGGCCCAGTTGGCACGCATCATCAAGTCGCTGAGCGCGATCACGGTGCGGGTCTTGCCGGAACCGGTCGCCATGACGAGCAGCGCGTGGCGCAGCGAGTCCTTCTCGAACGAGTCGGCGATCCGTCTGATTGCGCGGGACTGGTAGTGGCGGCCGGCGATCTGCTCGTTGATCGGCAGCTTGGCGAGGCTCCGACGGCTGGCCCGGCGCTGGATCAGGAGCCGCAACTCGTCCTTGGTGTAGAAGCCCTGGACCTCGCGGGGCGGGTAGTCGAGGTCGTCGAAGAGGTAGGTGCGGTACCCGTTGGTGTAGAAAATGACCGGGCGCTGGTTGAACTGCTCTCCCAGGGCTTTGGCGTAGAGCGTCGCTTGGAACTTGCCCTGCTTCGGATCGCGGGTGGTCCGCTTGGCCTCGACGACAGCCAGAGGCTTACCGTCGTCGTCCCACAGGACGTAGTCGACCTTGCCATTACCCGAGGGCGATGCCGAGGCGGGCAAGCCGGTGACCGGATATTCCCGGTCCTTCGGCTGATCCAGTGCCCAGCCGGCCTCCTTGAGAAGGAGGTCGATGATCAGGGTACGGGTCTCGGCCTCGTTGTAGTCGTGAGTGTCCGGCTGCGCCCCGTTCGCGGCCTTGGCTGCCTTGATCTCCGCGCGCAGCCGGGCGATCTCGGCGTCAAGGTCCTCGTTCTTCTTCCGCACGGCGGCCAGCGCGGCGTCCTGCTCGGCGTACTTCTCGGCCTGCGCCTTCAGCTCGGCCTGCTTGGCGATCCGAACCTCGGACGGAACCGGTCGAGGTATGAGCACCGTGTCGAAGGCGAGGGTGGCGGACGGCAGTTGGGTCTGGTCCCGGGTGTAGGTGCGAACCATCCAGTACAGGACGTGGAAGAGTTCGGCGACCGTGCGTACCGCGTCCTTCGAGGCCACGGGGTTCTTGCGGTGCACAGCGATGTTGCCCTGCCGACGGATCACGTCCATCTTCGCCCGGATCGCGGGGCCGGCCACCTTCACCAGCGTCGGCTCGGCGATCAACGCAGCCAGATCATCGTGGTACGGCGGCTTGAGACTGTCATCCGCCTCGTACAGCCACGTCACTGCAAGCTCCAGCACCCGGCGCGCGTAGAACGCAGACGCCCGGGGGTCCGCGTACGCCAGGCGCTCGGCGTGCACCGCCTCACGGTGGAGCTCAGGCCACTCTGCCTGGAGAAACCCGAAGTTGCTCACATCGACAACCCTTTCGCGTCGAGCCCGTTGGGCTACAGCCCACCCTGAAAGGCGCAATATTGGAGAGAGGCGAAGAGCGATTCCAGCCCTGCAAGATGCCTGACCTGCGCCTGCCGTAGGCGATCTAGCTCCGCAATTCTCCGGGCAAATTCATCCTGGAGCTCCGGAGGAGGAATAGAGATACGCAACTCGCGCAGCCTGGCGAGCGTAATCTCCCGGAACGTCGCCCCCTTAACCTGCCTTGCGATCCACTCCTGAGACCACCTGGAGCGAAGGTAGTAGAGCAAATAGGAGTGGTCAGTGGAATCACCAGGGGAGATTCTGGCCGTTCCCTGGGTAAGGTTCGCGCCAGAGATTTCCGAAGTCACCGCCGCTGTGGTTCCCACAGTTGCGCGGATACTCATGACGATATCTCCGACATCGACCCGAGACCGCGAGAATTTCGCGGCGATGGCTGGATCGGTTCGTCGGAGCTGATCAGCTGCAATCTCGCCGTTCTTGATGTCTCCCGTGCGGATGTACGGAACCCCACCGGGATATTCATCGCCGGCTTGCACGATCCCGTAGGTCACGATCGTCCCGGTCCTCACCGCATCCGCAAGGGGCAACACCTTCCACCGTTCCGACCGGATCCCCTCATCGAACATATCCGCGAAGATGGAATGTGCGAGGTCATCGAGGAGGCCGAGGGTCTTTCGGCGCTTGACGCACATCGCGTCGGCCCGATCCAGCACCTGAGCGATACGCTGCTGCTCAGGAAGCGCAAGGACCGGAAATGACATCTCCCCGATGTCCTTCCGGTTCACCTGCTTGAATGTCGCCCCTTTGCCTTTGGCCGCCAGGATGGGCGCACTATAGGTGAGCCAATGCCACAGAAAACGCGAATCGACGTCAGAATTCGGCCTCAGTGCCGCAACACCGCGCCCCAGGCAGTATTCGCCATCCGAAAGAACTTTGTCACCAATTGAAGCGCGGATCCCCAGGATGATGTCGCCCGGTCCGGACAGCTTGGAAGCCTCGGTCGTGTGCTTCTTTGGCGCCGGCCGGCCTTCGCGAAAGTCTCCGGCCCCGGCAATCAACGGCCATCCGTTGCCGGAATTATTGTACGCGTCACCTTTCGGCGCCTGCCCCATGATGAGCGTGCACGCCTCGTCGAGTCGGCGGATCGAGCTCATGCCAGCAGCCCTTTCAGCGCGCTCATCCCCTGCTGGATCTCCGCCTCAATACCTGCCAGCTCGTCCATGAGCTCACGCGGTGCACGGTGCACGACCTCCGCGTGGACGACCCGCTTGTACCGGTTGAAGCTCAGATCGTAGTCCTGATCGGAAATCTCAGCCTTGGGCACACAGAAACTCTGCTCGGTCCTTGCCCGCTCCTGCTCACTGCCGTTCCGGCGTCGCCAGCGGGACAACACATCGGGCAGGTTGTTCTTGGCGTGCTCATCCTCGTTCAGGGCGCCGTCCCCGACGAGCGGCCCTAGTTTGTCCGTGGAGAGGAGGGGTGTGCGCTTGTCGTCGAGGCTCCAGCCATCTGCCGCGACCTCGTAGAACCAAACGTGGTCCGTGCCACCGCTGTTGGTCTTGGTGAAGAACAGGATGGACGTCGACACTCCTGCGTACGGCTTGAACACGCCACTCGGCAGTTTGACCACCGCGTCCAGCTTGTGGCCCTCGACCAGCAGCTTCCGCAGCTCCCTGTGCACCTTGCTGGAGCCGAACAGCACCCCGTCCGGGACGATGACTGCAGCCCTGCCGCCGGGCTTGAGCAGACGCAGGAAGAGCGCGAGAAACAGAAGTTCGGTCTTCTTCGTCTTGACGACCTTCTGCAGGTCGGCTGCCGTCGCGTCGTGGTCGAGGCTGCCGGCGAAGGGCGGGTTGGCAAGGATGAGCGAGTACCGGTCGGCTTCGCCCGCCGCGCTTTGAGCCAGCGAGTCCCGGTAGCGGATGTCGGGGTTCTCGACCGAGTGCAGCAGCATGTTCATGCTGCCGATGCGGAGCATGGTGTTGTCGAAGTCGAACCCGTGAAACATGCTCGCGTTGAAGTGCTGCCTCTGAGCCGGCTCGAACAGCGCCTCACGGTGCGTGCGCTCGACGTACTCGGCGGAGGCGACCAGGAAGCCGGCCGTACCGCACGCCGGGTCGCAGATCTCATCACCGGGCTGAGGGGCCATCATCTCCACCATGAGCTGGATGATGTGCCGGGGCGTACGGAACTGGCCGTTCTGCCCGGCCGTGGCGATCTTGCTGAGCATGTACTCGTAGAGATCGCCCTTGGTGTCCCTGTCTCCCATGTCGATGCCGTTGATCATGTCGACGGCTTTGGTGAGCAGATTCGACGTGGTGATCGTGAAGCGCGCGTCCTTCATGTGGTGCGCGTAGGTGGACTGCTCACCGCCCAGCGCGCGCAGCCAGGGGAAGACGCCGTCGCGAACCCGGGCGAGCATGTTCTCAGGGGACTCGTTGATGAACACCGACCAGCGCAGGACCTGGGCGTCGTCCGCGTAGATCGGATTGTCGACCGGCCGCCCGGTGCGATTGGCCCTGTTCTCCTTGGCCTGCTCCAGGATGTCGAGGCGCCGGATGAACATCAGGTTGGTGATCTGCTCGATGACCTCGAGTGGATTGGAGATGCCACCGGACCAGAAGGCATCCCACAGTCGGTCGATCTTGCTCTTCAGCTCACCAGTCATCACGCAGAGCAGGCTAGCGGAGCCCACTGTCAGCCAGGACGCGAAGATCGTTTCCCCTGCCCCGAAGCCCCGAGCAACAGAAAACCCCAGGTCACGTCATGAGTGACGTGACCTGGGGTTTCTCTGAGCCGCCTTCGGGATTCGAACCCGAGACCTACGCATTACGAGCGCTAGATGAGTCCTGTCGGATAGTTCCACGGGGTGCCGCCGTATAGCGATAACCGCAGGTCAAGCCGTGCGGCGGTGCCTTCCCGTGCCGACTCATGACAACCGGTACAGAGCAGTTCGGGCACGCAATGGGCACGCATTGGGCACGCAACGGGCACTCAGAAAACGGCCCTTGACCTGCATAAACGTCGCTTGCTCGAACTACACGCTACACCGGCCCACCGACACGCAGAAGGGGCCGCACGGTTCGCACCGTGCGGCCCATTTGTCATGCGGCCCGGGGGGCGTCCCCCTCGGCACCCGGTGCGCCCGGCCCGGGTTCGCGGAGATCATTGAGCACCTGTTCGAGAGCCTGGGCACCGGCCGCCGTGATGTGCTGCTCGTCAAGGGCGACGTACACCCGCCCCCCTCGCGTCGTGGCGACGGCCCATACGCCGCTGTCGAGTGGTGCTCGGATTACAGAGATCATTACCGCCCCCCGCGGTCGCGCCCTGCGTGGACGCTCCCCATTTACGCCTATCCGTTGGTTCTGTCTGTCCTTCGCTGTGTGCCTGCAACGCCCCTCGGCGGGCGCCTAGTTCCAGGAGCTGTCGGCCGGCGCGGGCGTCGATGCCGCGGGCGTCGGCTCGACCGGCAGCGGGACGAAGTTCCATGAGCTGTCTGCGCGGACGGCGCCGGGGGCCTCGACCTCGATCGCAGTGAGTCCGACGAGTACGGCACCGATCGCCAGTGCCGCGACCACACTTGCCCGAAGGCGCTTCATGATCATTTGTTGGGTTCCCCTCCCGTATGTTGGATATGCCACGTAGATACACCAGCGACATAGATTCCACTACGGGATACGCTGCACGATTCCGGGGGGTTCGAACAACCGTTTCCCCTGGTCAAAGGTAGGAAGTTCCAAGATCCGAACCGTAGGGGGACGTGTGTCGGGGGCGCCGCTGTTGTCTGAGGCCGAGCTGTGTGCCTACGGCCTGATCGCCGACGGGAAGCCGATCGCGGACACCGACAAAGGGGCGGCCGGGCGGCTGCTCGGGGCGGGGCTGATCGTCCCCGACGCGTTCCAGCCGAGTGGGTACGCCGCCGTCGACATCGACGAGATAGAGGGCCGCCTGCGGACCTCGGTACAGCAGCAACTCGAAGGAGCGGCGCGGCTGCTCGCCGAGATCCCCGAGTTCGTCGAGAAACTGCGGGCATGCGGTCGCCCCCGCACTCGCGGCGTGGGTACCGGGTCGGTATGGATTGAGGGCAAGGATGCTGTGAACGCGGCGATCGCGGTTGCGGTCGACGGCGCGCGGCACGAGATGCTCACCGCGCAGCCCGGCCCCCGGCCTCGAAAGGTCATCGACCTGTCGACGGATCGCGACCGCGACGCGGTAGACAGGGGCGTCGCGATGCGGACGCTCTACAGCACGAGCACCCGCTCGAATCCCGGGGCGGTCGAGCGCGTCTCGCTGCTCACCGCTCACGGTGCGCAGTTTCGGACCTTGACCCGTCCGTTCATGCGACTGGTGCTGATCGACCGCGAGTTCGCGATCGTTGAGGACCACGCCGACGGCCGGCCGAGCTTCGACGGCGCGTACGTCGTCCGGGACCGGGCCGCGTGTGGTTTCTTCGCCGCCCAGTTTGAGCAAGAGTGGCAGCTCGCGCTCGACTGGCACACGCAGGAGCCGCCGCAGCGATCGGCCATCACGACCGCTCTACAGCGCACGATCCTGCGCGAGCTGTGTGACGGGCGCGATCAGCAGCAGATCGCCAAGCACCTCGGATACAGCTCGAAAACGATCAGCAACGCCCTGTCGGAGCTGCGTGCACGGCTGGACGTGGCCACGGTGTATCAGCTCATCGCGTGGTGGATGGGCCCCGAGGGTGCGTGCGAGCGGGCGATCGAGCAGGACTAGCTGGCCCGCTGCGCCGCTTGGTCGATCTTCTCCAACAGCTTGCGAACGAGCGGCATCTCTTCCGCGGTCAGGTCGAGACCCGGCACGTGGGCAACGACCGTCCGCTCACCCGACGACTCGGCGATGAGCGGCGCGCGCTCAGCCCCCGAGGTGCTCGTCGTCATGCCGATGTACTGCGCTGCGGCAGCTATCTGGACTTCCCGAAGAGACTGAGGCACCACAACAGCGACCGCTCGCACGAGCGCGGGCGACACCTTCACCGGGTTGCCCTTCTCGATGTTCCAAACGGTTGTGTGTGAAGGGCTGTAGCCCGTTGCAGGGTCGACCGCTGCCTCGGCGAAATCCCGGAACGACCACTTTCGCTCCGCGCGCGCCTCGCGTACGAGGTCGGCAAAGGGTGTGCCGAGCTCGGGCTCGGGCGCGTGTATGTCGGCGTCGGGCACGGCCCCGGCACCCCCGTTCCTTGTCAGCAAACGTGAACGTCGAGGGCCATCTAATCAGCCAGCACCCGAAACACCCAGTCTCGAATCTCGTTGACGTGCACTTTTGGTCGACCTAGGGTCGTCAGTGTTCATGAACGTTTACAGCCTACCTGCCGGTTTTGCCGTGCCGTAACCAAGGCTGTTCACGTCTGTTGACACAGGGGGTTGATCATGAGTTCAGTGGAGTACCTCGGGCCGCCGCCCGCGCAGCGCAACACCAAGCACCGCCGCATCGCGAACGAGCTGCGGACACACCCGCAGGTGTGGGGAGTTGTCCGCAAGCCGGCAAGTCTGGACAGCGCCGCCTCGGCCGCCCGCGCGATCCGCGATGCACGTCTGCCCGCTTACGCGCCGGCTGGCTCATTTGAAGCGGTCGCCCGCACGGTGACCGAGGGCGGCACGACCGAGTACCGCGTCTACGCCCGGTACATCGGCGCCGCTGAATCTGCGGCGTGATCTGCGATCACTGGGACGGTGCCGCCGGCGACTATTGCCGCGCGATAGGTACCCGCCGCTACGTCGTCGGCAACCGCTGCCCCGCCCACACGCCCGCCGCACTCGCCGGTCGGCCCGAACCTCCGGGCTCGCCGATCCCCGTAAGGAGACGAACCGTTGAGCCTCGCCGCGACGGATTGGGTTTGGTCCCAGTCCGACAGTCGAGGCGCCGCTCGTCTGGTGCTGCTCGCGATCGCTGATCGGGCAGGCGCCGACGGCGTCGCCTACGCCGGTACCGCCTCGCTCATCCGCCGCACCCGTGCCGCGCGCTCCACCGTCCGGGACGCCGTCGACTCCCTGCTCGCCTCGGGCGAGCTCGGCATCGTCGAGGGCGAGCTCGGCCCCGGCGGAGAAACGGTTTACCGCCTCCCCCTGCTCGACGAGAGGGGGACCGGTGACCGGCCCGGGCCGGTCACCGACCCGGGCCGAACATCGGCCCCCGGGGGACCGGTCAGCGGCCCCGGGGAGGGCCGGACACCGGCCCCCGGGGGGCCTGCTACCGGCCCCCAGAACAAAAGAAGCTCTCTACAAGACGAACAGCAGCAGCCGCGCGCGACGAACACCGCGGCTGCGCTGGTTCCCGAACTGCGTCCGCTCGACGCCGCTCTCGTCGCCGCCTCGATCGCCGTCCGGTGGTCGCTCGGCCTTGGCGAGCAGCGTGACGTCTACCGGCTCGTACAGGCGCACGGCGTCGAGGCCCTTGTCGACCTCGCCGCCCGCCGCACCACCCCGGGCGAGGCACCGAAGAGTGCCCGCTACTGGCTCAAGGTCTGGAGCGACCTCGACCGGTCGGCGTCGAACACGCCACCTCGGGTGTCCGCCTCGACCGCGAACTACGCCGACAACCTCGCCGCCGGCCTCGCCCTGCTCACCCAAAAGGAGAGCCGCCCATGACGCCCGAACAGATCGCCGCCCTGCTCGCGTTCGCCGGAACGCTCGACAGCCGAGTGCGCCGCGCCCTCGCCGACCCGCAGCAGTCCGCCCGCACCATCTCGGAGTGGACCGCCGCCGTCGCCGAGGTGCCGGCGACCATGCCCGAAACCGGATGGGACGCCGCCCGCGCCGCCCGCCGCTACTACGAGCAGCAGGGCGGGAACAAGAGCTCGCAGTTCCGGGCGATCGAGCCGCACGACCTGCTCGCCGCGTGGGGGCCGCACCGTGCCGAGCTCATGAACCGCCACACCGACCCGGTGCCGTCCGCCGATCCGGACAACCCGCAGGCATGGCGTGAGGAACTGCTCGGCACCCGGGCCGCCGTCGCCCGTGGCCACGCCGCGCCGGCGCAGTACCGGGCCGAGATCAACGCAGCAGGGCAGAAACGTCTCGCCGCGCTAATGTCCGGAGTCGGCGCCGGCCCGCGCCGGTACATGCCCGCTCATGTTGCGGCCGAGCTGCGGCAGTTCAGGCCGGCCCGGGCCCACCGCGAGCAGCTCGTCGCCAAGGGTCTGCCCGACCCGCTCGGCGTCCAGTGCCCGCACTGCCTCGCCGCCGTCGACGAGCAATGCCGGAGCAGCTTCCGCAACCGCGGGAAGGGCCGGCGCCCGCTCACCGGCGTTCACCCCTCGCGCGTCGAAGCGCTGATCGCCGAGCTCAGCAACGGAGAGACCGACGCCGAGCAGGTGCGCCTCGCCCGGATCATGTGCCAGCCGCCGGCCCCGCGCCGCGACGGCCGCGCCCGCCACACCAGCGGCGGGGGCGAGGCCCGGTGATCCCCGCCGCCGCCCGCGCCGTGATCGCTGCGCACCTGACCGACGAGCTCAACGTGCACCCGCACCTCGCCTCGCTCGTGGTCGCCAGCCTGACCGACCGCCTCGCTCGCGAGGGATGGCACGTCACAGACGACGTACGTCTGCGGCACGTCGGTATTCACCAACGCCATGAACACCAATCTCCCGCGCGACCGGTCGCGCCTCGCGCGCGGGAGACCCGCGGCGCTCGGCGCGCCCTCGATCGACTGCTGCACCGTGCCCGACCGAACGGAGAGACCACCCCATGAGCGCCGCACTGCTCGCCCTCGCCGTGACGCTCGCGCTCGCCCTCGGCGCCACCCTCGCGTACGCCGTCCGGATCGACGACCGCCTCGACCGCGAGCTGCGCCGCCTCGGCCGCCGGCCGTGCCCGACCACCTGCACCACCTGCTCGACGACGCCGCGCCGAGCCGAGAACGGAGAGACGACCCCATGAACCAGATCACCCGTACCCGTACCCGGTCTCGGCGCGGTCGGAGCGACGCCCGCGAGGCCGTGCGCGACGAGCGGCGCGCAGCGATCCGAGTCCTGCTCGCCCGCGCCGACCGCGGGGTGCTCGGCCCCGAGGACACGGTGAAGCTGCGGCAGCTCGTCGAGGTCGAGGTCGCCGACGGCGACGCCTTCCGGCGCTCGGCCACGGGACAGCAGGCCGCGGCCCTGCGGCTGACGCACCGCGTCGCCGCAGCCGAGCAGGCCATCGTCGAGGCCGAGGCCGAGCGCGACCAGTACGCCGCCGAGGTCGAGGCGCTGCGAGCAGCCAACAAGGGGGGACAGTGAGTTACGCGCAGGCTGTGCAGGAAACGGTGCGCGCGCTGCGGACGATCCGCGGCCGGTGGGCCGAGCTGCTGCTCGCGATCGAGGAACCGCCCGCCGATCACTGGCCCCCGCGGCAGCTCGCACACACGATGCGCGACGGCGACGACGAGCAGCTCGTCGTCGAGGACCGGGCCCCGCTCGTGTTGCGCGAGCACCCCGCCCCGCTCAACCTCGGCGCGCTCGACGCCGGCCGCGGCGTCGAGCGGCTCGTGTTCGACCTCGCCGACACCCTCGCCGCCGCCGTACAGCGCACCGAGCAGGGCGACCCCCGGGCATGGCTGTGCGCCGACCCGAGCGCACCCGACACTCGGCGCGCCGCCGGATCGCGGGCGCACGGGCTGCACTGGGCGTGCGTGTGGATCGAGGGGCGCGTGCAGGATGAGGACACCGCGCCCGAGCACGAGCTCGACGGCGCCCTCGCCGCGCCGCCGTTCGAGGTGCTGCCGTTGCACCTGCTGCACGAGGCACGGCGTACCGCGCGGATCGCCGAGGCCCGGGTGCTGCGCGCCCTCGGCCTCGACCAGCGCGAGACCCCGCTGCCCGAGCCGTGCCCATGGTGCGAGGGCGAGCTCACCCTGCACAGTGCGCCCGACGGGCCGCCAGCCGTGACCTGCTCGGGCGGGCGCGCTTGCTCGGCTTTGGTCCCCCTCGACCGCGCCGAACGGGTGCGGGTGTGGGAGTGGGACGACTTGCCCGAGCTGATCTCTGCGCTGGGGGTGCAGGTCCCTGCCGCGTCGTAGGAGAGGAGGCAGCGTGCAAAGCGGCGAGGTTGAGCACTGGGGCGGTGGGGGCGCCACCCCGGCGCTCCAACCTCGCCAAGCAGTCAAAGACTGCTAAGAGTCGTGGCGTACGAGCTCCACGATCACCACCCAAAGCGCTTTCACGCTCAGGGCTACGGCGAATCGCGAAGCGAACTCGCGCAACCACGTCCCTCGTGTGGTCGACTCGTGCTTGTCGGCCATCGGTCCACCTCCGTAAGCGCGCCCCGCCGCCTTGTGCGGCCGGGCCCCCATGAACCCCCGGGCTCTCGACCGGAGGCCACTCACGGAGTGAGGCGATACGACTGTACCCACCAAATCCCCAGCACCGTAAGGCGCTTGCGCCCGCCCAAGCAGTGCTGGGGATGAAGGGGGGGGCGCTTCCTACTAGCGCCGCCACTCGTCGCGTAACCGACGTACAGCTGCGAGCGCGCGTACCGCCTTGTCGACGAGGGCGGGCACTTGATCGAGGGCGTGCCCCACGACGAGCACACAGCCACCGAGTCCGGCCACCGCCGCCGCAGCCCAACCGACCGATTCCATACGGACCGCTTCACCTCTCGGGAAGGGCGGTCGATCCGGGCGCATGGCAGCTCGAATCGACCACCTGCTCTAGTGATCGAGTCGAGAACCAAGCCCGCACGCCGTACTCGGGTATTCGGTTTTTTTGGAACGGGGCGCTACTCCCAGTTTTCCTCTCCCGGGCGGATGCCTCGGGGTGCTGAAGGAGGGCATCACCTGCCTTGCATCGTGCGGCAGCGCAGCAGGGGCCACAGGCAGGATGCCGGTCGCCCCGCCATCGCGCCGGGACAACCACTTGCGCCGTTATCAATCCGTGACCTATAGTCGGGAGCGCCTCCGGCGTGCCCGGAAACACTCTGACCTCGACGCCCCGCCACATCCCCCCGTGGCGGGGCGTTCGCGTGTCCCCAGGTCGGGAGGTGATCCCGTGGCCGACCCGATCACGGACGCCGACCGAGCAGCAGTCCGGCGCCTGCACGCCGAGGGCAAGTCCCGTAACCAGATCGCTCGCGAGCTCGGCCGCGGCGCCGCGACCGTCTCGAAGATCGCCGCCGCCGAGGGGCTCACCTTCTCCGGCGGTGCGCGGGTCGCCGCCGCCACCGATGCCCGTAGGGCCGACGCATCGGCCCGGCGCGAGCAGCTCGCCGACGACGCCCTCGACGGCGCGCTCGCTCAAGTCGAGCGGGTCGGCGCCGCCGACTCGGCGCGCGACGCCCGCGACTACGCCACCGCCGCCCGGGCCCTGACCGAGGTACACGCCAAGGTCGCCGAGCTCGCACGCTCCAACAAGTCGACGAGCGCCGGCGGGATGCTCGACCGCCTCGCCGACGCCCTGCTCGGGCCCACGGGGGACGACGCCGACGGGGGGTGATTCCCTCGACGGGCCACCTGTCCGACAAGCAACTACGGTCGATCCGCGAAGCGACCGCCCGTATCAATCTCTGGCACGGGTCGGTGCGCTCCGGCAAAACGATCTCGTCGCTGCTGCGCTTCCTGCTCGCCGTCCGGCGGGCGCCCGCCTCGGGACTCATTCTGATCGTGGGTCGATCGCTCGCCACGATCGAGCGGAACGTGATCGAGCCGCTGCAAGACCCCGAGTTGTTCTCGGACACCGCGGCCGAGGTCCACCACACCCGAGGCGCGACAACCGCCGTGATCCTCGGCAGGGTTGTGCACCTGATCGGCGCGAGTGACTCCCGGTCCGAGGGGCGGCTGCGCGGTCTGACCGCGTCGGTCGCGTACGCGGATGAGGTCACGCTGCTGCCGGAAGCCTTTTTCACGCAGCTACTCGCCCGCCTGTCTGTCGCCGGCGCAATCCTGATCGGCACCACGAACCCGGACGGGCCGCGGCACTGGCTCAAAGCGAAGTACCTCGACCGGCAGCACGAGCTCGACCTCGCTTCCTGGCACTTCAAGCTCGCCGACAATCCGGCCCTGTCATCCGCCTACGTCAAGGCACTGTCTGCCGAGTACACCGGACTATGGCGGCGCCGAATGATCCTCGGCGAGTGGGTCGTCGCCGAGGGCGCGATCTTCGACATGTACGACGAGCAGCAGCACGTCGTCGACGAGCTGCCCGAGATGCGCCGCTACTGGGTCGGCATCGACTACGGCACAAGCAATCCGTTCGTGGCGATCCTGCTCGGCCTCGGCGTCGACGGCCGGCTGTACGCGGTGAGCGAGTGGAGGCACGACGCCCGCGCCGCGCATCGGCAGATGACCGACGCGCAGTACAGCCGCGCCGTCCGCGACTGGATCGACACGCTCGGCGTGCGGCCCGAGTGGACGTTCGTCGACCCCTCGGCCGCGAGCTTCTCAACACAGCTATGGGCCGACGGGTACCCGAACGTCGCCCGAGCCAATAACGCAGTGCTCGACGGCATCCGCAGCGTGGCGAACGCCCTCGACGCCGGCGCCCTGCTCATTCACCGCTCGTGCGAGGGGCTGCTCGCCGAGTTCCCCACGTACGTGTGGGACGACGCCGCCGCGGCCCGCGGTGAAGACCGCCCCGTCAAGGCGGACGACCACTCGCTCGACGCGCTGCGGTACGCGGTGCACTCCACCGTGCATGAGTGGCGCGGGCTGCTAACGACCGCCGCCTGATCGCCCCCCACTCCCCCGCCCGGGTGCAGCACTGCGCCCGGGCCCGAGCACGCGAGGGGGTGATCGCGTGCGTGAGCTGACCGACCGGTTCCTCGACAAGGTCGCACCCGGCCCCCTCGGGTGCTGGGACTGGACCGCACACGTCAAGCCCAACGGATACGGGCAATTCAAGATCTGCGGCCGGCCGCAGTATGCCCACCGCGTCGCGTACGAGCTCACCCGCGGGCGCATTCCCCGCGGTCTCGTGATCGACCACCTGTGCCGTCGGCGCCACTGTGTGAACCCGGACCACCTCGAAGTGGTGAGCCACCGGACCAACATCCGGCGCGGGATCTCCCCCGCCGCGCGCCGCGCGCGTCAGACCCATTGCGCCCGCGGGCACCAGTTCAACCGAGCAAACACCTACGTCGCACCGAACGGCACCCGGCACTGCCGGCCGTGCGCAGCGTTGCGAGCTCGGGCTCGTCGGCAGGGGGTGAGCTGTGGCGCTTCCTGACAACGGCGTGTCGTGGCCGCCGTCGGCCCTCGCACGGCACTATGCCGAGGTCCGGGTGGATGATGCGTGGTACTCCGGTGATCGCGACAAGCTCGCCGCCGTCTACCGCAACCAGCCGCAGCGCCGCGACGGGCGGCGTCGCCTGTGGGGGCGCGACCGGGCCGAGCAGCCCGGGGTGCCCGATCAGCGGCTGCACATTCCCCTGCCCGGTGACATCGCCACCGCAAGCGCCGATCTTCTGTTCGCCGAGCCGCCCGAGTTCACCGTCGCCGACACCGCGACGCAGGACCGACTCGACGAGCTCGCCGAGTCGGACGGCATCGCGAACACCCTGCTCGAAGCGGCCGAGGTCGCCGCCGCGCTTGGCGGCGTCTATCTGCGCGTCACGTGGGATCGCTCGCTCGCCGGCCGGCCCCTGCTCACCACCGTGCACCCCGACGCCGCCGTGCCCGAATGGCGCTGGGGGCAGCTCGTCGCCGTCACGTTCTGGCGCGAGCTCACCTCGGACTCGGTCACCGTATGGCGCCACCTCGAACGCCACTCCCCGGGCCGGATCGAGCACGGGCTCTACCAGGGATCGCAGGATGCCCTCGGCGTACGGGTGCCCCTCACCGAGCACCCCGACGTCGCCGCGCTCGCCGACTCGCTCGGCCCCGAGGGCGACGCGATCGAGACCGGTATCGACCTACTGACCGCCGCCTACTGCCCGAACATCCGCCCCCACCGCAAGCACCGCGGCTCACCGTTCGGGCGCAGCGACTACGCCGCCCCGCTGTACGACCTGTTCGACAGCCTCGACACGACATGGACGAGTTGGATTCGCGATCTGCGGCTCGCCCGGGCGCGGCTGCTCGTGCCCGACGGGTACCTACGCGACCACGGGCCCGGGCGCGGCGCGAGCTTTGACGACGACCGGGAAATCTGGACGCTGCTCAACATCCCGCCGACCGAGCAGGGCGGCGCCGGCATCACCCTGAATCAGTTCTCGATCAGGGTCGACGAGCACGAGCGCACCTCGGCCGCGATCACCCGGCAAGCCGTGATGAGCGCCGGATACTCGGCGGCGACGTTCGGTCTCGGCGACCAGGGCGCCGCCGTGACCGCGACCGAGATCAAGGCGCGCGAGCGAAAGAGCATGGTCACCCGGGGCAAGAAAGTGAGGTACTGGACACCGCCCGTCGCCGACCTGCTGCTCGTTCTGCTACTGCTCGACCGGACGCTGTTCACGCCGCGGATCGTGCCCGAGCGGCCCCGCGTCACTTTCGGCGACACGATCACCGAGGACACATCCTCGGTCGCTCAGACCCTGTCGCTCCTCCAGCAAGCGCAAGCAGTTTCGGCCGAGACGCGCGTTCGGATACTTCATCCCGAGTGGGACGCGGCCGACGTACAGGCCGAGGTCGACCGGATCCTCATTGAGACCGGCGCCGCTGTGCCGGACCCCATGCAGGCTGGCACCCTCGCCTGATCCCGAGCTGGGGAGGCCACCCACAGCTCAGAGACTCATATTCCTTTCCTGGAACTTCTCGACCAGGCTGATGAACTGGGCCTGGGCGTCCTCCTTCGACATACCCGCCTTCGCTTTCCAGGTGTCCCACTTGAGCCCTTCCATAGGGTCGTCTGGCCTGGCGGTTTGGTTATCGCCTACTAGGGCCTGCTGACGAAGCGAATAGAGCTCGACCACGGTGGAGGCAGTGGGCTCCGGAATGGACTTGGCGATCTTCTCAGCCTGCTCAAAGCTCATACGCGGGAACGCGGCAGCCACGGCACTTCCTACCCTTCAAGCCAGCGACGATTACGTAGAGCAATGCTACAGAGCTCTGCGTAACTTGTCGCCTCGGGTGGCAAGGAGGTGATTTCCTTCGTGCCAATCCATCCAGGAATGGCCGAGGACCTCTCGACCGCCGTCCGCGACTTGTACGCGGACGCCGAGCAGCGCCTGCTCGGCATCGTCGCGCGGCAGCTCGCCGAGGGTTTCGACGCCCCCGGATGGGCGGTCGCCAAACTGCGCGACATCCAGCCCCTACGGCGAGCAGCGCAGGGTGTCGTCGACGCCCTCGCGACCGCTCTCGACCTTGAAGTGTTCTCGGCAGTCACCGAGGCATACGACGTCGGGGCGCGGGCCGGCCTCGCCGAGCTCGGCGCCCTCTCCGATGCCGACGCCCGGAGGATCGGCGACAGCACCCCGAACACCCGGGCCGTTGATCGCCTCGCCGCCGAGACGATCGAGCTCGTCACCGAGACGCACCGCGGGATTCTCCGCGGCGTCGAGGACGGATACCGGCAGGTGATCAGCGAGGTATCGGCGACGCCGCTCCTCGGCATCGACACCCGCCGACAGGCCACGCAGCGAGCCCTCGAACGGTTCGCCGACCGCGGCTTGCGGACGTTCGTCGACAAGGGCGGGCGCACGTGGCAGATGACTAGCTACGCCGAGATGGCAGTGCGGACCGCGGTCGGGCGGGCCGCGGTCGAGGCGCACGGCGACAAGCTACGCGCCGCCGGCGTATCGCTCGTGATCGTCTCCAACGCTCCCCACAACTGCGATCTTTGCGACCCGTTCGAGGGCAAGGTGCTTGCGCTCGACGGTCCGGGCGGCGCCCGGACGATCGAGGTCGAGCACGCCACCGACGACGACCGCACTGTGCGGGTGCACGTCGCCGGATCTCTGGACGACGCCCGCCGCTCGGGGCTGCAACACCCCAACTGCCGCCACTCGACCTCGGCCTACCTTCCCGGGGTTACCCGGGCGCCGGTCGAGCACTCCGAGGACCCCGTCGGCTACGAAGCAACGCAACGACAGAGGGCGATCGAGCGCGCCATCAGGAAGTGGAAGAACCGCAGCGCCACCGCCACGACGCCCGAGGCCAAGAAAGCGGCCGAGGCGCGGGTGCGGCAGTGGCAGGGCCGGATGCGCGATCACCTCGCGCAGCATCCCGAGCTCATCCGCCGCCGCGAGCGCGAGCAGCCCGGAGCGAGCAACCTCCCGCCGGACGGCGGCACCGCGGGCCGCCCCGGTACGCCGAGCGGCCCGGGGTCGGACCCGTTCGAGGCCGCGCGGGTCCGCGCCGGTGACGAGCGCTCCCTGCCCGAGATGACCGACGAGCAGCTCGGCGCCGCACTGCGGCCCGGGGTGCTCGACGAGCGCGACCGCGACCGGATCACCGCCGAGGCAGACCGCCGCGACGAGCAGGCGCTGCTCGACCGCATCCGCCCCGGCGGGCGCATGGTCGACAGCCTTGCCGAGTTCAGCGACGACGAGCTCGCTCGCGTCGCGCTGCACCTCGACGACGACGGTCTGCTGCGCGTCATGGCGGAGGCCGACCGCCGCGACATCGACGCCGCCATGCCCGGAGTGCGGGCCGACCTGCTCGGCATGTCCGAGCAGGCGCTCGCCACCCGGGCGCGGCACGTGCCCGAGGACCGGCCGGCGATCGGCGCAGAGATTCACCGGCGGCGCCTGCTCGACTCCCTGTTTCCGGGCGGGCGCCTCGTCGGCGACCTCTCCGAGCTCGGCGACGAGCTGCTCGTGTGGGGAATCCGTTACGCCTCGCCGGCGGACGCCGAGCGGATCGCGGGCGAGATCGACCGCCGGCACCCGCCCGCCCCGCCGCCGCCCGCGGCCGGCGCGACGGTCGCCGACACCCTCGCCGCCCGCGACGCCCTCGACGACGCCATGCACCCGATCCGCCTCGACGATCCGCCGCCCGCGGACCCCGACGAGTGGGGGCCGTACGGCGCCGACGTCGAGCGCGGCCCGGACGGCACCGAGCACATGTCCTCAACCGAGCGATGGGTGTACGAGCGCGAGCTCGAAGCCCGCTCGGCGCGGGGGGCGTACAGCCGCGCAGAGATACGCGAGATGTACGACGAGCACATCTATGTGCAGTGGCTCGCCGCCGAGGACTACACCCGCGGGATCTTGCTCAACCGCAAGTCCCGGGCCGCGGGGCATGACCCGCGCAGCCTGTTCTCAGGGCCGGCCCACGTGGCGTACGCCCGCGCGAGCGAGGAACTGATCAGGTTTTGGGAGGACGTCTCGCCCCGTATCACCCTCGCCGAGTTCTCCGAGGGGGTGACCGGCGTCCGCACGGGCGCCGGCGAGACCGCCCGGAGTTCCGCACATGCCCAGTGGCTCAAGCAGTAGGGGGTGATCTGTTGGGGTTCCGCGAGCAGGCGCTGCGTGCCCGCCGCGAGGGGCTCGCCGCCGCGCGCGCCGGCCACCCGCCGACCGACGCCCCCCGCTACACCGACCCGCGGCTGACTGCCGCATGGATCCGCGGCTACGCCATGGCCTCCCAGTCGAGTTCCTCGTACCTTCCCGACAGTCGATCTGCCCCGGGAAGTGCGTAGGCGTACGCATTCACACGGGGCAGCGTGGTGTTCTCAAGCCGACGCACGGCCGCCTCGGTGAGCCCGCCGGAAACGAACAGGACACCTTGGTTCGCTCCAACGTCTTCGAGTTTGGCGATGAACTCCTCAACCGTGGCCAGTCCCACGGGGCGCCGGAAGTGCTTGCATTCATACACGATCAAGATCGTTTCACCTGCTATGACCGTGCGCACAAGCACGTCGATCTGCCGGAGGCGACCGCTCAAAAGCCCCGGCAGACGTTGATCATGCTCAACGTTCAAACCGGGGTCTAACCGGCTTATGTGAGCCGCGACCGCCTTCTCGTAGACCCGCCAATCGGGGTCCGGCGTTGCTCGATCAGCAGACCTCGTCATGAGCTGACCCTAGCCGCCCTCGCTGACAACTGAGGAGCATCACTATGCCCGTTCACATCGTTGACGACTCCCTGCCGATCCACCCGCGCACCGGCGAGCGTGCCCTCGGCCGCCGCCGCGACGGCCGCGCTATCTGGCCGATCAAGGGCGGCTCGGGCGAGGGTGGCGACCCCGTCACCCCGCCCGCCCCGTCGGCCGGCGACCCCAACCCGGCACCGGCCCCGAGCACTCCGCCGGCCGGTGACCCCGCCGCCGAGCAGCAGCTCGTCGAGGCCACGACCCGAGCCGAGCAGGCCGCGGCCGAGCGCGACGAGCTGCGCGCCGCACTGGACGCCGTGACCCGCGCTCTCAACCCCAACGATCCCGAGTCCGAGCAGGACCCCGCCGCGCTCGCCGCCGCGGTCGCCGAGCGCGACCGGCTGCTCGCCGAGAACGCGACCGCGCTCCGCTCGGCACGCGTCGAGCTCGCCGTCGCCCGAGTCGCCGCCGACCAGGGCGCCCGCGGCGACCGCCTGCTGAACTCCCGCAGCTTCCTTACCTCGGTCGCCGACCTCGACCCCGCCGACGCCGGTTTCGACGCCGCGCTCACGACCGCGATCAAAGCCGCGGTCGAGGCCGACCCCGACCTCTACCGCACCACCCCGACCGGGCCGCCGCGCGGGGGCGGCGAGTTCAACGGCCCGCCCGCCGGCGACCGGCGCGCGACCTCCCTGCACGACGCCGTCGCCGCCCGCCTCGGCGGCTGAATCACCTAGGAGAAACCTTTGCCCACCTCCCTTGCCGAGGCCCGGAACAACGCGGCCGATGACCTCGACGTGAACGTGATCGACGAGTTCCGTAAGAGCTCGGACATCCTCGACCGGATGACGTTCGACAACGTCGTGAGCCCGACCGGCGGCGACACCCTCACGTACGGGTACCGCCGGCTGATCACGCAGCGCGCGGCCGACTTCCGCGCGCTGAACACCGAGTACACCCCCGCCGAGGTCTCGACGCAGCGCTACACCGTCGATCTCGTCCCGCTCGGCGGCTCGTTCCAGATCGACCGCGTGATCGCCCGTATCGGGCCGGCCGCTTCGGGCGCCGTCACGCTGAACATGCAGCAGCTCATCAAGGCGAGTCGAGCGCGGTTCGCCGACGCCGTGATCAACGGCGACAAGGCCACCGACGCGAAGGGGTTCGACGGTCTGTCGAAGATCCTCACCGGGTCGAGCACCGAGTACCTGCCGCTGAACAATGGCGTCGCGGCCGGTTTCGTCGACTGGACCGGGATCAACGACAAGGGCGCCGCGCTCGCCGCGCAGCGCCACGTCGACGACTGGCTCGCCACCATGGATGACGCGCCGGATGTGATCTACGGCAACCGCAAGACCCTGTCCCTGTTCAAGACCATCGCCGCATGGACAGATCAGCTCGACAAGACGACCGACGCGTTCGGCCGCCCGGTCACGGCGTACAACGGAATCCCGCTCGTCGACCTCAAGAGCAAGGCCGGCTCGAACACGGACGTGATCTCGCTCGTCACTCGTGACCCGGACGGCGCCGGCACCGGGGGGAACATCAGCGGCCTTGGCGATCTCTACGCCGTCCGGTACGGGCTCGACGCTTTCCACGGTGCCTCGGTCGGGGGCGGCTCGCCGCTGGTGAACACGTGGCTTCCGGAGTTCGACCGGGCCGGCGCCGTCAAGGTCGGCGAGGTCGAGATGGGGCCGGTTGCTCCGGTGCTCAAGGCCACCCGCGCCGCCGCGGTTTTCCGCAACATCAAGAGCGCGTGAGGGGGCGGCACATGACCACCATGCGCATTACGGCCCCGCTCGCCGACTTCACCGGCGAGGGGCCCGGCGGCGTGCCGTTCGTGAACGGCACCGCGACCACCAGCGATCGAGCCGTGATCGGCTACTGCCAGGGGGCCGGCTACTCCGTCGAGCCCCTCGACCACGATCCGCCGGGCGACGAGCCCACGACCGAACCGGACGGCCCGCCAGACGACAAGTCGGCGGGCCGTTCTGCTGTCCGCGGCAAGCCGAGGGGGTGACCGTGTGGCGCGACTTCCCTACGCCACCCCCGAGGCCCTCGCCGCGTGGCTCGGCACACCGGCCCCGCCGGACGCCGAGCGGCTGATCGCGCGGGCTGGCGAGGACATCGACTCGGCGCTGCTGACCGCGATCTACCCCGTCGACGACGACGGCGACCCGCTCGACCAGACGATCGCCGCCGCGCTCAGCTCGGCGACGTGCGCGCAGGTCGAATACTGGCTCGCCGCCGGCGACGACGGCACCGGGGCCGCGGGCAAGTGGGACTCAGTCTCGATCGGCCCCGTGTCCCTGTCCGGCCGCGCCGCCTCGACTGCCGGCGCGTCCGGGGTCGAGCTCGCCCCGCGCGCCGCCCGAGCGCTGCGCCGCGCCGGCCTCGAACCGGGGCGGGTGATCCCGTGGTGACGCGTGTCCCGCCCTCCCTGCTCCGCCACCGGGTCGGCGTCGAGCCCTACCTCGGCGACGGCGCGTACGGCCCGACGTACGGGCCGCTCGTCGGGCACCCCGCGCTCGTCGGCGAGGCCGTGCGCATGGTGCGCACCCCCGACGGCCGCACGGTCACCAGCAGCGCACAGATCATCGCCGCCCCGGGCCTCGACTGCCCGCCCGGATCACGCGTCACCCTGCCCGGCGGACGCATCACCACAGCGATCACGACCGCCTCGCACACCGCCCCGGGCCTTCCGGTCCCCGCGTCCACGGAGGTGATGTGCGAATGAGCCCGCAGCGCGCCCGACTCCGTTGGAACGGCGACGCCGTCATTGGCGCGATCCGCGACGCTGCGGCCCGCGGTGTGCTGCTCGGCGCCGAGCACGTGCTCGGCGCGAGCAGGCAGCGCGTGCCGATCAACGAGGGCACCCTCGAACGCTCGGGGGCGACCTCGGTCGACGAGCAGCAGCTCGTCGCCGCGGTGTCCTACGACGTGCCGTACGCGACCCGTGTTCACGAGGACATGACCGCCCGGCACTCCCCCGGGCGCAGCGCGAAATACCTCGAAAGCGTGCTGCCCGAGACCGCGGGAGAAGTGCAGGCACTGATCGCCGCGCAGATCCGGCGCGCGCTGCGATGACCTACACCGTCGACCTGCTCGACGGTCTCGCCCGCCTGCTGCACGCCGCCGGCGTCGGCACCTACCGCACCGACGGCGTGTACGCCGCCGGCGAGACCGCGATCACCGTCGCCGCCCTTCCTCCCGCGCCCGACCGCGTCATCTGTCTGTCTGCCTACCCGGTCACCGACTCGTCGGTGCTCACCGACACGACCACCGGGATTCAGGTCCGTAGCCGCGCCGGCGCCGACCCGCGCGAGGTCGACGCCCTCGACGACCAGGTGCACGAGCTGCTGCACGCGTCCGGACCGCACCGGTTCGGCGCCGTGCCCGTGCAGCTCGTCTATCGCGTCTCGGCCGCCCCGATTGGCGCCGACTCGGCCGGCCGCTGGGAGCGGTCCTCCAACTACTACGCCCGCGCCCACCGGGCGCACCCCAACCTCGAATAGGAGGCGCCGTTGAGCACCCCGACGCCCCCGGCCGAGACCGTAACCGCGCTCGCCCGCCGGTACCGCCTTGAGCTGGACATGGGCACGACGCCCGGTACGCCGATATGGACCCTCGTTCCGGGGGTCACTGAGTTCACGCCGAAGGTAGAACCCACTCAGCAGGAGGTGACGACCTACGACGCCGAGGGATGGAGCGAGCAGGCCGTGACCATGCTCGCGTGGAGCATCGAGGCCACGATCGCCCACCGTGCCCACCCGACGACCGGCAAGTTCAACGCCGCACAGGAAGCTCTGCGGAAGGCGTCCCGTTCGTTCGGCGCCAAGTCGTACGTGAGCGTCCGCTACTACGACCGCAACGGCGCCGACGACGCGCAGCAGGGCCTCGCCCTCGTGACGTGGGAGCCCGACGGGGGCGGCCCGGACGAGGTCGACACGATCAAGGTCACGCTTACCGGCAGCGGCCCACTCGCCGAGATCACCAACCCCGCGGCCGGTGGGGGAACCGTCGCGGCCAAGACGGGGGGTGACGCGTAGTGGCGTTCGAGGACCTCGGCGAACTGCTCGACGAGGCGATCGAGCTGCCGATCGCCGGCCGCATCTACACCGTGCCCGCGCCGTCGGCTGAGATCGGACTGCGGACGCAGGCGCTCATCCATGCCGCCGCGGTCGCCGCGGACGGCGGGCGCGCCGACGAGCAGGTGCTCGGCGACGCCGCCGAACGCGACCTCTACCGCGATGTACTCGGGCCGGCGCACGACGAGATGATCGCCGACGGCGTGAAGTGGCCGACCCTCAAGCATTCGGCGATCACCGCCATGGTGTGGATCGCGCAGGACAAGGCCGCGGCCGAGCGCTATTGGACCGCGGCCGGCGACCCTTCTCGACTGGCCCCGAACCGGGCGGCCCGCCGCAGCAGCCAGTCGGGTGCGGCGAGCTCGACCCCGTCTCGGGGCTCTACGAGTGGTACGAGTACCCGCCCGGCACCCGGCCGCGGCGCGGGCAAGAAGGGCCGCAAGCGTCACTGACGTGGGCGGCGATCCTCGCCGAGTGGCCGCTCGTCGAGGCTGATCTGCACGAGGTCTACGGCGTCGACGTAGGCGATCCCGGGCTGCTGCAAGCCCGTTCCTGGCGATGGCTGCGCACGCGCATCCTCGCTCTTCTCTCGGCCGAGTCTCGCCTCGCCCGGGTGCTCACCCCTCCGCCCGATACCTCCCCGACGGGAGGTGCACCCGCCAGGAGGTGACCACCCGTGGCCCTCATGGTGGGCGAGCTCGCCGCCACAATCACGATCGATGACTCCGGCGCAGATGCCGGAATGGCGCGCGCCCGCGCCGCGGTGCAGGCGGGCGGCGATCAGATCGCCGCCGCCGCAGATCAGGCCGGACAGGAAGCGGGCGACGCCCTCGGCGACGGTCTCGCCGAGGGCGCGGCCGACGGCGGCGAGCGCGCGGCCGGCGGCATGGGAACGGCGCTGAAAGGTTTCGCCGCCGCGGCGGTTGGCGGGGCGATCGGTAGCGCGCTCATGGGCGGCATCGCAGAAGCGATGGACCGCGGAAAGGTCGCCGGCAAGCTACAGGCGCAGCTCGGCACGTCGGGCCCAGTGGCCAAGGAGTACGGCAAGGTTGCCGGACAGCTCTACTCGGGCGCGATCGTCGAGTCGGTCGCCGACGGCGCCGACATCCTGAAGGGGATTGCGCAGCAGGGTCTGCTGCCACCCGAGGCAACGCAGGGCCAGATCAAGACCATGGCGACGCAGGTCGCCGATACGGCCTCGGTACTGGGCGAGGACGTCGGGAAGGTCTCGCGTGCGGTCGGCGTGATGCTGAAATCCGGCATCGCGAAGAACGCCGAAGAGGCGATGGACGTCCTTGTAAAGGGCAGCCAGAACGGAACGAACGCGGCCGAGGATCTTCTCGACACGTTCAGTGAATACCCCGTGCAATTCCGCGACTTGGGGCTCGACGCACAAACCGCTATGGGCCTCATGCAGCAGGGGCTGCAAGGGGGCGCAAGGGACGCCGACACTGTCGCGGACGCCCTGAAAGAGTTCGCGATTCGCTCAAAGGACATGAGCAAGACGTCCGTTGATGCTTTCACGTCGATCGGACTCAACGCCGACAAGATGGCGGCGACGTTCACCAAGGGTGGACCCGAAGCCTCGAAAGCCCTCGGAGAAGTCCTTACACGCATCAAGGCCATTAAGGACCCCGCCGAGAGAAATGCGACCGCGGTCGCTCTTTTCGGAACTAAGGCCGAGGATCTACAGCAGGCACTTTTCAAGCTCGACCCGAAAACCGCTGTCGCCGCTCTCGGCAACGTCAAGGGTGCGACGGACGCGGCGGGCGACGCAATGCGCGACAATGCCGCGACCAAGTTCGAGGCATTCAAGCGAGCGGCGATAGACAAAGTCGTAACCGTCCTCGGAAACAACGTTGTACCCGCTCTCGAAAAGGCCGCTGATTTCATCGGCGAGGGTGGCCTCGGCGGCGCGCTGCGCGCGTCCGTGGGGTGGATCTCCGAGCACTCGACGGCGCTCTCGATCGCCGCCGGCGTGATCACGCTCCTGATGCTGCCGACGCTCGTCGCGCTCGGGATCACCGCGTGGACGACGACGACAGCAGTCGTCACCGGCTGGGCCACTCAGACCGCGGCAGGCGTAGCCGCTGCAGCCCGGTTTGTGCTGCTCAACGCCGTGATGCTGGCGGGTTGGGTGGCGCAGGGAGCAAGCGCCGGCGCCACCGCGCTGCGCGTTGTCGGCGCCTGGATTCTCATGGGCACGCAGTCCATGATTCAGGGCGCCCGCATGGCTGCTGCGTGGCTGCTGGCGATGGGTCCTGTTGGGCTGATCATCGCCGCCGTGGTCGGCATCGTCGCACTTGTCGTCGCCAACTGGGACACGATCGTTTCGGCGACGTCGGCCGCTTGGGATTGGGTGTGGGGAAAGCTCAAGTGGGTTGGTCAGGCGATCCTCGATTTCTTCCTTAATTGGACGCTCGTCGGACTGATTATCAAGCACTGGGATTCCATCAAGAGCGGGACCATATCCGCGTGGAATGCAACGGTGGATTGGGTCCGCGGCATCCCTGGCCGGATCGTCGACTTCTTCCTTAACTGGACTCTCGTCGGACTGATAATCAAGCACTGGGATTCGATCAAGTCGGGCACCGTCCGCAAGGCCGGTGAAATGCTCGATTGGGTCCGGGGCTTGCCGGGAATGATCGCAGGCTACTTCGGAAATTTCGACTTCATGCTCTACGACAAGGGCCGTGATCTGATCATGGGCCTGTGGAACGGCATCAAGGGCATGGGCAGTTGGCTGCGCTCAACCCTCATGTCTTGGGCCAAAAATTTGATTCCGGGGCCGATCGCAAAGGCGCTCGGAATTCATTCTCCGAGTCGTCTCATGCGGGACAAGATCGGCAAGTTCATTCCCGCGGGAATCGTCGAAGGCATCAAGGCCGGTGCCCCCGCGATCGACCGCACCATGCGCAATCTCGTCTCTGTTCCCGCCGGCCCGCAGTTCGCCACCGCGGGCGCGCCCGCCAACGGCGCTAGCGCGGGCGGGGGTTGGGGCGGCCCTGCTGTCCACATCGAGAACTGGAACGCCGGTACGGCGACCGCGGACCAGACCGCGGCGGCGCTCGCCTGGCACGCCAAGGGCAGGGGGTGACGATGGCCGCAGGTGACCGGGTAGCCGTTCCCGGGCACGTGCAGTTCGGCGACGAGCTGCTGCTCGGCCCTGGCACCGCCTACCGGTGGCGAACCCTCGCCGGCTGGGAGGACTCCCCCGGCCTCGACTCGGGCACCGTCAACCGGTCCGACGCCCACGGCGCCTACCCCGGCCGGCTGCTCGCGCAGCCTCGGACGATCACCCTCGACGAGATGGTGATCCGTACCGAGCCCCGTCGGATGGGCGCCGCCGTGCGCAGGCTGCGCGCGATGACCGCCCTGCGCGACGACGAGCAGCCGCTCGTCGTGAAGCTCGACGACGAGCCGCCCCTGCTCTCGTTCGCCCGCTGCCTGCGCCGCTCGATCCCCGTCGGCGTCGGCGGGTACACGGTCGGCGTCGTGCAGGGGGCGGCGCTGATGTTCGAGGCGAGCGACCCGCGCCGCTACAGCCTCGACGAGCGGCAGACCGAGACAGGACTGCCCATCGCCGAACCGGGCCTCGACTGGCAGGTGAGCCCGGGACCCGAGCGGCTCACCTATCCGCTTGAGTTCGGCACCCCGGGGAGCACGGGCGCGCTGCTCGCCGTCAACGACGGCGACGCCCCGAGCCATCCCGTGATCGTGATCCGGGGCCCGGTCTCGCTTCCGTCCGTGACCAACGTGCGCACGGGCGAGGTGATCGAGTACGACATCGACCTCGCGCTCGACGACGAGCTGCTCGTCGACACCGCCGCCGGCACGGTCACGCTGAACGGGACCGCCGCACGGCTCTACACCGCGACCGGCCGCAGCCTGCCCGAGAACCTATTCGTTCTCCCGCCCGGCGCGACCACGCTGCTTTTTCGCTCGGCGCCCGGCGCCGCCGATGCCCGCGCCTCGTGCTCGATCCGATGGCGCTCCGCCTACTGGTAAGGAGGTATCCCTTTGACCGTCCGTGCCGGATGGCTGCTCCCCGCAGGGCAGACCCGAGAAGACACCCGCCTCGTGCCGCTCGGGACCATGGCGCCCGACGGCGCGATGACCTCTCGCGACGGCGTGATCGCCGGCGGGACGTCCCTCGCCGCGACCGGCGTCGGCGCCATGCAGGTGCAGATCGGCGTCGGCCGCGCCCTGGTGCAAGGGCTCGACGCACAGGGCGCCTACCCCGTCGCCGTCACCGCTCCCGAAACCCTCACCATCGCCGACGGGAACGCGCAGTTCACACGGATCGACGCGGTGGTGCTGCGCGTCTACGACCCGCAGTACGACAACGGGCAGCAGACCCTCGCCCGCGTCGAGATCGTCCAAGGTGCCGCCAACGCCACCCCCACCCCGCCCAACCTGCCGAACGCGGCGCTCCGACTGTGGGAGATCACGGTTCCGGCCGGCACCTCCGCCGGTACTGGCGGGATCACGTGGGCGAGCGCGCTCGCCGACCGCCGCCGCTACACCTCCGGATACGGCGGGATCATCCCCCGAGGCTGGGGGTTGAGCTTCGCCGGCGCCTACCCGGGCCAGTACCGCGACAATGGGTCTGGCCTTGATCGGTGGGACGGTTCTGCGTGGCAGACCCTCGACCCGGTCATCGGGTGGACCTCGCCCACCCTCGCCGCCGGATACACCAACGGAGGAAACAGCCAAGGGCCGCTCAGGTACCGAGCGATCATGCTCGGCGGCGTCCCCCATCTGCAATGGCGCGGGGGCGTGTCCTGGACGACCAACGCCGCGCCGCCCGCCAGTGGTCAGCCGCTCGCCGCGCCGCTGCCGGCCGCCCTCCGGCCGGCGCTGCACACCTCGGCGTCGATCGCCGCCGGCGGCGTCCCGATCAAGGTCGACTGTCAACGCGACGGACACCTCAAGTTCATCGGTAACCCGCAGCTCACCACGTGGGCGGCCCTGTCGGGGCTGATCTACCCACTCGACGGATAGGGGGTGATCGGATGACGTCCCCCGCGTACCGCGTCGTTCTGTGCGACCTGCGCTCTGATCAGGTGCTCGACATCCTGCCCGTGAGCGACGTAGCGCTCGACGACTACATCGGCAAGATCGGCACCGCCTCGGCGACCGTCCCGCTGCCGAACCGCCAGATCGCGGCCCGTGCCCGAGCCGCCCTCGAACTCGGCCGTACCGCGATGTGGATCGAGCGCGGCCCTGACATCTGGTGGGGCGGCATCCCCTGGACCGCCGACCTCACGAGCGATGCCCGAGGCACCCTCGGCCTGCGCGTTCAGGCCGGCGGGTGGGCGTCCTATCTCGATCACAGAGCCATCTTCCACACTCAGCAGGCGACCCAAGTCGATCAGTTCGACATCGTGCGCGGCCTGCTCGACTACAGCGCGAGCCTGACCGGCGGTGACATCGGCATCGAGTACGACGCCGAGCAGCTCTCGGGAGTCGTGCGCGACCGTACGTATCGCCGCTTCGACCAGCCGCGCATACGAGAGGTCATCGACCAACTCGCGAGCGTCGAGAACGGGTTCGAGTGGCGGATCGCGAGCTACCGGGACACGGGCAGCGGCCGGCGCATCAAGCAGTTGCAGCTCGGGGCGCCCGTGATTCGTACGGGCGAGTCCGAGATCGTCCTCGACCACCCCGGGCCGGTCCTCTCTTACGGGTGGCCCATCGACGCGACCGTGCGCGCCAACGTCTGGCAGAGCAGGGGCGCAAGCGACAACAAGAACCAGACCGCCGAGTCCCTGCCCATGATGACCGAGCTGCTCGTCGACGACGCGCAGCTCGGCGCCGGATGGCCGCGGCTCGACGGCACGTCGGACTACTCCACCGTTACCGAGCCTGCCACGCTCGCCGCGCACGCCCGCGCTGATCTCGCCGCCGCGCTCAACCCGCGGCCGATTCCCGAGCTGACCGTCGCCCTCGACCGCGTCCCCCTGTCGCCTGCCCTGCTCGGCGCTACCGTGCGCGTGCGCATCCGGGATCTGTGGTGGGCCGAGGGGCTCGACCGCAGATACCGCGTTGTCGGCCTCGCGATCAGTCCGCCCCTGCGCGGCCGGCCCGAGACCGCGAAACTCTTTCTGGAGGCCGCCTAGTGGCAGCGATCCCCCTCGACCTGCTCGACCGCATCCGCGAGCTTGAACGCAAGGTTCGCGAGCTCACCGGCCGCGCTCAGATCCGGCCGGCCCTGAACGAGATCACCAGCGGCCCCGTGAAGATCGCCGAGGGCGGATCGCTTGAAGTCCGGGCCCCGGACGGCACCGGCATTTTCGGCGTCGGCCGCCTCTGGGACGGCGATTTCGGCGTCGCGATCCAGCGTTCCGACGCCACCCTCGCCTTCAACGTCGGCGGATCGGGCGAGGGCTCGAACATGATTCGAACGTTCTCCCGCGCGGGCGCCGTGATCTTGATGGATGACTACTACTCGCCCGAGTTCCTCGGCCGTCCGTGGATGCCGATCCAGCTCTTTCCCACGAAGCAGCAGGGGACCGAGGGCACCACCTATCAGTACGCATGGGTGGGCGGTGCGCCGGCGCACAACGCCGTCGCGGTCATCACCCTGTCGAGCATCGCGAGCCCGTCCGGCGGACAGGTGCGCGTGAACATGCTTCCGCCCGGGGGCGGCGAGGTAGCGGTCGCCGAATACGACGTGCCGCCCCGCACGTGGGTGAACAAGACGATCACGCAACCTCTGCACCGCGTCGGCTATCAGGACTACGTCGGTTGGAACATTCAGCACCGCGTGACCGGGGCCGACAGCGGCATTGAGACGCGCGTCTTTCACGCCTACACCCGGAACACGTTCAGCGCAGACGAGGCGCCCGACCCGCCGCCGTTCGGCGCCGCAGCCGCGGCGCGGGGGTTCACCGGCGTTCCCGAGGGGCCGCCGCCCGAGAAGCCTTCCGCCCCCGCCGAGCCCGGGTGGCGCACCATCGACGATTAGGAGGGCCCGCCCTGCTGCCTGCGTCCATTCCCACTGTGACCGTGAGAGCACGGTTCCTCGCCCCCGACGGCACGCCGCTGTCGGGGGCGATCGTTTTCCGCGCACCCGCGACGCTCACCTTTCCCGCGGCCGACGTCATCCTCGGCGGCCCGGTAACCGTCCAGCTCGACGCGCAGGGGGCCGTCGAGGTCACCCTGCCCGCCACCGACGCCCCCGACATGGACCCCGTCGGATGGGCGTACATCGTGACCGAGCAGCTCTCGGGAATCCCCGTGGGCCGCTCGTACAACATCGTGTTGCCCCGGGCGCAGCCCGAGGTCGACCTCGCCGACATCGCCCCGACCGACCCCTCGAAACCGAACTACGTCGGCGTACCCGGACCGACCGGGCCGCAGGGCGTACCCGGCAACCCCGGATCGCGTATCTACAGCGGCGCCGCCGCCCCCGGGGTCGGCCTCGGCGTCGACGGCGACCTCTACGTGCGGTACGAGACGACGACGTTCCTGAACGTCACCTCGACGACCGTCTCGACGTGGCAACGGACCGCCGGCGCATGGGCGCAGATCGGCGGCGACGTGCGCGGCGCGGCGATTTACACCAACAACACGACAACGCCCTCGACGAACACCAAGCCCGGTGATCTTCTGATCAGAACGGATACCGGCGATCTGTGGCAGCGCACCGCGTCCGGGTGGGGGACTGCGATCGGTAGTCTCCGCGGGCCGAAGGGCGACAAGGGCGACGTCGGAGCGACGGGCGCGACCGGACCGGGCGGCGTCGTGCAGTCCGTGAACGGCAAGAGCGCCGCCGCCGTGACCTTGAACGCGGCCGACGTCGGCGCCCTCGCGACCACCGCGGCCGGCGCACCATCCGGCGTCGCCACGCTCGGCGCCGACGGCAAGGTGCCCGCGGCGCAGCTCCCCGCCGCGGGCGGGGGCGCCGTCGAATCGGTGAACTCGAAAACGGGCGCGGTCGTGCTCACTGCGGCGGACGTCGGCGCGCTCGATCAGGCCGCCGCCGACGCACGGTACCCGCTCACGACGGCCGCTGTCCTGCTCGCCGGAACGCAGACGATCAGCGGGGCGAAGACGTTCAGCAGCATTCCGTCGAGCTCGGCCGCGCCGACCACGGCAAACCATCTGACCCGCAAGAGCTACGTCGACGCGCTCGGGGGCGGCGAGTGGTTGCCCAGCGATCACGGGCTGCTCACGTGGGCATTCGACCCCGCGATCGGCCAGTCGACCGCCCTCTATCCGGGCAGCGGCCCGATACGGGTAACCGCGGTCATCCTGCGTGTACCGGTGACCGTGACCCGGGTCGTGTGGTTCGCCACCGGATACGCGGGTGGACTCACCACCGGGTCTTGGGCCGCGATCTACGACTCGGCCGGTACCCGAGTGGCCGCGACCGGCGACATGTCCACCGCGACCTATGAGCCGGCCGAGGTCCACACCGCGGGCGGGGCGACGATCAGCTCGCCCCTGACGGCGTCCTACTCGGCGCCGGCCGGCGTCTACTACGTCGCCTCGCGCTGGCAGTACAACACGAGCGTCGGCGACGGGCCGATGCTCCTCGCCGCCGAGAGCGGCGCGGGTGCGCCCCCCAATGTGTTCGGACAGACCGCCGTGAAGCGCTTCGGCGTCTACACCGCCGGCGTCGCCACCGCACCCGCAACGATCAATGTCGCCTCGATGGAGAACGGCGCCAATCGCTTCTGGTGCGCCCTCGCCTGAATCCCCTTTTCCGTACGCCCCGTGCCTCTCTGGCCGGGGCTTTTTTCATGTCTGGAGACACCACGCATGGCAGTCCCTTTCAGCCCTGATCGGCTCGTCGCGATCCTGCGCGCCGAGGGCGTGCGCGTCGTCGAGGTCGACGAGTGGCGCACCCACAACCGCAACCACCGCGGGCCGTTCGGCCCGATCAACGGCGTGATGATCCACCACACCGTGAGCTCGGGCACCGAGTCGTCGGTGCGGCTTTGCTACGACGGATACGACTCCCTGCCCGGTCCGCTGTGTCACGGCGTGATCGCCAAGGACGGCACCGTTTATCTGATCAGCTCGGGCCGTGCGAACCACGCCGGCGGGGGCGACCCTGCCGTTCTCTCCGCTGTCGTCGCCGAGCGGTCCCTGCCCGCGACGAACAAGCACGAGGGATCGCCGGGCGCGGCCGACGGGAACTCGGCGTTCTACGGGTTCGAGTGCGTCAACCTCGGCGACGGCCGCGACCCGTGGCCGGCCGAGCAGCTCGACGCGATCGAGCGGACCTCGGCGGCAATCTGCCGCGCGTACGGGTGGTCGGCCGCATCCGTCATCGGCCACAAGGAGTGGAGCGACTGGAAGTCGGACCCGCGCGGGTGGTCCATGGACGACATGCGCGAGCGGATCGACCGCCGCCTCGGCCGCGCCCCCGAGCAGCCCAAGCCCACCGAGCCGCCGGCAACGCAGTACGCCCCGTTCCCCGGCGCCTCGTGGTTCAAGCAGAACCCCCGCTCGCCGCTCATCACGGCCATGGGCCGGCGCCTCGTCGCGGTCGGGTGCAGCCGCTACTCGCAGGGACCGGGCCCCCAGTGGACCGAGTCCGACCGCCAGTCCTACGCCGCGTGGCAGCGCCACCTCGGCTACTCCGGCGAAGACGCCGACGGGTGGCCGGGCCCGTCCTCGTGGGCCGCGCTCAAGGTCCCCAAGGTCTGAGCACTCCCCCGCGCCCGCCCACCGCGGGCGGGCGCCCCTTCCCCAACGTGTGAACAGAAGAGAGGTACACCCCATGACCGATGCGACTCGCCGCACCGTCCGTACTGTGGTGCAGACCGTGCTCGCCCTCGCGGCCGGACTCCCCCTGATCATCGACGCCTCGGGCATCCCGCAGACCGCGGCCGGCGTCGGCCTCGCCCTCGCCGTCGCGGGTGGCGTTACCCGCGTGATGGCCCTGCCTGTCGTCGAGGCCCTGCTGCCCGCGTGGCTGCGGACCGGCCCGGACCGCGACGCCGAGCTACTCGCACTCGACCGCCGCCCGGACGGCCGCCCGTGACCGACCCTTCGCCGTCCGACGTTGCCCTCGAACTCGAAAGACTGAGGGGTGTCGTCGAGGCGGGTTTCGCCCGCCTCGACGGACAGCTCGCACTCGTCGTGCAGCGTGGCGATCAGGTCGACCGGCAGCTCGCCGACCACGAGAGCAGGCTCGACGCTCTCGAAAAGACCCGTTGGCCGCTCCCGAGCGTTCTCGCCCTGGTGGCCGTGATCGGCCTCGCCCTCACCCTCTGGCAGACCGTCGCCCACTGAACACAGCGCGCCCCCGCCCCGGCCTCGTGCCGGTGGCGGGGGCGCACTTTTTCGTTTTGGAGACAGGCGAGAGGGCCCTCGACGGTGCACTCGTCGAGGGCCCTCTGCCCGAGGTCACCGTGTGCGCGATCTACACGACCGCACGCACGGGAGGTGCTCCCCTTCCACCGCCGCCCGCCCCCGCGAGGGAGGCGCTATCCGGGCGGGCGGCGTGGTCCGTGGCGGGCCGCTTGGCATGGCGCCCGCGCGGCGCTGGTGGCGAGATCCTCGGCTCGGGCGGCGCCCCGAACCCCGGGGCCTGCGACGCCGCCCTCGGCGCGGCCGGCGGCGCCTCGAACCTCGGGGCGGGCGGCGCCTCGAACACCGGGAATGGGGGCGCCTCGATCGTCGGGGCGGGCGGCGCTTCGACCATCGGGGCGGCCGGCGCCTCGATTAAGACGACGACAGGCTCATTCCAGCAGTAGCACCGGTACCGCTTCCCGGGCCGGTCCGGCGCAGGGGTGACTGCACGCCGCGCGCTCGGCATCGACGCCCATACCGCTGTGAGGGCGAGCAGCCCGAGGCTGACGCACACCGAGACAACGCCGACGACCATCTGATCGCTGATCATTCCGCCGCCTCCCCCACCGCGCCGCGATCGCAGACGAACAGCCCGAGCACCTCGGCGAGTTCGATCGCGAGGCCGCGCGCGTCACCCTCGGGAATCTCACAGATCGGGGTGTACGTCCTGTCGATCAGCCACACGGCGCGCTCCTCGCCGTCGCCGTCCCCCGGCCGGTACATGGCCCCGACGTTCAGCTCGCGCCAGGCCATTACGCCGCCCCCTCGTAGCCGATGCAGAACCCGAGCCGCGGCGCGCCCTCGTGGCTCACGCCGACGTTCAGCGCGTCCGACATCCGCGACACGAGGTAGAGGCCGCGCCCCGACTCGTCGTGCCAGGGCGGCTCAGAGCGCGGCACCTGGGGCAACCAGCCGGGCCGGCCGTCGTCCACCCACACAGTGACGTTGTCCGTACCAAGGGATACGTCCACCGTGATTTGGGCCGTACGCGTGTGCTGGTAGGCGTTCGTCACTACCTCGGACACGCAGACTTTCAGGTGTTCGACGATGTCCTCGTGCCCGTACAAGGCAACCAAGGTCGCCACCAAGTCGCGCACGATCCTCGGCGCCATAGCGGTACGAGGCACGACGAACCGATAACTGACACTCGGGCTGTGCTGTGCAGGTAAAGCGCTGATGCTCATGTCGTCTCCCAACGCGGTTGAGCTCGCGCTGCCCGCCATGCGTGGCAATGGCCGCCCCCGGGGTGACTGCGCGTCAAGGCGCGTGTCAGCGGCTGCACTTCGGTCTTACTGGCGTGCTGCGCGGTGCTGCCAGGACCATAGGGTAAAAGGTTGGACCGGTACAACCCTGTACCCCTAAGAACCTCTGCGGGTGGACCCGTGACGCCGCAACCGGCAAACTCAGGTAGGACAAGGGGAAGGGACACATGCCGCCGAGGGACAATCCGACCGCCCGACAGATCCGCTTGGGCTCTGAGCTGCGGAAGCTGCGCGAGCGCGCCGGCATGACCGCACGAGATGCCGGGGGCCTGCTCTCCACCGACGCGGCCAGGATCAGCAACATCGAGGCCGGCCGCCTCGGCATCAGCGACGAGCGCATTCGCAGGCTGTTCACCTTCTACCAATGCGACGACGACGCCCTGCTCTCCGCCCTGTGCGTCATCGCCGGAGAGCGCCGAGGAACACACTGGTGGGACGAGTACCGCGGCATTCTCGCCCCCGGATTCCTCGACATCGCCGAACTCGAACACCACTCACTGAAGCTCCGGTGCCTCCAACCAATGACGTTCCCCGGCGTCTTGCAGACCGAGGAGTACGCACGAGCCCTGTTCGCAGGCGTCATCCCCCAGGTACCGAGCGACGAGGTAGACGCCCGGGTCGAGCACCGCATGAAGCGCCGAGCAATCTTCGAACGCGACACCCCGCCGCGGTTCGAGGCGATCGTGCACGAGGCTGCGCTGCGGATGCGGGTCGGCGGCCGGAAGGTGGCCCGAGCTCAGCTCGAACACCTGTTGCAGGCAGCCGAGCAAGAGTGGGTCACACTCCGCGTGATCCCCTTCACGGCCGACGACTTCATCGAGGTCACACAGACCGTGATGTACGCGACCGGCGCCGTCCCGCAGCTTGACACCGTTCATATCGACACGCCTTTCGGTGGTCGCTTCCTGGACACAGCCGCGGACCTCGACCGGTACAGAGCCCTGCTCGACTTCGCCGAGCAGACCTCACTCGACCCCGACGAGTCGCGGAGTTTCATTCACCACATCGCAAGAGAACTGTGAGAGATCAGGAATGAACAGCGAATTCAACTGGCAGAAGTCGAGCTTTTCCGGGGGCGGCGGCGAGCAGTGCCTGCACGTCGCCGAGGGACACGACGGCGCGATCCTGCTCTGCGAGAGCGACGACCCGGCAAGCATCATCACCACGTCGCCGGAGAAGCTCGCCGCGTTCATCGCGGGCGTGAAGGCTGGCGAGTTCGACCACTTCGTCAACTAAGGACGCCTGCCCGCTCGGCGCCGTAGGCGTCGACAACCCCCCACCTGACCAGGGCCGGGGGGTTTTTGCATATGCCAGTCTGCATGTTTGTACCGGTCCACCCTTGCAACCTCATTGTGCGTGGCGTTACGGTCTCCCTGCGTCACCGTGGCGGTGCCGGTTTACCGCGCTACACCATGCCTGACGTGGCATAACTCCGCGCTTAGCTATGCCCGTTGGGCGATGTTCTCCCCCAGGTCGCACCATGCCTGCCGTTCCAACTGTGGCCCGGCAGAGTGCGACCAAGACGCCGTAGCAGGGAGGTAAGAATGCAGGTGCTGCGCCGCCCCCCGATCGCCGAGGGTCCAACGTTGCAAGTCGAGACCAACCGCGGACAGGCTCTTGGGGTGAGTGCCGCGATCGAGCACGGGTTCGTGCTCACCGTCGTGCGCTATAGGTCGCAGAACTCGACGAACGCCGAGCCTGTCGAGGCCCCCCGCGCCTTCCCCACCGCCGCCGCCGCGCTACGCACGATGCGTGTTCAGATCCGCGGAGCGCACGTGCTCGGGATGACCCCCAGGGAGATCACGCGAGCGGTTGAGTGGGCGGAATCGGGATGGCGCTACGCCCTCGGACTGCTCGCCTCTGGCCATCAGTGCGGATTCACCGTGGTACTCGGAAGCGGGGCCGTCGCCGAATGGTCCGTGCATCCCGCACCCTACGTCGAATTGCGGACGAGCTCACATTGCGCCTCCGAACGCGCCTGCTCTCGAACGGAATTGATCTCATGAGCACGACGATCATTGCCGATCACCCGGCATGGCGGATCACCCCCACCGGCGAGCAGGCCCGCCTCGTCGAGCACCAGGGCGACGCGTGGCTCACGATCTGGAACCCGCGCGCGGAGCACCTCGGACTCTGGCCCATCACGGGCGACGCCGCCGCCGATCAACCGCCAGTCGCCTACACCTCCCCGATCGAGCTACCGGCAACCCCCGATCATGCCGAGCCGCTGTTCGCCGAGTTGGTGCAGCTCGGCACCGTGGCACGACTGAACAATCCCTCGATCTGGGATGCGCTCTGCACCGCGATCCTTCGGCAAGTCGTCCCCGTACCGCAGGCCCAGAGACGACACCACAGCTTGTATGCCGCTTACGGGCGCAGCGTCGCCACCCGGGCGGGCGACCTCTACCTCACACCGCCCCCCGAGGTCCTGCTGCAAGTCAGCAGTAGCGGCTACTCGGCCATCGGATGCAAGGCCAGCGAACCCACCCTGCGAGCCGCCGCCGAGGCATACCTCGACCGCGGCCAGCAATGGACCGCCCTTGACCCCGAACGGCTGATCAAAGAACTGATCGAGGTCTCCGGCATCGACGAGTGGACGGCAGCAGCAGCCGCGGCCGACTACACCGGCGACTTTTCGATCTACCCGCACGGCGACCTTGCCGTACGGGCATGGGCCACCAAAGCGGCCCACGGTCTCACCTTCCCGAGCACCGACCGAGAGTTCGAGGCCCTGTGGCACCGCTGGGCACCCACCCGCCCCACCTTGCACGCTCTGACCCTGTTCACCCTGGCGTGGGGCTGCTCGCCCCGCGCCTCGGCGTAACCCACCACGTGCCCGCCGCACACCCTGTGCACCGGGCACCCGCCCCTGATACACGAGAGGTCACTATGAGCCGCTTAGCTTCCGCCACCGAGACGTTCCCGCTCGCCCCCGAGGGCGGTCGCCTGCCCCGCAGCAGTGAGCCCCCGTCCGGACCGGACACCCGGCCGTGGGCCCTGCGGTTCGCTCGCACTCCCGACGCCACCAACGCCGTGCGCCTGCCCGCCGCGCTGTACGACGAGGAGCGGCAGCTGTCGATCGGCGTCGACACCGACCTGCTGCCCTACATGCAGACGCACAGCCCCACCGTCCCCGACGGAAGCACGACCAACCCGCCGCCGCTCGACGAGGGCGCGAAGGACTGACGCTGATGCCGACCATTCTCGTCATCGCATCCCGGGAGGACTGGCCCACCGATCGGGTGGTGAAGATCCTCGCCGAGGATCGCGGCGCCGAGGTGTTCCGCCTCGACGCTGAAGACTTCCCGCAGCAGCTCACCCTCGCCGGCCGAATCGCCGACCCGCACGGGTGGACCGGGCGGCTCAGCAGCGCCACCCGCAGCCTTGATCTCTCCGACGTGGCGAGCTGCTACTACCGCACGCCGAACCCCTTCCGCTTTCCCGAGGGCATGTCCGGACCCGAGCGCCAATTCGCCATGGCGCAGGCGCGAGCCGGCCTCGGCGGGATCATCGCGGCACTTGACTGCCGATGGGTTAGCCACCCCTCGGCCATGAGCCGCGCCGAGTACAAGCCCGTCCAGCTCGCCGCCGCGCGCAGCAGCGGACTCGCCATCCCGCAGACGCTCGTCACAAACAGCCCCGACGACGTCCGCAGGTTCACCGCCGAGATCCCCGGGCCGGTCATCTGCAAGCCGATCGCGTCCCCGGTGCTGATCGAGGACGACGAGTTGCGCAGCGTCTACACCCGCGTGGTCACCGAGGACGATCTCGCCGATCTCCGCGGCATCGACACCACGGCGCACATGTTTCAGGCGTGGGTCGACAAGGCTCACGAGGTGCGGCTGACCGTCGTCGGCGACCGCATGTTCGCCGCGGAAGTCCACGCGGGCAGCGAGGCAGCGCGCATCGACTGGCGCAGCGATTACGGCTCGCTCACCTACAAGACGACCACCGTCCCACCTCACGTGGCCGAGGGCGTGCGGCGCCTGATGAGCGCTCTCAATCTGCGCTTCGGCGCCCTCGACTTCATCGTCTCTCCCGTGGGGGAATGGATCTTTCTGGAGGTCAACCCCTGCGGGCAATGGGACTGGATTCAGCACGCCACCGGACACCCCATCGCCGAGGCAATCGCCGACGAGCTGCAAGGAGTCACCCCGTGAGCACGACCATCTCGGCCGACGCCCGCCCCCACCTCGACACGCTCGTGCGGGAACTGCGGAACGCCGGCCTGATCAGATCCGACGCATGGCAGGCAGCGTTCTCCGCCGTACCGCGCGAGGTGTTCGTGCCCCGCTGGTTCGAGCACGAGACGACCGACAAGGGCATCTCGGCATGGCGCGAGCGCACCGTGACGAGCGATTCCCTGCCGCTCGTGTACCGCGACGAGACCCTCGTGACCGCCCTCGACCCGGACACCGCCGAGCAGGTCGACGAGGGGCTGTGGACCGGCATCCCGACCTCGTCGAGCACGCTCCCGAGCGTCCTCGCGGGGATGCTGCAAGAGCTCAAGGTCGAGGACGGCACCACCGTTCTGCATCTCGGCACGGGCCCCGGCTACCTCGTGGCAGTGCTCTGTGCCCGCCTCGGCGACCGGTACGTGTACTCCATGGACATCGACCCGGATCTCGTCCGGGCCGCACAGCAGCGCCTCGCCTCGATCGGGTACGAGCCGCAGCTCGTACCCGACGACGGACGCCAGGGCTACCCGACCGGCGAGCAGTTCGACCGGATCATCAGCACCTGTTCGCTGCCCGAGATCACCGACGGACTCATGCGGTGCACCAGGCCCGGAACCGTGCTCGTGACGAACCTGGGCTTCGGTATCGAGAGCGGCGTCGTGCGCCTCGTGGTGGAGGGCGACGGCCGAGCCGTGGGGCACTTCAGCCCCCACGGGGGCACCTTCATGCCCGCCCGCGGCAACGAGAAGACCTACCCCGTCAAGGACCGCGCCCCGCTCGCCGAAGAGACCGGAACGCGGACTACCAGCGTCACCGGGGCAGACTTCCGCGCGAACTACACCTTCCGCCTGCTGCTCGCCGCCGAGCTGCGCGACGCCGAGTTCGTCTACTACTCCGACCCGGCGACAGGCAACCTGTCGATCCAGCTCCAGCAGCCGGACGGAACATGGGCACGCTCGCCGATCGCGGGCGACCCGACGGTTACGTACGGCGGCTCGCCGTCCCTGTGGCGCAACGTCGAACAGGCGTGGGCGTGGTGGACCGACCAGGGACGCCCCGAGCAGGAACAGTTCGACTACGTCCGCGAGGCGGACGGTTCGGCCCACATCACCCACCACAACAGCGGCCGACGCTGGAACCTCTGAACCCCCATGGCATCGCTGCCCGCCGACCGCATGGTCGGCGGGCAGCGGCGTTCCTGAACTATTTCGCGCCGTCCGCGGGCGCATCCGCAACGACGCCGAGGTGCCGGTGCAGGTCATACCGCGACACCTTGTACGCGCGACCATGGCGCAGGACCCGCACCGGATACCGGTTCGTCCGCGCGAGGTGATACCCGGTGGTTCGACCGAGGTGCAGTGCCCGATTGGCGGTCTCCAGGGGGACCGCGACGGGAAGGGTCATCAGCTCGTCGTGTGTCATCCCCTGCTCTGTGGTGCTCATGATCTGCCCCCTGGGACATCGGTGTGCACGTCGGCCCGGTGGTGCCGAGTAGTGCTAGATCAGCAACGTACGATCAAGACTGGTGCTTTGCAACCAACAAAGCTAGCTTTGCGATATGCACAGTCACCAGACACTGGGCGACATCGTCGCCGCCCAGATCCGCCGGCACCGCGAGCGCCTCGGCATGAACAGGCACGAGCTCGCCGCCGAGTGCGCCCGCCTCGGGCGTCCCGACATCACGTACGCCGTGATCGTCAGCATCGAGACCGGTCGATCCGGCGGCGAGGGTAAACAGCGCCGCCGTCCGGTGGACGTCGACGACCTGTTCGTGCTCGGCCTCGCCCTCGCCACTCCGCCGCTGCTCCTGATGCTCCCTCTCGGGAGCGAGGACACAGTGCCCACCGTTCCGGCCGCCGACCCGCGCGACCCGTACACGGTGTGGCAGTGGATGACCGGCGAGGCGACGCCGACGCTCGACGGGCCCCTCGACGGGCGGTACGTCCCCGATTCCCGGCAGATCGCCGGCACCGGCCAGACGTGGGCCGCCGCATGGGCCACAGCGGCCTATCCGGCCTCGCTGTACCCCGAGCTCGCACGGCGCCGCGAAACGGCCCACAAGGCCCGGCTACGCGCCGCACTCGACCCATCCGCACAGACCGAGTACGTCGACCGCCTCGACGAGCTCGCGCAGATCGTCAACGACATGCACCGCGCAAGCCTCACCGTCCCCACTCTGCCAACCGAGTTGGGCGACGACTTGAAGCGGCTCGGCCTGCTCGACCATCCCGACCAGATCAACCCGAGAGGTACTGAGTGACCGCGAAAGGCACAACGACGAAACGCTGCTACTGCCGCGACAAGGCCGGCAAGCCGCTGGGCAGTTCCTGCCCCAAGCTCAAGCAGCGCACCCACGGCGTGTGGTCGATCCGGCAGGAACTGCCCCCGACCAAGGACGGCGATCGCCGACTGTTCCGCCGCGCCGGATACGACACGCAGACCGAGGCGCAGGCAGACCTCGACAAGGTTCGCGCCCTGCTGAACATCGCCGACAAGGACGACAAGGACGGCCGCGCCCGCATCGGCGACCTGCTCGAATCCGTCGGCGCGACCAAGGAAGCGATCCCCGACTACGACGAGACGAAGCGCAAGTTCGGCACCGGCCAGTCGCTCACGCAGCACATGACCGTCGCCGAGTGGCTCGACCTGTGGCTCACCGGAAAGAAGGCACTGCGCAAGAGCGGACACGACCGGTACGAGCTCGACATCCGGTGCCACTTGCGCCCACGGGTCGGGCACATCCGCCTCGACCGCCTCACCGTGCCGCACCTCGACGCCATGTTCGAGGGCATCGCCGAGACGAACATCGAAATCACCGAGGCGAACACCACGCGTCGCGCCGCGGTCGCCGAGCTCAAGACGATCCCTTGGAAGGGAGGAGAGAACCGCGCCCGACGTAAGGCCATGCGCGAGGCCATCGACGCCATGCCGCCGTTTCGACGGATCACCGGGCCCTCGACGCAGCAGCACATCAGGGCGACCCTGCGGGCCGCGCTGAACACGGCGATAGCCCGAGGCTCGATCACGTTCAACGCCGCGCAGCACGTCGAGCTCGTCGCCGCCAAGCGTCCGAAAGCGATGGTGTGGACCGACGCGCGCATCGCCGAGTGGCTGCGCACCGGCGAGAAGCCGAGCGCTGTCATGGTGTGGACGCCCGAGCAGGCGGGCGCGTTCCTCGACTTCCTCGCCGACTTCCGGCACCGGCTGCTGCCGTTGTTCCACTTGATCACGTTCCGAGGTCTGCGCCGCGGCGAGGCGTGCGGCGTCCGGTGGTCCGACTACAACACCGGCACGGGCGAGCTCACGGTCGCGACGCAGCTCGTGCAGGACGGTTGGGAAGTCGTCGAGTCGGCGCCCAAGACGGACAGCGGCGAGCGGATCATCTCGCTCGACGAGTACACCGTCGAGGTGCTCGAAGCGCATCGGACCAAGCAGGGCGCCGAGCGCATCGAATGGGGCGAGGCGTGGCAGGACACGGGCCGGATGTTCACTCAGGAAAACGGCGAGTGGATTCACCCCGGGTGGTTGACCGACCAGTTCGAGCGGCTCGTCGAGCTGTCCGGTCTGCCGCCGATCCGTCTGCATGATCTGCGGCACGTCGCCGCCTCGCTCATGCTCGCGGCCGGCGTCGACGTCAAGATCGTGTCCGAGACCCTCGGCCACAGTGACAGCCGGATCACGCGGGACATCTATCAGTCGGTTATGCCCAAGGCTGCGCGCGACGCCGCCGAGGCTACGGCCGCCATGGTGCCGAGGGGTGCCGTACGGCGGCCCGTTCAGGTCGCCGCTCCGGTCGAGGATGAGGTCGAGGTCACACCGGTACCGGCTCAGCAGAATGGGCACGCAATGGGCACGCAGGACGGCGCGAAGATCATCGCGTCCCGCCGCAGGTTGGCTCAGAACAAGAAAAACCCCAGGTCACGGCGAGTGAGTCCTGGGGTTAATCCGAGCCGCCTTCGGGATTCGAACCCGAGACCTACGCATTACGAGTGCGTTGCTCTGGCCAACTGAGCTAAGGCGGCACCGCTGGTCAGACAAGCATTCCCCCGGAGGAGCGTGCTCATCAGCAGCGGCGCCAAGTCTACAGGGTGCGGAAGGGTGCCCCGAACCGCTTTGCTCAGACTCGGGCAATTGGGGCATATCGGGCTCGACTTTAGGATTTGGAGGTCCCACGGCACTTCTTGCCGGGCTCCGGGGCCTTGCCCTCCAGGAGGTACTGGTTGATCGAGGTGTCGATGCAGTCGCTGCCGCGGCCGTAGGCCGTGTGGCCGTCGCCCTCGTAGGTGAGGAGGGTGCCCGAGTCGAGCTGGTCCGCCAGGGCCTGGGCCCACTTGTACGGGGTCGCCGGGTCGCGCGTCGTGCCGACCACCACGATCGGCGGAGCGCCCTTCGCGGTCAGCGGCTTCGCCGTGCCCGTGGCCTTCACCGGCCAGTACGTGCAGTTCAGCGAGGCCCAGGCCAGGCCCGCGCCGAAGACCGGGGAGGCCTTCTCGAACGAGGGCAGGGCGGACTCGACGGCCTCCGGGCCGGTGAAGGCCGGGGGCTGGTCCAGGCAGTTCACGGCGGCGTTCGCGTACATCAGGTTGGCGTACTTGCCGTCCGGCTCGCGCTCGTAGTAGCTATCGGCGAGGGCCAGCAGGGGCGCTCCGTCCCCGTCCATGGCCGCGCCGAGCGCCTCCCGCAGCTGCGGCCAGGCGCTCTCGTCGTACAGCGCGGCGATCACCCCGGTCGTGGCGAGGGCCTCGCCCAGCGGGCGGGCCGCCTCGCCGGTGGGCACGGGCTGGGCGTCGACCTTGCGGAAGAACTCCTTCAGGCGCGCCCCGATCGCCTCCGGGCTGCCCTTGCCGAGCGGGCAGTCGGACTGCTTCGCGCAGTCCTGGGCGAAGGAGGTGAAGGCCGTCTCGAAGCCCTCCGTCTGGTCGCGGTTCAGGTCGAGCGCCGGACGGGTGGGGTCCATCGCGCCGTCCAGGACCAGCCGGCCGACCCGGTCCGGGAAGAGGTCCGCGTACGTCGCCCCCAGGAAGGTGCCGTACGAGGCCCCGACGTACGTGAGCTTCGCGTCGCCGAGCACCGCCCGCAGCAGGTCCATGTCGCGGGCCGCCTCGACGGTGGAGACGTGCGGCAGGATCCGCTTCGAGCGCTCCTCGCAGCCCGCCGCGAACTCCTTGAACGCGGTCACCAGCTGGGCCTGCTCGGCCGCGGTGTCCGGCGTCTGGTCCACCTGCGTGTACTTGTCCATCGCCGGCCCGGTCAGGCACTCGACGGGGTTGCTGCGGTCCACCCCGCGAGGGTCGAAGGAGACCATGTCGTACCGGGCGCGGACGGGCGCGGGATAGCCGATCCCCGCGTACGCCTGGAGGTAGCCGATGCCGGAGCCGCCGGGGCCGCCCGGATTCACCACCAGCGAGCCGAGCCGCTTGCCCGGGCCCGTGGCCTGGCGGCGGGCCACCGCGATGTCCACGTCCTGTCCGGAGCCGGGGTCCGCGTAGTCCAGCGGGGCCTTCATGGTGGAGCACTGGAATCCCGGGACACCGCAGTCGCGCCAGGTCAGCTTCTGCTCGTAGTACGGGCGCAGCGCGACCGGGTCGGGGGACGGCTGCGCCGAGGGCGTGGCGGAGGACGCGGAGGCCTTCGGCCCTCCCGACCCGCCCGAGGTGCATCCGGAGAGCAGCAGCCCGGCGGCGGCGATCACGGTCCCGGTGGTGCGCAGCAGGCTCCTGGTGTCCATTCCCGGAGCCTACGTCCTGTCGGCGGGGCCCGGCGGGCGGCCGTGCACCGGACGGCCGCACGCCTTCCGTGGCCCGCACCGGGCCTGCCACGGACCGGGCCCGTGCCGACCCGGACGGCCGGTCCGCCCGTACGGGTGAGCCGGTCAACCGGGGACGGCCGCTGCGCCTCAGCCCGCGCGCAGCGACATCGTCATCGCCTCGACCGCGAGGAGGGGGGCCACATTGCGGTCCAGGGCGTCCCGGCAGGCGATGATCGCCTCGATCCGGCGCAAGGTCCGCTCGGGACCCGAGGCACGGGCGATCCGGTCGAGGTCCGGGCGTATCTCCTCGTTGGCGATGGCCACCGACGAGCCGAGCTGCAGGGCCAGCACATCGCGGTAGAAACCGGTGAGGTCCGTCAGCGCCAGGTCGAGGCTGTCGCGCTGGGTACGGGTACGGCGGCGCTTCTGCCGGTCCTCCAGCTCCTTCATCACACCCGCCGTGCCCCGCGGCATCCGGCCGCCGGTGCCGGCGGCGGCGCCGAGTGCGGCCCGCAGCTCCTCGGTCTCCTTGGCGTCGACCTCCTCCGCGACCTGCTTGGCGTCCTCGGCGGCGGCGTCGACCAGCTCCTGCGCGGCCTTGAGGCAGCCGCCCACGTCGTCCACGCGGAGCGGGAGCTTCAGCACGGCGGCCCGGCGGGAGCGGGCGGCCTCGTCGGTGGCGAGCCGGCGGGCCCGGCCGATGTGCCCCTGGGTCGCGCGGGCGGCGGCCGCGGCGACGGCGGGCTCGATGCCGTCACGCCGGACCAGCACCTCGGCGACGGCGCCGACGGGCGGGGTGCGCAGCGTCAGGTGCCGGCAGCGGGAGCGGATCGTGGGCAGCACGTCCTCCAGGGAGGGCGCGCACAGCAGCCACACCGTCCGCGGAGCGGGTTCCTCCACGGCCTTGAGGAGCACGTTGCCCGCGCCCTCGGTGAGCCGGTCCGCGTCCTCCAGGACGATGACCTGCCAGCGGCCCACCGCCGGGGAGAGCTGCGCCCGGCGGACCAGGTCGCGGGTCTCCTTCACGCCGATGGACAGCAGGTCCGTACGGACGATCTCCACATCGGCGTGCGTGCCGACCAGGGTGGTGTGGCAGCCGTCGCAGAAGCCGCAGCCGGGCTCGCCCCCGAGGGCGCGGTCGGGGCTGGTGCACTGCAGGGCGGCCGCGAAGGCCCGGGCGGCGGTGGACCGCCCGGAGCCGGGCGGGCCGGTGAACAGCCAGGCGTGGGTCATCTTGGACGCGGTGGGCGCCTCGCCCCCCTGCTCGACGGCCGTGACCAGGGCGTCGGCGTCACGGGCGGCGGCGGCCAGCTGCGTCTGGACCCGCTCCTGACCCACCAGGTCGTCCCATACGGGCATCCCGCCCACCACCTTTCACTCTCCGTGCACCCATTGTGGCGGGCGCCACTGACAATCCGGTCCAGCCGGCTCCGCCGCGGTCAGCGGCGGCGGCGCGGGCCCCGGTCGTCGTCCTCGTCGTCCCCGTGGGGGCCCAGCAGTTCGTCAGCCAGCGTCGGCAGGTCGTCCAGCGGGGTCTCCTCGGCCCAGTCCGGGCGCGGGCGCCGCGGGCGGCCGTCGTCGCCGAGCACCGGGAGCTCCCGCGTCCTGTCGTTGCCGGAGTCGGTGCCGGAGTCCCGGAAGATGTTCGGCGGCACCCGGTCGGCCGGGTTCTCGTCGGAACGCCTGCTCGTGGGACGCGAGGCGGACCGGGACGCTCCGGTCCCACCGGACGGCCGTACGGGCGGCTGCACGACGGGCGGCAGGACGGCCGTCTCGTCGGTGGCCCGGACCGGCGGCAGCACCGAGGTGTCCGCGGCGGAGGCGTCCGCCGCCGGATCGACCTTCGGGACCGGGACGGTCTGCGTGACGTCGTCCGGCCGTACGACCCGCCTGTCGACCAGCGGGGTCTCGACCGTCACGGCGTCGTCCGCCTGCGGGGCCTTCGTCATGCCGACCTTCGGCGAGGCAGAGGGAGCGGGAGCCGGAGCCGGAGCCTCCGCAGCCGACGTGGCGGCGGCAGTGGCAGCCGCAGCCGCAGCCGCCTCGGCGGCCTTCGCCGCCTGCTCGGCCGCCGCGGCGGCCGCCAGCCGGCGCGCCTCCTCGGCCTTCAGCAGGGCCTCCTCCGCCCGCCGCTGCTTCTCCAGGCGCCGCTCCTCGGCCTCGGCCCGCAGCCGGGCCTCCTCCTCGGCCTGCCTGCGCAGCCGCTCGGCCTCCGCGGCCCGCGCCTTCTCCTCGGCCTCCGCGCGCAGCCGCTCGGCCTCGGCCCGGGCCCGGGCCTCCTCCTCGGCGCGCTGCCGCTCCTCCGCCGCCCTGCGGGCGGCCTCCGCCTCGGCCCTGATGCGGGCCTCCTCGGCCTCGCGGGCCAGCCGGGCCTCCTCCTCGGCCTTCAGCCGGGCTTCCTCCGCCCTGCGCGCCGCCTCTTCCTCGGCCTTGCGGCGGGCCTCCTCCTCGGCGAGGCGCCGGGCCTCCGCCTGGGCAGCCACCTCGGCCTCGGAGAGCGGGAGCATGCGGTCCAGGCGGTGCCGTACGACGGTGGTCACCGAGTCCGGATCCTGGCCCGCGTCGACCACGAGGTAACGCCCGGGGTCGGCCGCGGCCAGCGTCAGGAACCCGGACCGCACCCGCTGGTGGAACTCCGCCGGCTCCGACTCCAGCCGGTCCGGAGCCTCCGTGAACCGCTCCCGCGCCGCCTCCGGCGAAACGTCGAGCAGCACGGTCAGGTTCGGGACAAGCCCGTCGGTGGCCCAGCGCGAGATCCGGGCGATCTCGGTCGGGGAGAGGTCACGGCCGGCGCCCTGGTAGGCCACCGAGGAGTCGATGTAGCGGTCGGAGATGACCACCGCCCCGCGCTCCAGGGCCGGGCGCACCACCGTGTCCACGTGTTCCGCGCGGTCGGCGGCGTACAGCAGCGCCTCGGCGCGGTTCGACAGCCCGGCCGAGGAGATGTCGAGCAGGATCGAGCGGAGCCGCTTGCCGACCGGGGTGGCCCCCGGCTCGCGCGTCACGACGACCTCGTGGCCCTTGCCCCGTATCCATTCGGCCAGCGCCTGCACCTGGGTGGACTTGCCGGCTCCGTCGCCGCCCTCCAGGGCGATGAAGAAACCGGTGGCGGAGGGCGCCTGCACCGGCTCCCCGCCGCGCAGCGCCTCGCGCAGGTCGCGCCGCAGCGGTACGCCACTGCGGTCGTCGGCCTTGGTCAGCACCACCACGGCGACCGGCAGCAGCAGCGCGCCCACCAGCATGAGGGTGAAGGCCGCCCCGCCGTGCGAGAAGACGATCTCGGCGCCGGTGAGCCGGTGCGGCCCGATCACGGCGGCCAGTACGGGGGCGAGGACGGCTCCGACGGCGATGGCGACCCGGACGACGGCCTGGAGGTGCTCGGTGACCCGGGCCCGGCGGAACTCCTCGGTCTCCTGGTCCAGCAGGGTGTGCCCGGTGTTGGCGGCGACGCCCGCGGCGGTGCCGGCGAGCAGCGACAGGAAGAGCACGGTCGCGGTGTCCGGGACCAGCCCGGTGAGCAGCAGCGCCAGGCCGGCCGTCGCTATGGCGAGGGCGAGCAGGCGGCGCCGGGACAGGCCGGGCAGCACCTTCCCGGCCTGGGCGGCGCGGATGCCGGCGGCGGTGCCGCCGACCAGCGCGAGGACCGCCAGGGCGAAGGAGGCCGGGCCGCCGCCGAGGTCGAAGGCGTGCAGTACGGAGACGGCGACGGCGCAGGACACCGCTCCGGCGACCGCGGCGCAGGCCAGGACCAGGAGGGGGATGGCGCCCGTACGGCCCTTGTCGGGGCGGTCTCCCGCCTTGGGGGCGCGCAGGCCCTCCAGCGGGGAACGGGGGCGCGGGGTCTTCGTGCCGGGCAGGACCAGCGGGAGCAGCAGCGACACGGACGCCGCGAAGAGGCCGGAGGCCACGTACGAGCCGAGGGCGGCCTGGTTCTCGGCGAACCAGTCGATGCCGAGGCCGAGGGCCTTTCCGACCAGGGTGGCGGCGAGCAGCACGGCGGCGGCGACCGGGAGCGCCGCGAAGGCCGTACGGAGCGTCAGGCGCCGCAGCGCGTCCAGGTGGTCCGGCAGTGGCCGTACGGTCGCCCCCTCCGGCGGCGGCGCGGGCAGCAGGGCGGGAGCGGCGCTGTCCTTGGCCACCGTCCACAGCCGCTCGGCGGCGCCGGCGACGAAGACGGTGGCCAGCAGCGCGGTGAGCGCGTGGGCCGGGATCCAGTCGAGCCACAGCGGCGCGACGACGAACAGCCCGAGACGGACCCCGTCGGCGCCGATCATCGTCCAGCGGCGGTCCAGCTTGCCACCGGGGCCGATGAGCCCGGGCAGCGGGCCCAGCAGAACCGCGCCGAAGAGGAGGGTGGCCAGGATCCGGACCCCGAACACGGTGGCGACGGCGAGGGCCGCGCCACGGTAGCCGTCGCCGAAGGGACCTGCCGAGGGCGCGGTGACCGCGGCCTGCAGGGCCAGCAGCACCAGCACCAGCAGGGCGAGGGCATCGCCGATGCCGCTCACGAGCTGGGCGCTCCACAGCCGGCGCAGCCTGGGGGTGCGCAGCAGTGCGCGCACCGCACGCTCGCGGGAATCCGCGGCTAGGGCTTCGTCGTAGGTGGGGTTCGCGGGGGCGGTCACGACCGTCGGCTGCTCGGCTCGCGTCATCCGCCCAGCCTATCCGCTGCGCTTGGCAGCTGCGGAGGCCTGTGGACAAGGTCCCCTGTGACCCCGGACCCACCTCCCGGGGCTCCGCCCGGACCCCGCGCCTCGAACGCCGGCGGGGCTGGATGCGCCCGTATCGGCGCCGAACGGACGCAGGCCCCGCGCACAGCGCGGGGCCTGCGTCTGCGGCCTGCGGCTACTCGTCCGCCGGGGCGGACGCCGCCGTCTTCTTGGCCACCGTCTTCTTGGCCACCGTCTTCTTGGCGGTCGTCTTCTTCGCGGCGGTCTTCTTCGCGGCAGCGGCCTTCGTCGCGGTCGCCTTCTTCGCCGGGGCCTTCTTCGCGGCGGCCTTCTTGGCCGTCTTCTTCGCCGGCCCCTTCGCCCGCTTCTCCGCGAGCAGCTCGTAGCCCCGCTCCGGCGTGATCGTCTCGACGTCGTCGTCCCGCCGCAGCGTCGCGTTCGTCTCGCCGTCCGTCACGTACGGCCCGAAGCGGCCGTCCTTCACGACCACCGGCTTCTCGCTCACCGGGTCGGTGCCCAGTTCCTTCAGCGGCGGCTTGGCCGCGGCCCGGCCCCGCTGCTTCGGCTGCGCGTAGATCGCGAGCGCCTCGTCCAGCGTGATGGAGAACAGCTGGTCCTCGGTCTCCAGCGACCGCGAGTCCGTGCCCTTCTTCAGGTACGGGCCGTAGCGGCCGTTCTGGGCCGTGATCTCCACGCCCTCCGCGTCCGCACCGACCACACGCGGCAGGGACATCAGCCGCAGCGCGTCGTCCAGCGTGACCGAGTCGAGCGACATCGACTTGAACAGCGAGGCCGTGCGCGCCTTGACGGCGTTCTTGCCCGTCTTCGGCGTGCCCTCGGGGAGGATCTCCGTCACGTACGGCCCGTAGCGGCCGTCCTTCGCGACGATCTCGTTCCCGCTGACCGGGTCCTTGCCGAGCGCGAACTCCCCGCTCGGCTTGGCGAACAGCTCCTCCGCGTACGCGACCGTCAGCTCGTCCGGAGCCATGTCGTCCGGTACGTCGGCCCGCTGGTGGCCCTCGGCGTCCTTCTCGCCCCGCTCCACGTACGGCCCGTAGCGGCCGACCCGCAGCACGATGCCCTCGCCGACCGGGAAGGAGGAGATCTCCCGGGCGTCGATCGCGCCCAGGTCCGTGACCAGCTCCTTCAGGCCGCCGAGCGCGTCACCGTCGGCCGGCACGACCTCGGTGGCGTCCTCCGAGCCGAAGTAGAACCGCTTCAGCCACGGCACGGACTGGGCCTCGCCCCGCGCGATGCGGTCGAGGTCGTCCTCCATCTTCGCGGTGAAGTCGTAGTCCACCAGGCGCCCGAAGTGCGTCTCCAGCAGGTTGACCACGGCGAAGGACAGGAAGGACGGCACGAGCGCCGTGCCCTTCTTGAAGACGTAGCCGCGGTCGAGGATCGTGCCGATGATCGACGCGTAGGTCGACGGGCGGCCGATCTCCCGCTCTTCCAGCTCCTTGACCAGCGAGGCCTCGGTGTAGCGGGCCGGCGGCTTGGTGGAGTGGCCGTCCGCCGTGATCTCCTCGGCGGCGAGCGCGTCGCCCTCCGCGACCTGCGGGAGGCGCTTCTCGCGGTCGTCGAGCTCGGCGTTCGGGTCGTCCGCGCCCTCGACGTACGCCTTCATGAAGCCGTGGAAGGTGATCGTCTTGCCGGAGGCGGTGAACTCGGCGTCGCGCCCGTCCGAGGCCGTGCCGCCGATCTTCACGGTGACCGAGTTGCCGGTCGCGTCCTTCATCTGGGAGGCGACGGTCCGCTTCCAGATGAGCTCGTACAGGCGGAACTGGTCGCCGGTCAGACCCGTCTCGGCCGGAGTGCGGAAACGATCACCCGAAGGACGAATCGCCTCGTGCGCCTCCTGCGCGTTCTTGACCTTGCCCGCGTAGACGCGCGGCTTCTCCGGCAGGTAGTCGGCGCCGTAGAGCTGCGTGACCTGCGCCCGCGCCGCCGACACCGCGGTGTCGGAGAGCGTCGTGGAGTCCGTACGCATATAGGTGATGAAGCCGTTCTCGTACAGCTTCTGCGCCACCTGCATCGTGGCCTTCGCGCCGAAGCCCAGCTTGCGCGAGGCCTCCTGCTGGAGCGTCGTCGTACGGAACGGGGCGTACGGGGAGCGCCGGTACGGCTTGGACTCGACCGAGCGGACGGCGAACGAGGTGTCGGCGAGGGCGGCGGCCAGCGCGCGGGCGTTCGCCTCGTCGAGGTGCAGCACCTCGCTCTTGAGCTGCCCGTTCGCGCCGAAGTCGCGGCCCTGGGCGACGCGCTTGCCGTCGACCGTGTTCAGGCGGGCGACCAGCGACGACGGGTCGGAGGGGTCGCCGGCGCGGCCGGTGGAGAAGGTTCCGGTCAGGTCCCAGTACTCGGCGGAGCGGAAGGCGATGCGCTCGCGCTCCCGCTCGACGACGAGGCGGGTGGCCACCGACTGGACGCGGCCGGCCGACAGGCGCGGCATGACCTTCTTCCACAGGACCGGCGAGACCTCGTAGCCGTAGAGGCGGTCGAGGATGCGGCGGGTCTCCTGGGCGTCGACCATGCGCTGGTTGAGCTCGCGCGGGTTGGCGACGGCGTCGCGGATCGCGTCCTTGGTGATCTCGTGGAAGACCATCCGGTGGACGGGGACCTTGGGCTTGAGGACTTCCTGCAGGTGCCACGCGATGGCTTCGCCCTCGCGGTCCTCATCGGTGGCGAGGAAGAGTTCGTCGGAATCGGCCAGCAGCTCCTTGAGCTTCCTGACCTGGGCCTTCTTGTCGGCATTCACGACGTAGATCGGCTGGAAGTCGTGCTCGACGTCCACGCCGAGGCGGCGGACCTCGCCGGTGTACTTGTCGGGGACCTCGGCCGCGCCGTTCGGGAGGTCGCGGATGTGCCCGACGCTCGCCTCGACGACGTATCCCGGGCCGAGGTAGCCCTTGATCGTCTTCGCCTTGGCAGGGGACTCGACGATGACGAGTCGGCGGCCGCCCTTTGCGGTCTCGCTAGTCGGGGACAACTTGGCTCTTCTCTCCGGTCGGCACGGTCGGCACTCGGTCGCGGTTCGGCGACGCTGCGGAGTGTGACGGTACAACCCGCCCCCGTGTCAAACGGCACAAGCCCGCAACGGCCACTCGAACGGTAACCCGACAAGTGCCATTTCTGCCGCCCGGATGCCGCGCCGGACCCTTCGCGATCACCGGGCCGAGTGGCCGGGGGGCCGTCTGGCCCCGCCTGCGCACCCGTCCCCGCGGCGGTCCCCAGGAGCACTTTCACCACGGCTTCCACGACCGCTTTGACGTCGGCATTCCTGGCCGGAACCCGTCCCGTCGCACCCCCGCGTCAGTGCCGCGCGGGGCACCGCACCCCGAGGGTCGTCGACCCCCCGCCGGCGCGCAGGGCCGGCGGGACGGCCACGACGGGGCGCACGCCCTCAGCCACCGGCGCGCGGTGCCGGGCGCGCGCCCCCGGGCAGGCCGGCAGAGCGGCCCCGAACAGCAGAAACACGGGCCCCGCGAAGATCCCCGGGCCGTCTTCCGTGCAGCTCCCCCCACCCCGGGCCGCTCCCGGGATCCCCCCGGATCCCGCTGCGCACGACCCTGACAGCCCGGGGCGTACGGGGGGGCGAACCCCGGGTTACATTCAGGTTCCGGCTACCGCGCGGGGCCCGTCACCGGCTCCAGGAAGCCCTGCTCGACCAGCATCCGGATGGCCTCCGGGGTGCGGTCCCGCAGAACGACCGGATCCTCCTGCACGAGCTGCGCGATCGCGTCCAGGATCCGGCCCGCGGTCAGTGAGCCGTCACACACTCCGGCGAAGCCCGCCCCGACCGTGTCGACCTTGGTGGCGCGCCGCATCCCGCGGTTCTGCCGGAGCACCACGTGCTCCGGGTCCTCCGCGCCGGGCGCGCCGACCTGCTCCTGGACCACTTCAGCGGTGAGGGCGAAGTACCCCTCCAGCAGGGCCGCGTCGTCGTGGTCCCGGAGGTAGTCCTGGCGGGCGAAGTGGGCCAGGACGGTCTCGCCGAGCGGCTGCTCCACCGAGTGCGGCCACTCCTCGATCACGATCGAGGGCTCGGCCGCGTCCGACCGGCGCAAGGTGATCCACCCGAAGCCGACGGACTTGGTCTTGCGGGCTTCGAACTCGTCCAGCCAGTCCTCGTAGCGGCTCGCGTACTCGGCCGGGTCGGTGCGGTGGTCGCCCGCGTCGCGCAGCCACAGCTCCGCGTACTGCGTCACGTCCTGCACGTCACGCTGCACGATCCACGCGTCGCAGCCGCGCGGCACCCAGGAGCGGACCCGGTCGTGCCAGTCCTCGCCCTCCACGTGCTGCCAGTTCCCGAGGAACTGCGCGTACCCGCCGGGGTTCAGCCGCGCGCCGGCCTGCTGCACCAGGATCCGGCACAGGTCGTCGCCGCCCATCCCGCCGTCCCGGTACGTCAGCCGGGCGCCGGGGGAGATCACGAAGGGCGGGTTCGACACGATCAGGTCGTACGTCGCCTCTCCGACGGGCTCGAAGAGCGACCCGGCGAGCAGCTCGGCCTCCGGGGCGCCGGACAGCGCCAGCGTCAGACGGGTGAACTCCAGCGCGCGCGGGTTGACGTCGGTGGCGGTGACCCGGGTGGCGTGCTGGGCGGCGTGCAGCGCCTGGATGCCCGATCCGGTGCCGACGTCGAGGGCCGAGCCGACCGGGATGCGCACGGTGATCCCGGCCAGGGTGGTCGAGGCGCCGCCGACGCCCAGGACCACGCCCTCCTCGCGGCTGCCGATCCCGCCGGCCCCGCCGACGGAGCAGCCGAGGTCGGAGACGATGAACCAGTCCTCGCCGTCCGGGCCGCCGTACGGGCGCACGTCGACGGTGGCGTGCACCTCGTCGCCCTCGCGCCGCAGCCAGCCGTCGGCCAGCGCCACGTCGACGGGCAGCGCGGCCCCGGCGTGCACGTGCGGCACGGGCTGCTGGAGCAGGAACAGCCGGACCAGGCAGGCGAGCGGGCCGTCGCCGCGCGTCGCGCGCAGGGCGGGGACCGTCTCGCTGCGGGCCAGCGCGGCGTAGGCGGGGGCGCCGAGCAGTTCGAGCAGCCCGTCGGCGGTGAAGCCGTTCGCGAGGAAGGCGGCGCGCAGCTCGGCGGCGTGGTCGGGCGAGGGGAGGCTGGTGGTACTCACCCGACCATTGTGTCCGCTGGGGCCCGTCTTGCCGATCAGCCGGGCCCCGGCTCGCGCGGGGCGGGGCGGCAGCACGGCGGCGCGGAACGTGCGACGGGGCGGCCGCGGCCCTTCCTCGGGCCCCGGCCGCCCCGGTCGGTCTCGGGTCAGCTCACCGCGACTACTTGGGCGACGGCGAGGGCGCCGCGACCTGGCAGCCCTTCTGGCTGTTCATCGCCTTGTCCAGACCGCCCGCGTTGAGCTCGGCGAGGGCGTCCTTGCCGCCCTTCGCAGCCGCCTCCAGACCGCCGGCCACCTCCTTGAGGCCCTCGGCGAACTTCGTCTGGTCCTTGGCGTCCAGAGCGTCCATCTTGGTCTTCAGGTCGGCGTAGCCCTTGGAGGTCTCCTCGAAGCCCTTGACCGCCTTGTCCAGGGTGGTCTGGCCGTTCTTGACCGGCGGAACTCCCGCGCCCTGCAGGGCGGACCCCATCGTCTTGTACGACTCGGACATCGTCCCGAACGCCGCCGAGTCCGTCTTCTGGACCTCGTCGGGCTTGCTGCTCTCCGTCGCCACGCGCTTGATGTCGGCGTTGGCCGCCTCGATCTTCTTGAGTTCGGGCTGCCACTGGTCGCAGACCTTCTTGGCCCAGTCGTCGGCCTTCTTGTCGCTGTCGTCCCCGCCGCAACCGGACAGCACGAGCATCAGTACCGCACCGCCCGACAATGCGGCCGCAAGCTTCTTGTTCACCGGATTGGTCCCTTCGAAGGCTCTCGGCCCGGAAGATACACGGCTGCCATCCGGCGGCGCACAAAGGCGGACAGACGGCGCGTCAGTCCGCGCCGCCTGTCCGCCGTTCGGGCGCACGGCCGGCCCTGCCCGGCTCTGCCCGTACCGCTGTCGTGCCTCGGGTCAGGAGACCGTCGCCGGGTCGGCCTGCTTGGCCACCCGCTCGGCGGCCCCGCCCTGGCCCTCGTCGCCCACCGCGATGCCGCGGCGCTTGGAGACGTACACCGCGCCGACGATGATCACGATCGCCAGCGCCGCCACGATCGCCCGTACGGTCGCGCTGGTGTCCGCGCCGTAGCTGAACTGCACGACGGCCGGGGCGATCAGCAGCGCCACCAGGTTCATGACCTTCAGCAGCGGGTTGATCGCCGGGCCGGCGGTGTCCTTGAACGGGTCGCCGACCGTGTCGCCGATGACCGTCGCGGCGTGGGCCTCGCTGCCCTTGCCGCCGTGGTGGCCGTCCTCGACGAGCTTCTTCGCGTTGTCCCACGCGCCACCGGAGTTGGCGAGGAAGACGGCCATCAGCGTGCCCGTGCCGATGGCCCCGGCGAGGAAGGAGCCGAGCGCGCCGACACCGAGGGAGAAGCCCACGGCGATCGGGGTGAGGACGGCGAGCAGGCCGGGCGTGGCGAGCTCGCGCAGCGCGTCCTTGGTGCAGATGTCCACGACGCGCCCGTACTCGGGCTTCTCGCTGTAGTCCATGATCCCGGGGTGCTCGCGGAACTGGCGGCGCACCTCGTAGACCACGGCGCCCGCGGAGCGGGAGACCGCGTTGATGGCCAGGCCCGAGAACAGGTAGACGACGGCCGCGCCCAGGATCAGCCCGACCAGGTTGTTGGGCTGTGCGATGTCGAGGCTGAGGTTCATCTCCCCGGCCTTGGCACCGACTTCCTTGATCGCGCCCGCGATCGCGTCGTTGTACGAGCCGAAGAGCGCGGCCGCGGCGAGCACGGCCGTGGCGATGGCGATGCCCTTGGTGATGGCCTTGGTGGTGTTGCCCACGGCGTCCAGGTCGGTCAGGACCTGCGCGCCGGCGCCCTCGACGTCGCCGGACATCTCGGCGATGCCCTGGGCGTTGTCGGAGACGGGTCCGAAGGTGTCCATGGCGACGATGACGCCGACGGTGGTGAGCAGGCCGGTGCCGGCCAGGGCCACCGCGAAGAGCGCGAGCATGATCGACGTGCCGCCGAGCAGGAACGCCCCGTAGACGCCGAGGCCGATGAGCAGCGCCGTGTAGACGGCGGACTCCAGGCCGACGGAGATGCCGGCGAGGACGACGGTGGCCGCGCCGGTCAGGGAGGACTTGCCGATGTCCCGGACGGGACGGCGGTTGGTCTCGGTGAAGTAGCCGGTCAGCTGCTGGATCAGGGCCGCGAGCAGGATGCCGATGGCGACGGCGACGAGGGCCAGGACGCGCGGGTCGCCGGAGTGCCCGGTGATGGCGGCGTTCTCGACGCCGACGAGCTCCTTGTAGCTGGACGGCAGGTACGCGAAGACGGCGATCGCGACCAGCACCATCGAGATCACGGCGGAGATGAAGAAGCCGCGGTTGATGGCGGTCATGCCGCTGCGGTCGCTGCGGCGCGGGGAGACCGCGAAGATGCCGATCATCGCGGTGATGACGCCGATGGCGGGCACGATGAGCGGGAAGGCGAGGCCCAGGTCGCCGAAGGCGGCCTTGCCCAGGATGAGGGCGGCCACCAGGGTGACGGCGTACGACTCGAAGAGGTCGGCCGCCATTCCGGCGCAGTCTCCGACGTTGTCGCCCACGTTGTCGGCGATGGTCGCGGCATTGCGCGGGTCGTCCTCCGGAATGCCCTGCTCGACCTTGCCGACCAGGTCGGCGCCGACGTCGGCGGCCTTGGTGAAGATGCCGCCGCCCACGCGCATGAACATCGCGATCAGCGCGGCGCCGAGGCCGAAGCCCTCCAGGACCTTGGGGGCGTCGGCGGCGTAGACCAGGACGACGCAGGAGGCGCCGAGCAGGCCGAGGCCGACGGTGAACATGCCGACCACGCCACCCGTGCGGAAGGCGATCTTCATCGCCTTGTGGGCGACCTCGGTCAGGTCCTTGGCGGGCCCGCCCTCGGCGGGGGTGGCCTCGCGTGCGGCGGCGGCGACGCGGACGTTGGCGCGGACCGCGAGGCGCATGCCGATGTAGCCGGTGGCCGCCGAGAAGAGGGCGCCCACGAGGAAGAAGGCGGAACGTCCCGCCCGCTGCGACCAGGTGTCGGCGGGGAGCAGGAAGAGCAGGAAGAAGACCACGACGGCGAAGACGCCAAGGGTGCGCAGCTGCCGGCCGAGGTAGGCGTTGGCGCCTTCCTGGACGGCCGCGGCGATCTTCTTCATGCTGTCGGTTCCTTCGTCGGCGGCGAGGACCTGGCGGACCAGGATCTGCGCGACGACGAGGGCGGCCAGTGCCACGGCCGCGATGACGATCACGATAAGGCGATTGTCATCGGTGAGTACTGCGGCTGCCAGATCGGTGGTGGCATCCGGCGCGATAGGGGTGAAGAGCCCCGTCATTCGTCCTCCTTGACGTGATGAGCTCAAGATGTGGACGGATTGTAGGGAGCGCGCCCTGATCAAAACAGTGCGCAGGAAACGGAATTGGCGTGCTCTTGCTCCTCAGCAATAGATCGCGTCACTCCATTACCCCCGAAAGTGCTAATGGTTCAAAGCCATTGACGCCCCATCAATGATCTAGGAAATGCGTTCAGGCATGAAAAAGGCCCTGCTCAGCAGGGCCTTGATAAAGATCGGAAGATACGAAGGAATGCGGGGCGCAGTGGATCTACGGAAGGTCGGAGCTCCCCGACACGGGCCAGCTCATCCGGATGGTCCCGCCCGATTCCCCACTGGTCACCTCGACGTCGTCGACGAGCCCGCTGATCACGGCGAGGCCCATCTCGTCCTCGCCCTCGTTGTCCGGGTCCAGGACGGCGTCGATGCCGGACACGGCGTCGCCCGGGCCGCCGCCCGGTCCGGGGACCTCGTCTCCGACCTCGATGGAGAACACCTTCTCCTCCTCGGTCAGGACGACCCGGACGGGCGCGGTGAGCCCGTTGCTGAGGTGCAGCCCGACGGCGCGCGAACAGGCCTCGCCCACGGCGAGGCGGACCTCGTCGAGCACGGCTTCGTCCACGCCGGCCCGCCGCGCCACGGCGGCCGCGACCAGGCGGGCCGTCCGGACGTGTTCGGGCTGGGCGCTGAAGCGCAGTTCAACGGTGGCCATGCGCGTCCCCCTCGGACTACGGGCGTGCCTTGACAGGGGACCGGGCCAACCGTGGCCCGGTGCCCCCGCTCTCCTCGTCGGCTCCCTGCTCCAGGGAGCCGTCAGTCGGTGGCGTTGACGGCGTCTTCCACGGTGGTGTGGATCGGGAACACCTTGGTCAGACCGGTGATGCGGAAGATCTTCAGGATGCGCTCCTGGTTGCACACCAGTCGCAGCGAACCCTCGTGCGCGCGGACGCGCTTGAGGCCTCCCACGAGCACACCAAGTCCGGTGGAGTCGAGGAAGTCCACTCGCTCCATGTCGACAACCAGGTGGTAGCTGCCGTCGTTCACCAACTCGACCAACTGCTCGCGCAGCTTGGGCGCGGTATACACATCAATCTCGCCACCGACCTCCACGACCGTACGGTCGCCGACAGTGCGAGTCGACAGGGACAGGTCCACGGATCCTCCAGCACCTTGCTATCGAGCGGCGCCCCCCAGGGGCCTCCCCACCCGAAGGTAGGTGAGGGATTGGCTGCCGCGATGGCATTCAATCACTTACCGGCAGGCGCGCACGACGCCTTCGGACCATTGTCCCGCACGCCGGTGACACACTCGGTTCCAATGGCCAATACTCACCGTCCCGGTCGGCCCACGCCACCCGCGGACGCCCGACCCACCCCCGGCACGGTCCTGGACCGGCTGTCACGGGGGCCTTCCCGAGCTGCGCGCATCACTCATACGGAGCACTTGCCCCCTCGGGCGGGCCGTCATGCAGTCTGGCCCGACCGCATCCGAACGGATGTCGTAGCCGCGATTCAGGCGGCCGGGATCGGCCATCCGTGGGAACACCAGGCCGCGGCGGCCGAGCACGCCCTGGACGGCGAGTCCGTGGTCGTCGCCACCGGCACCGCCTCGGGCAAGTCGCTGGCCTACCTGGCGCCCGTCCTCTCGGCCCTCGCGGACGGTGCCGAGGCCGCGAACGGGCGGGGGGCCACCGGCCTCTACCTGGCCCCCACCAAGGCCCTGGCGGCCGACCAGCGGCGCGCCGTGCGGGAGCTGGCCGCCCCGCTCGGCAACGCGGTCCGCCCGGCCGTCTACGACGGCGACACGCCCGTCGAGGAACGCGAATGGGTGCGCCAGTACGCCAACTACGTCCTCACCAACCCCGACATGCTGCACCGCGGGATCCTCCCGGCCCACCCGCGCTGGGCCTCCTTCCTGCGGGCCCTGCGCTACGTCGTGATCGACGAGTGCCACACCTACCGCGGGGTATTCGGCTCCCACGTGGCCCAGGTGCTGCGCCGGCTGCGGCGGCTGTGCGCCCGCTACGGCTCCGAGCCGGTCTTCCTGCTGGCCTCCGCCACCGCCAGCGACCCGGCGGCGGCCGCCTCCCGGCTGACCGGGGTCCCGGTGATCGAGATCACCGACGACGCCTCCCCGCGCGGAGAGGTGGTCTTCGCCCTCTGGGAGCCGCCGCTCCTCACCGAGCTGCGGGGCGAAAAAGGCGCGCCGGTACGCCGTACAGCCACGGCGGAGACCGCCGACCTGCTGACCGACCTGGTCGTGCAGGGCGTCCGTACGGTCGCCTTCGTCCGCTCCCGGCGCGGCGCCGAGCTGATCTCCGTGATCGCCCAGGAACGCCTCTCCGAAGTGGACCGCTCGCTGGCCCGGCGTGTCGCCGCCTATCGGGGCGGCTACCTGCCCGAGGAGCGCCGGGCCCTGGAGCGGGCCCTGCACTCCGGGGAGCTGCTGGGCCTGGCCGCCACGACCGCCCTGGAGCTGGGCGTGGACGTCTCGGGCCTGGACGCCGTGCTGATCACCGGCTACCCGGGCACCCGGGCCTCCCTGTGGCAGCAGGCGGGCCGCGCCGGGCGCTCGGGCCAGGGCGCCCTGGCCGTGCTGATCGCCCGCGACGACCCCCTGGACACCTACCTCGTCCACCATCCGGAGGCGCTGTTCCGCCGTCCGGTGGAAGCCACCGTCCTGGACCCCGACAACCCGTACGTCCTCGCCCCCCACCTGTGCGCGGCGGCGGCCGAGCTGCCCCTGACCGATGCCGACCTGAAGCTCTTCGGGCCGGCCACCCACGACCTCCTCCCCCAGCTGGAAGCGGCGAAGCTGCTGCGCCGCCGAGCGACGGCCTGGCACTGGACCCGCCGGGAGCGGGCCTCGGACCTGACCGACATCCGGGGCGGCGGCGGCCGCCCGGTGCAGATCGTCGAGGCCTCGACCGGCCGGCTGCTGGGCACGGTCGACGAGTCCGCCGCCCACACCGCCGTCCACGACGGGGCCGTCCACCTCCACCAGGGCCGCACGTACCTCGTGAAGCACCTGGACCTGGAGGACGCGGCGGCCCTCGTGGAGGAGGCGAACCCGCCCTTCTCCACCACCGCCCGCGACACCACCTCCATCTCCATCCTCGAAACCGAAACCGAGATCCCCTGGGGCGGGGCCCGGCTCTGCTACGGCTCGGTCGAGGTCACCAACCAGGTCGTCTCCTACCTGCGCCGCAAGCTGATCACCGGCGAGGTCCTGGGCGAGGCCAAGCTGGACCTGCCGCCCCGCACCCTGCGCACCAGGGCCGTGTGGTGGACGGTCACCGAGGACCAGCTCGACGAGGCCCGGATCAACCCGGAGATCCTCGGCGGCGCGCTACACGCCGCCGAGCACGCCTCCATCGGCCTGCTCCCGCTGTTCGCCACCTGCGACCGCTGGGACATCGGCGGCGTCTCCGTGCCGCTGCATCCCGACACCCTCCTCCCCACGGTCTTCGTCTACGACGGCCACCCCGGCGGCGCCGGATTCGCCGAGCGGGCCTTCCACACGGCCCGCGCCTGGCTGACGGCCACCCGCGACGCGATCGCGGCCTGCGAATGCGACGCCGGCTGCCCCTCCTGCATCCAGTCCCCCAAGTGCGGCAACGGCAACGACCCCCTCCACAAGCGCGGCGCCATCCGCCTCCTCACCCGCCTCCTCTCCGAATCCCCGACCCCCGACCGAACCGACCCCGACCAGCCCTGACAGCGCCGGCCCGTCACGGCGGGGCCGGCGGGGCCTGCGGCTCCGGCCGGCCCGTCGTCTCCGCGGGCGGGCCCGCGCGGGCCCGGATCCCGGGGGTGAACGGGCCCGTCGCGGGACGGGCCGTGACCTCGGCGATCTCACCCTCGACCCGGCACACGGCCAGCACCGCGCCCTGGGCCCGCGCCACGCGCCGTGCGGTGGCGCAGGCCGCCTCCGGGCCGTGGGCCCAGCCCGCCGCCGCAGCGAGCGCCGCCAGGTCCGCGGCCGCCGCCGCACGGTGGCGGGCCACGACGGCCTGGCCCAGCAACAGCACCCCGCCGAACACCGCCCCCAGCACGGTGGCCACCAGCGCCGCCCACACCGTGGCCGAGCCCCGGTCCCGGCTCACGGCGGCGGCCCCACGCTGTCCTCCGCCAGAGCCACCGCCTGCGCCCCCAGCCGCACCGGCAGCCCGCCGGGCCCCGGCGCCGGGGCCGACACCCGGACCCGCCACAGGTCCCCGGCCCGCTCCACCTGCACCTCCGCTCCCGAGGGCGCGGCCGCCCGGGCCGCCGCCACCGCGACCTCCGCCGGCTCCGACCGGGACGCCGCCCGGGCACCGGCCCGGGCCGCGTCCACACACCGGATCTGCGCGGCCGCCGCCATCAGCGCCCACACCAGCAGCGCCGCGAACAGCACCAGCGCCGGAATCACCAGGGCGGCCTCCGCCGTCACATATCCCCGGTCGCCCCGGCCCCCGATTCCCCGGCTCCGCCCGGCCCTTTCCTCAGAACGGCACATCGAGCGCCTTCCCGATGGTCGACTGAAGGGCCGTGGCGACCACTTCACTCGTCACCACCTTGTACAGAACGGCCGCGAATGCACAGGCCGCGATCGTGCCCATGGCGTATTCCGAAGTGGACATCCCCCTATCGCTCCCGCGGGCTCCCAGCGCCGCCCGTACCCGAAACCAGATGATCCTCATGGCAACCTCCCGTTGATTTCCTTGCGAAGTGTGCTGTCGACGTCTGTTGTTGATGTGACTTCAGGTGTTCGAGAGGAGACCGGAGGCCATACCGATCACCACCGGGGCGACTCCGATCGCGAGAAATGCGGGGAGGAAACACAGCCCCACCGGAGCGGTGACGAGGACCGCCGCCCGCTGCGCCCTGGAGCCCGCCCGGCGGGTGCGGTCCTCGCGCAGGGCCGTCGCGAGCCGTGAGACCGGTTCCGCCGCGGGTGCCCCGGTCCGGGCCGCCCGTTCCAGGCACTGCGCGAGCGCCCTGGCACCGGGTATCTCCGCCAGACTCCCCCACGCGGCGCCCGGTTCGCCGCCGAGCCGCAACTCCGCCCCGGCCCGCGCCAGCCGCTCGCCCACCGGGCCGCCCAGCGACTCCCCGACCACCTCCGCGGCCTCCACCGGGCCGGCCCCGGCGGCCAGGCAGGCCGCCAACAGGTCGGCGGCGAACGGCAGCTGACGCTCCGCCTCCCTTGGGTCCACCCCCGCCGGCGGTCGCGCCCGGGACCCCCACCGGCGGACCGCGAACGCCGCCAGGCCGCCGGCGGCCAGCCCGGTCACCCCGCCGACGAGCACCCAGCCCGCCAGCAGCGCCCCCGCCGGCCCCGCCCAGGCCGCGACCGCGCCGCGCACCCTGAAGCCCGGCGCCGGCCCCTTGGGACCCGGTTTCACCCCCAGCAGGACCGCGAACCGGCGCCGGGCCGCCCGCGCCCGGACCCGCGCCACGACCGCCGACCCCGCCCACAGCGCCGCCACCGCCAGGCACAGCACCATCCCCAGCCTGTGGACATCGAAGCCCCCGAAGCCGCCCATCACCGCTCCCCCGCCCGTACGATCCGCCGGCACCACACCAGTCCCAGCGCCTCCAGCACGCCGCCCGCGAGCAGACACCCCCACCCCATCGGGGTGTGCAGCAGCACCCGCAGCGGATCCGCCCCCAGTCCGGTGCCGATCAGCAGGCCCACCAGGGGCAGCAGGGCGAGCACCACGGCCGTGGACCGGGCTCCCGCCAACTGGGCCCTCAGGGACTCCTGGCGGTCCCGCTCGGCCCGCAGGGCGCCCTCCAGCCGCTCCAGCCCGGCGGCCAGGCCCGCGCCGCCGTCCACCGACACCCGCCAGCAGGCGGCCATCCCGGCCAGCCCCTCCGCGCCGGGCTCCCGAGCCGCCTGGCGCAGCGCGGCGGGCACGTCCCCGCCGAACGCGGCGGCGGCCAGCACCCCCGCCTCCGCCGGGCCCGGGCCGCCCGGGGCCGCGGCCGTCCGCCGTATGGCCGCCGTCAGCGCCTGCCCCGGCTGGGCTCCCGCCCTCAACTCCCCCACGGCCGCCCCGCACAGGGCCACCACCTCGGCGGCCCGCGCCACCCGGGCCCGCTCCCGCGCCCGGGTCCGCAGCCACCGCCGCACCAGGGGCACGGCGGCCGCCCCCGCCACCAGCGGGACCACCGATCCGCCCAGCACGGCGACCAGGAGCCCGGCCCCGAGGCAGGCCCACTCGCGCCACCGCGCCGCCCGCATCCGTACGCCGGCCAGCAGCCGCTCCAGGCGCACCGGCCCGCCCGGGACCACCGGCCCGCCCCCGGCCACCAGCACCCGGGCCCGCCGGGAGACCCGGTCGCCCCCGGCCAGCACCCAGGCGGCCGCCCCGGCGCACAGCACCCCGGCGAACACCGGTACCGGCAGCACCGCCCCGGCGCTCACCGGATACCTCGCAGCAGCGGGCGCAGCCGCTCCCAGCCGCGCTCCCGTACGAAGCCCCGCGCGGCCCACCGCAGCGCCGGTACGGTGACCACCAGCCCGGCGGCGTCCCGCTCCAGCACGTGCACCTCGGCCACCCGGCGCCGCCCTTCCCGGTCCCGGATCAGGTGGACGACCAGGTTCAGCGCGGCCGCCAACTGGCTGTGCAAGGCGGCCCGGTCGAGCCCGGCGGCCGTCCCCAGCGCCTCCAGGCGGGCCGGAACATGGGCGGCGGCATTCGCGTGGACCGTCCCACAGCCGCCTTCGTGTCCCGTGTTGAGGGCCGCGAGCAGGTCGGCCACCTCGGGGCCGCGGACCTCGCCGACCACCAGCCGGTCGGGCCGCATCCGCAAGGCCTGCCGGACCAGGTCCGCCAGCGTGACCAGGCCCGCCCCCTCCTGGTTGGCCGGGCGCGTCTCCAGCCGCACCACGTGCGGATGGTCCGGGCGCAGCTCGGCCGAATCCTCGGCGAGCACGATCCGCTCGCCGGGGCCCACCAGCCCCAACAAGGCGCTGAGCAGGGTGGTCTTGCCGGTGCCGGTCCCGCCGGAGACGAGGAACGACAGCCGGGCCTCGACCATCTCCCGGAGCAGCCGGTGCCCGCCGGGCGGCAGGGTCCCGGCCGCGACCAGTTCCTCCAGCGTGAACGCCCGCGGCCGCACCACCCGCAGCGAGAGGCAGGCCGTCCCGACCGCCACCGGGGGCAGTACGGCGTGCAGCCGGGTGCCGTCCGGCATCCGGGCGTCCACCCAGGGCCGGGCGTCGTCCAACCGCCGTCCCGCGACGGCGGCGAGGCGCTGGGCGAGCCTGCGCACGGCATCGGCGTCGGCGAAGGTCACGCCGGTCAGCTCCAGCCCGCCGCCCCGGTCCACCCACACCCGGTCGGGGGCCGCCACGAGCACATCGGTGACCTCGGGGTCGGCGAGCAGCGCCTCCAACGGGCCAGCCCCGACCAGCTCGGACCGTAACTCGGCGGCCACACCCAGCACTTCCGCATCGCCGAGCAGCCGGCCCTGGGCCCGCAGGGCCGCCGCCACCCGCGCCGGGGTCGGTTCCGCCCCGGTCTCGGCGAGCCGCCGGCGCACCGCATCCAGCAGTACCGCGCTCATGCCGTCACCCCCTGGGCGGAGCCGAGCACCCGCTGCCAGAAGCCGTCGCAGAACCGGGCCAGCGCGCCCCGCCCCTGCGCCCCCGGCGGTTCCCCCTCGCACACCCGCCCGGGGAGCCCCACCTCGACCGGCACCTCGCCGGCCAGCGGCGCCCCCAGCAGCCCGGCGACGGCCTCGGCGTCGAGACCGCCGGGGCAGCGGCCCCGTACGACGACACGCACGTCCCGGGCCACCATCCGTACGCCGGCGGCCACCCGGCCCGCGGCGGCCACCGCCCGCAGCTCGCCCGGGACCACCATCAGCACCAGGTCGAGCTGGGCCAGCACCTCGGCCACGGCTTCGTCCACCCGCCGCGGGAGGTCGACCACCACGACCCCGCCCCGGCGGCGGGCGGCTGCCACCACCGAGCGCATCGCCTCGGGCGGCACCACCACCCGGTCCCCGCGGTCCCAGCTGAGGACCCTCAGGGCGTGCAGCTCGGGCAGGGACTCCTCCAGCGCTCCGGCTCCGACCCGGCCGCGCGAGGCCGCGAAGTCGGGCCAGCGCAGTCCTTCCGCGGCCTCGCCGCCGAGCAGGACGTCCATGCCCCCGCCCAGCGGGTCCCCGTCGATGAGGATGGTCCGCTCTCCGGCGCGGGCGGCCCCGAGGGCGAGCGCGCAGGCGAGGGTGGAGGCCCCGGCCCCGCCGCTGCCGCCGATCACGCCGACGGCGAGGGCGGGCCGGCCGGCGCCTTCCACCACATCGGCGATGCGGTCGACGAGCCGGCTCTCGGCGTCGGGCAGCCTGAGCACCTCCTCGGCGCCGATCTCCACGGCCCGCTGCCACACGAGGGGGTCGTCCAGCTCCCGGCCGACGAGGAACACCCCCTCCCTGCGCGGCGCCCCGCGCACCCGCAGCGCGGCGTCGTCCCCGACCAGCACCAGCGGCGCGGACTCCCATCCGACGCTCCCGGGGCCCTCGGCGCTTGCGCCGCCCGTTCCGCTCTGCTCCGGCACCGCGTGGTGCACATGCGGCTCGGCCCCCGCGGCGGCGCACAGCCGCAACAGGTCGTCGAGCAGCAGGGGGTCCTCGGTGATGATCAGCGGTCGCCCGCCACCGGGCGCCGCCCCGCCCACCACGGACTCGGGTGTTTCACACGACTTCGATCGGACCACGATCTCCGCCCCCTTCTCACTGCGAAATCCAGCACCGCGGACTTCGCGGCTGGAATCACCGTGCAGCGATCAGGAAAAAGAAGTGGATCTTGCTCGAAAACTGTGGACACCGCGTCGATTGTGAATAACCCGGTCACTCTCTCAGGTGAGTTCCGGAGCGCGGTGGAACCACTACGCACCGTTACGAGTCTGAGAGGGTGAGGGCCTTCGCCGCGCCGGCCCCGTAGACACAGGAGGGCCGGAGGGATGGTCACTTGGGGCCGAAGGCAGGGACGCAAACCGCGTCCGGACATGCGACGACCCCCGCCGGGGGGGAGAGCGGGGGTCGTCCCCACGGTCCGACTCGGGGGGGGAGGAGCCAGACCGGGTTAGCACGGTCGCGAACGATCCGTGACTTCCATGGTGTACCCGAGAGCCTTCTCAGGCAAACCCACGCGCCACACCTTACGCCGAATGGTGGGCGCATATGCTCAGTGCGTGGAAAATCAGCCCTTGCCGCACTCCTCGCCTCGCACCGCAGCCTTCTTCGACCTGGACAAGACGGTCATTGCGAAGTCGAGCACCTTGACGTTCAGCAAGTCCTTCTACCAGGGCGGACTGATCAATCGTCGCGCCGTGCTGCGCACCGCGTACACACAGTTCATCTTCCTGGCCGGTGGCGCCGACCACGAACAGATGGAACGGATGCGCGAGTACCTCTCCGCCCTCTGCAAGGGGTGGAACGTACAGCAGGTGCGGGAGATCGTCGCGGAAGCCCTGCACGATCTGATCGACCCGATCATCTACGACGAGGCCGCGTCCCTCATCGAGGCCCACCACACGGCGGGCCGCGACGTGGTGATCGTGTCGACCTCCGGTGCGGAAGTGGTCGAGCCGATCGGGGAGATGCTCGGCGCCGACCGCGTCGTCGCCACGCGCATGGTCGTCGGCGAGGACGGCTGTTTCACCGGGGAGATCGAGTACTACGCCTACGGGCCCACGAAGGCGGAAGCCGTCCGCGAGCTCGCCGAGTCCGAGGGCTACGACCTCGCCCGCTGCTACGCCTACAGCGACTCGGCCACCGACATCCCCATGCTGGAGGCGGTCGGGCACCCGCACGCCGTCAACCCCGACCGGGCACTGCGGCGCGAGGCCCTGGCGCGGGAGTGGCCGGTGCTCGTGTTCGACCGCCCGGTGCGCCTCAAGCAGCGGCTGCCCGGGCTGTCGATGCCGGCGCGGCCGGCGCTGGTCGCCGCCGCGGCCGTCGGGGCGGCAGCCGCCACGGCGGGGCTGGTCTGGTACGCGAGCCGGCGCCGGGCCAACGCGCTGGCCGCCGCCGCGTCCGCGTGATTGTCCTGACCTGCACCGATACGGGCCGTCCAGTTCGCCCGATCTTGCCCTGGAAAGTAAAAAGTGGAGCCAGGGGTTTCGCATGGCTCCCAAGCGGAGTACAAATAAAGCAACGGCCCGCGAGACCAAAGAACATCCGAGAGGATCATCTTTAAAACGCAGTAAGGCCCACGGACCGAAGCATGAACGCCGAGCACCCACGCGACGTCGACCCGTCGATTACGGGCCAGCCGCACCAGGTGACGGGCAAAGTTCCCGACCTGATGGGCAACCATCGAGGACGCTTGGTAACTGGGCGTAAATGCCAGCGGCGACACCAAAGCAGTACGGTGTCGCCGCAACCCATGTCCGGGCGAAAAACCCCGGACACCACGCGCGAACCTCAGGCCGCGCCGCGCTGAAGCGCCTCGCAGACGGCCGTCGACTCGCGCACGCCCAGCTCGATCGCCCGCCCGCAGTGGGCGATCCAGGCGGCCATCCCCTCCGCGGTACCGGAGACGTAGCCCTCGAACGCGGCCAGGTACGCCTCGCGCCCCTGCTCGGCGTGGCCGACCTCCGCCGGGCAGATCGCCTTCGGGTCCAGACCGCTGTTGATCAGGACGATCCGCTCGGCGGCCCGCGCGACCAGCCCGTTGTACGTGGCGAAGGGCCGCAGGGCCAGCAGTTCGCCGTGCACGACCGCCGCCGTGACCAGCGCCGGGGCGGAGCCGCCCGCGATGATCAGGCGGGAGAGCCCGTCCAGCCGCCCGGCGACCTCCTCCGCACTCGGCAGCTCCAGCTCCACCAGCGGCTCGTCCACCGGCTCGCCCGCCAGCCGCGGCCGGCCCACCACGTCCCCGGCCGCCGTCGAACCCGCCGCGACCAGGTGGAGCCGCGCCAGGACCCGGAGCGGCGACTGGCGCCAGATGCTCAGCAGCTGCCCGGCCTCCGCGGTGAGGCGGAGCGCAGCGCCCACCGTCAGCGCCTCGGGCTCCGACCCGAAGTCCGTCCGGCGGCGCACCTCCTCCAGCGCCCAGTCCGCACCGGACAGCGCCGCGCTGGCACGGGCGCCGCGCAGCGCGGCCTCCGAGGTGATCTCGCCACTGCGACGGCGCATCACCCGGTGCCCGTAGACCCGGTCCACTGCCTTGCGTACGGAATCCACGGACTCGGCGACACCCGGCAGCCCGGCCAGGGCGGCCAACGGGTCAGAAGCGCTACTCATAAGTAGGGAGCCTACGCACTGCACACCCATAGCACCGACCCCTCCTTGGAGTGGTCTTCTTCACTCACCTTGACAACTCACCGCGATCGGTCCACTACGCTTGGTGAACATGAAGATCGCTTTCGTGGGAAAGGGCGGCAGCGGCAAGACCACGCTGTCCTCCCTCTTCATCCGCCACCTCGCCGCCAATGAGGCTCCCGTCGTCGCGGTGGACGCCGACATCAACCAGCACCTGGGCGCCGCGCTCGGACTCGGCGAGGACGAGGCCGCCGAACTGCCCGCCCTGGGGGCGCACCTGCCCCTGATCAAGGAGTACCTGCGGGGCTCCAACCCGCGCATCGCGTCCGTCGACACGATGATCAAGACCACCCCGCCCGGCCGGGGCTCGCGCCTGCTGCGGGTCACCGAGGACAATCCGGTGTACGAGGCCTGCGCGCGCACGCTCCTGCTCGACGGGGCGCCCGTACGGCTCATGGCCACCGGGCCGTTCACCGAGGCCGATCTGGGCGTGGCCTGCTACCACTCGAAGGTCGGGGCGGTCGAGCTCTGCCTCAACCACCTCGTCGACGGCCCCGACGAGTACGTCGTCGTCGACATGACCGCCGGTTCGGACTCCTTCGCCTCCGGCATGTTCACCCGCTTCGACATGACCTTCCTGGTCGCCGAGCCGACCCGCAAGGGCGTCTCCGTCTACCGCCAGTACAAGGAGTACGCGCGGGACTTCGGCGTCTCGCTCAAGGTCATCGGGAACAAGGTGCAGGGCCCGGACGACATCGAGTTCCTCCAGGACGAGGTGGGCGAGGACCTGCTGGTCACCGTCGGGCACTCCGACTGGGTGCGGGCGATGGAGAAGGGCCGGCCGGCCGCCTTCGAGCTGCTGGAGGCGACCAACCGGCTCGCCCTCCAGTCCCTCCAGGACGCGGCCGACGACTCGTACGCGCACCGCGACTGGGAGCGGTACACCGAGCAGATGGTGCGCTTCCACCTCAAGAACGCGGAGAGCTGGGGCAACGCCAAGACCGGGGTCGACCTGGCGGACCAGGTCGACCCCGATTTCGTCCTGCGTGAGGGTGCCGGGGCGCCCGGCGGGGCAGAGGGCCTCGTCAGCCCTCGTCCGCAGCCCCCTCAGCCGGCTCCGCAGCCGGCGTGACGGCGGCGGGGGCCGCCGGCGGCGCGGGCGGCGGCCCCGCGGTCAGGAACTTCGTCCAGCCCTGCTTCGGCGCCTCGCCGACGTCGAGGGTGCGCATCCACTCCAGGGTCTTGGGGTCCTGCGCGTCCAGCCAGTCCGCCAGCTCGCGGAACGGCACGCAACGGACCTCCTTCCGCGTGCACATGCCCTTGATGGACTCCTCGACGGCGCGCATGTAGGTGCCGCCGTTCCAGGACTCGAAGTGGTTGCCGATGATCAGCGGCGCGCGGTTGCCCTCGTAGGCCCGGTCGAAGGCCTGGCTCAGGCCGTCGCGCATCTGGTCGCCCCAGTACTGGTGCTGCGAGGGGTCGCCCTGCGAGGTCGTCCCGGACTGGTTGACCATGTAGTTGTAGTCCATGCTCAGGGTGTCGAAGCCGCGCCCCGGCATCGGGACCAGTTGCAGCGGCAGGTCCCAGAGGCCGTCCGTCTTCTTGGGCCAGATCTGCTTGCTGATGCCGCTGGAGTCGTAGCGGAAGCCCATGTCCTTCGCCGCCAGCATGAAGTTCTTCTGGCCCTCCAGGCACGGCGTGCGGGCCCCGATCAGCTCCTTGTCGTAGTCGAAGGGGAGCGCCGGCATGCTCTTCAGGCCCGCGTTCGTCTTCCAGTTCTTGACGAAGGACTTGGCCTGGTTGATCTCGCTCTTCCACTCCTCGACCGACCAGGTGCCGACGCCGCCGTCGGGACCGCAGAAGTGGCCGTTGAAGTGGGTGCCGATCTCGTTGCCCTCCAGCCACGCCTCGCGGACCTGCGTGGCGGTGTCCTTGATGCCCTGGAGGTCGCCGAAGCCGATGTCGGAACGGCCGGGTGAGTGCTGGGGAGCGGTGTAGAGGGAGCTCTTCTCCTCCGGGAGCATGTAGACGCCGCTGAGGAAGTACGTCATCCGGGCGTTGTACTGCTTGCCGACCTCGCGGAAGTGCGAGAAGAGCTTCTGGCTGTCCTCGCCGGCGCCGTCCCACGAGAACACCACGAACTGCGGCGGCTTCTCACCGGGCTTCAGCTTCTCCGCCTTCTGCACGTGCGGCTGCGCACCGGTGTACGCGGTCGAGCCGTCACCGATGAGCCGGTTGACGCTGCCGGGGGCCTCGGGGGCGTTGGCGCCCTTCCGCTGAGCCCCGGAAGCCGGGGACTTGGCGGGACCCGAGGAGCTGCAGCCGGCGGCTCCCAGCACCAGCGCCGTGGCGACCAGGCCGCCGGCGATCTTCTTCGTGGCGGCGATCATCCGCCCCACCTCTCCCTCGCAGTTCCGTTTCAGCGCTTCCGCGCCGCAACGTCCCATGGGGTTCACCGTGAGGAAGATGTGACAAGCCGTACAAAATGCTTAATCACCCCCGAGTGCTAATTCCTAGTCCATTTGCCCCCATTCCCCACCACTCCTCTTTACTCTCCATTACCATCCATTTACCGAGTGTTGAGACTCCCGCCGCTTCACCCCTCCCCCGAGGAGACGGGACCTTATGACAGCCACCTCCCCCACACCCACGAACCTCTCGGCGGACCTCTCCGCCTCCATCGCCGTCTTCCTGATCGCCCTGCCGTTCTCGCTCGGCATCGCCCTCGCCACGGGGGCCCCGCTCCAGGCGGGCCTGGTCGCCGCGGCGGTCGGCGGGATCGTGGCCGGACGGCTCGGCGGCGCACCGCTCCAGGTCAGCGGGCCCGCAGCCGGACTCACGGTCGTCACCGCCGAGTTGATCCAGCACTACGGGTGGCGTACCACCTGTGCCATCACCGTGCTGGCCGGCATCTGCCAGCTCGGCCTGGCCGCCCTGCGCACCGCCCGGTCGGCGCTCATGGTCAGCCCGGCGATCGTGCACGGCATGCTCGCGGGCATCGGCGTGACCATCGCGCTGGCCCAGCTGCACATCGTGCTCGGCGGCACCCCGCAGAGCTCCGCCGTCGCCAACGTCCTCGGACTGCCCGATCAGTTGGCCGATCTGCACCCGGTCGCGCTCGGTGTCAGCGTGCTGACGCTGCTCGTCCTGTTCGGCTGGCCGAAGCTGCCCGGGCGGACGGGCCGCGCCCTGCGCAGGGTGCCGGCGGCGCTGGCCGCCGTGGCGACGGCCACCGCCCTCGCCGCCGTGGCCGGCCTCAGCCTGCCCCGGGTGGACCTGCCGTCCTGGCGCAGCCACGCGCTGCCCGAACTGCCCGAGGGCCCGGTGCTCGGCATCATCGCCGCCGTGCTGACCATCACCCTGGTCGGCAGCGTGGAATCCCTGCTCTCCGCCGTCGCGACCGACAAGCTGATCGTCTCCGAGCGGCGTACGGGCAACCGCCCGCCCCGCGCCGACCTCAACCGGGAGCTGCGGGGGCAGGGCGCGGCGAACATCGTCTCCGGCGCGCTGGGCGGGCTGCCCGTCGCGGGCGGGGCCATGCGCAGCGTGGCGAACGTCAAGTCCGGTGCCGTCAGCAGGCGGTCGGTCATGCTGCACGGATTCTGGGTGCTGCTCGCGGCGGGGTTGCTCGTCCCCGCCCTCGACCTGATCCCGCTGGCCTCACTGGCCGCGCTGGTGATGGCGGTGGGGGTGCGGATGGTGAGCGCCACGCACCTGCGTACCGTCACGCGGCACCGCGAGATCGTGGTCTACGGCACGACCATCGCGGCCGTGGTGCTCGGCGGGGTCCTGGAGGGCGTGGCCATCGGCATCGCCGTCGCGGTCGCGCTGGCCCTGCACCGGCTGGCCCGGACCAGGATCACGCTGGAGGAGCTCGACGGCGGGGTCCACCGGATCCGGGCGCGCGGGCAGTTGACCTTCCTGGCCGTGCCGCGGCTGAGCCGGGTGCTGAACCAGATCCCGCACGAGGCGCGCGCCGTGATCGAGCTGGACGGCTCGTTCATGGACCACGCGGCCTACGAGACCTTGAAGGACTGGCAGGAATCCCATCTGGCGCACGGGGGTTCGGCGGAGGTCACCGGCCGCTCCGGGTCGCCGGGCCCGATCTCCGAGGCCGACCGGTCGCGGCGCACGCCCCAGCGCGCAGGCCACCAGTGCTGCCGCCCCTGGACTCCGTGGCAGAACCACTGCGACCACCAGGCCACGGGGACCCGTACGGCCACGACCGCGGCCGCCGGAGCGACGGCGGCCCCCCGGCGGCGCGGCGCCGGCCAACTGGCCAACGGGATCAGCGCCTTCCAGCGCGATACCGCGCCCCACGTCCGGGACGAGCTGGCCCGGCTGGCGCGCGAGGGGCAGCGGCCCTCCCAGCTCTTCCTCACCTGCGCCGACTCCCGCCTGGTGACCAGCATGATCACGGCCAGCGGGCCTGGCGACCTGTTCACCGTCCGCAACGTCGGCAACCTCGTCCCCCTGCCGGGCGCCGAGTCCAACGACGACTCGGTCGCGGCGGCCATCGAGTACGCGGTGGACGTGCTCAAGGTGGACAGCATCACGGTGTGCGGTCACTCGGGCTGCGGGGCCATGCAGGCCCTGCTCAACTCCGCGCCCGGGGCCCCGACGACCCCGCTGCACCGCTGGCTGCGGCACGGGCTGCCCAGCCTGGAGCGGATGGCCAGCCGCCACCACGCCTGGGCCCGGATCTCGGGGCGGCTCCCGGCGGACGCGGTGGAGCAGCTGTGCCTGACCAATGTGGTCCAGCAGCTGGAGCACCTGCGGGCCCACGAATCGGTGGCCAGGCGGCTCGCCGAGGGCACGCTGGAGCTGCACGGGATGTACTTCCACGTGGGCGAGGCGCAGGCGTACCTGCTCTCCGAAGGCGAGGACTTCTTCGACTGCCGGGTCTTCGACACCGTGGGAGCCGCGGGAGCGGTGGGAACCGCCGAAGCCGTCGGACAGAACGCCTGAAACCACAGCGCGCCTGAACCGATAGCCTCACCCATCCGTGCAATCGTTTTGGCCCCTTCCCGCACCCTGCAGCGGGAAGGGGCCTTTCGCGCCCGGACCCGGCCGTGTTATAGGTCTAAACCAATTCTCGGCTACCCCTTGTCACCTGGGCCGCTGACTGATGAGCTATGCCCGGGGACACAACGGACACCCTGGGAAAGGGAGATGTCGTGAGCAACGAAAGCCTGGCCAATCTGCTCAAGGAGGAGCGGCGGTTCGCACCGCCCGCCGATCTGGCCGCCGCCGCCAACGTGACAGAGGCTGCGTACACACAGGCCGACGCGGACCGGCTGGGCTTCTGGGCCGAGCAGGCCCGGCGGCTGACCTGGGCCACCGAGCCGACCGAGACGCTCGACTGGACGAACCCGCCCTTCGCGAAGTGGTTCGCGGACGGCAAGCTGAACGTCGCCTACAACTGCGTGGACCGGCACGTCGAGGCCGGCAACGGCGACCGCGTCGCCATCCACTTCGAGGGCGAGCCCGGCGACAGCCGCGCGATCACCTACGCCGAGCTCAAGGACGAGGTCTCCCGGGCCGCCAACGCCCTGACCGAGCTGGGCGTGCAGGCCGGCGACCGCGTCGCCGTCTACCTGCCGATGATCCCCGAGGCGGTCATCGCGATGCTCGCGTGCGCCCGCGTCGGCGCCGCGCACTCCGTGGTCTTCGGCGGCTTCTCCGCGGACGCCGTCGCCTCCCGCATCCAGGACGCCGACGCCAAGCTGGTCATCACCGCCGACGGCGGCTACCGCCGCGGCAAGCCCACCGCGCTGAAGCCCGCCATCGACGAGGCCGTCGACAAGTGTCCGCAGGTCAAGAACGTGCTCGTGGTGCAGCGCACCGGCCAGGACACCGCCTTCACCGAGGGCCGCGACCTCTGGTGGCACGAGGTCGTCGGCCGCCAGTCCACCGCGCACACCCCGCAGGCGTTCGACGCCGAGCACCCGCTCTTCATCCTCTACACCTCGGGGACCACGGGTAAGCCGAAGGGCATCCTGCACACCTCGGGCGGCTACCTCACGCAGGCCGCGTACACCCACCACGCGGTCTTCGACCTGAAGCCGGAGAGCGACGTCTACTGGTGCACCGCCGACATCGGCTGGGTGACCGGGCACTCGTACATCGTCTACGGGCCGCTCGCGAACGGCGCCACCCAGGTCATGTACGAGGGCACGCCGGACACCCCGCACCAGGGCCGCTTCTGGGAGGTCGTCCAGAAGTACGGCGTCACCATCCTGTACACGGCGCCCACGGCCATCCGTACGTTCATGAAGTGGGGCGACGACATCCCCGCGAAGTTCGACCTGTCGAGCCTGCGCGTACTGGGCTCGGTCGGCGAGCCGATCAACCCCGAGGCCTGGATCTGGTACCGCAAGCACATCGGCGGCGACCGCTGCCCGATCGTGGACACCTGGTGGCAGACCGAGACCGGCGCGATGATGATCTCCCCGCTGCCGGGCGTCACGCACACCAAGCCGGGCTCCGCCCAGCGCGCCCTGCCCGGGATCTCCGCCACCGTCGTGGACGACGAGGCGCACGAGGTGCCCAACGGCGGGGGCGGCTACCTGGTCCTCACCGAGCCGTGGCCGTCGATGCTGCGCACCATCTGGGGTGACGACCAGCGGTTCATCGACACCTACTGGTCGCGCTTCGAGGGCAAGTACTTCGCGGGCGACGGCGCCAAGAAGGACGACGACGGCGACATCTGGCTGCTCGGCCGGGTCGACGACGTGATGCTGGTATCCGGCCACAACATCTCCACCACCGAGGTCGAGTCGGCGCTCGTCTCGCACCCCGCGGTCGCCGAGGCGGCCGTGGTCGGCGCCAACGACGAGACCACCGGCCAGGCCATCGTGGCCTTCGTCATCCTGCGCGGCAGCGCCTCCGAGACCGAGAGCCTGGTCGCGGAGCTGCGGGGCCACGTCGGCGCCACGCTCGGCCCGATCGCCAAGCCCAAGCGGATCCTGCCGGTCCAGGAACTGCCGAAGACCCGCTCGGGCAAGATCATGCGCCGTCTGCTGCGCGACGTGGCGGAGAACCGCGCCGTCGGCGATGTGACCACGCTCGCGGACTCCTCGGTCATGGACCTGATCCAGAGCAAGCTGCCGAGCGCTTCCAGCGAGGACTGAGACACGACCGGAGGGGCATCCGGCGCGCCGCGCCGGATGCCCCTTTCGCACATAAGGTGATGATCGCCGGATACGCCCTCGCGTACACCCTGTAAAATATTGAAAGCGTAAAAATCACAGGGTGCGCCGGGAAGTCTGGTCGGCAACTGCTTCGTCATGCCGTCGACCACCCGGAGGTGCCCCGCCGTGGCCACGCCCACCCCCAGCCGCAAACTGCTCGGCCGCCTCTCGCTGCCGGAGCGCCGCTTCGTCGCGAATGCCCTGCGCGCCGAGACCGTCGGTGGCGTACTGCTGCTCGTGGCCGCGATCGCCGCCCTGATCTGGGCCAACACGCCCGCCCTGACGAACAGCTACGACACGGTCCGGGGCTTCCACCTGGGCCCCGCCGCCCTCGGCCTGGACCTGTCGATCCAGCACTGGGCCGCCGACGGCCTCCTCGCGATCTTCTTCTTCGTCGCCGGCATCGAACTCAAGCGCGAGCTCGTCGCGGGCGACCTGCGCGACCCCAAGGCGGCCGCCCTGCCGGTCATCGCCGCCGTCTGCGGCATGGCCGTCCCGGCCCTCGTCTACGCGCTGGTCAACACGCTCGGCAACGGCTCGATGGACGGCTGGGCGGTCCCGACCGCGACCGACATCGCCTTCGCACTCGCGGTCCTCGCGGTCATCGGCACCTCGCTGCCCTCCGCCCTGCGCGCCTTCCTGCTGACGCTCGCCGTCGTCGACGACCTCTTCGCCATCCTGATCATCGCGGTGTTCTTCACCAACGAGATCGACTTCCTGGCGCTCGGCGGCGCCGTCGCGGGCCTGGTCCTCTTCTGGTTCCTGCTGCGCAGGAACGTCCGCGGCTGGTACGTCTACGTCCCGCTCGCCCTGGTCATCTGGGGCCTGATGTACAACAGCGGCATCCACGCCACCATCGCCGGTGTCGCCATGGGCCTGATGCTCCGCTGCACCCGCAAGGACGGCGAGCAGCACTCCCCCGGCGAGCACATCGAGCACCTGATCCGGCCCGTCTCCGCCGGTCTCGCCGTCCCGCTCTTCGCGCTGTTCTCCGCCGGCGTCTCCCTCTCCGACGAGTCCATCGGCCAGGTGTTCAGCCGGCCCGAGACCCTCGGTGTGGTGCTCGGCCTGGTCGTCGGCAAGACCGTGGGCATCTTCGGCGGCACCTGGCTGGCGGCCCGCTTCACCAAGGCCGAGCTGAACGAGGACCTGGCCTGGCCCGACGTGTTCGCCGTGGCCTCGCTCGCCGGCATCGGCTTCACCGTCTCACTGCTGATCGGCGAGCTCGCCTTCGCCGGCGACGAGCTCCTCACCGACGAGGTCAAGGCGGCCGTCCTGATCGGCTCGCTCATCGCAGCGGTCGTCGCCTGCGTCCTGCTCAAGCTCCGCGACCGCAGGTACAGGGCGCTCACCGAGGCCGAGGAGCGCGACGAGGACCTCGACGGCATCCCGGACATCTACGAGGAGCACAACCCGGCGTACCACCTGCGGATGGCGAGGATCTACGAGAACAAGGCCGCCGAGCACCGCCGCAAGGCCGCGGCGGCGGCCGCGGGACCGGCCGAAGCGGCGGCCGGGTCCAGCGCCGAGGGCGACCGTCCGGCATGATCTGAGTGACGACGGAGGACAGCCGCCGGCAGCAGACAACAGAGGGAGAGAGCGATGAGCACAGTGGACCAAGGGGTGCAAGGAGCCGAGCGCACGCTCGGCCAGCTGGTCGCCTCGGCCACCGCCGAGATGTCCGCCCTGGTGCACGATGAGATCGCCCTCGCCAAGGTCGAGATCAAGCAGGACGTCAAGCGCGCGGGCATCGGCAGCGGCGCGGCGATCGTCGCGGGCGTGCTCGTGCTCTTCTCCCTCCCCGTACTGAGTTTCGCCGCGGCGTACGGGATCCATAACCTCGGGCTCGGCCTGGCGTGGTCCTTCCTCATCGTCGGCGGCGCGTTCTGGCTGCTCGCGGGCCTGGTCGGGCTGCTCGCCGTGGTCAAGTTCAAGAAGGTCAAGCCGCCGGTGAAGACCATCGAGTCCGTCAAGCAGACCGCCGCGCTCGTCGGGACCGTCAAGCCGCACGCGCGGCCGTTGAGTGACAACGCCGTGGGTGTGGCACGCTCGTCCTCATGACAGCGCCCTCGCCGGACCCCAGCACTCCGCCCACCGCCGCCACGGCGGTACGGCTCGACGTGCCCGGCAGGACGGTGATCCACCGGGACGTCGCCGCCAACGGTGCCCGCTTCCACGTCGCCGAGCTCGGTGACGGGCCGCTGGTGCTGCTGCTGCACGGCTTCCCGCAGTTCTGGTGGACCTGGCGGCACCAGCTGACCGCCCTCGCCGACGCCGGCTACCGGGCGGTCGCCATGGACCTGCGCGGCGTGGGCGGCAGCGACCGCACCCCGCGCGGTTACGACCCGGCCAATCTGGCGCTCGACATCACCGGGGTCGTACGGTCCCTCGGCGAGCCGGACGCCGCGCTCGTGGGGCACGACCTGGGCGGATACCTGGCCTGGACGGCCGCCGTCATGCGGCCCAAGCTGGTGCGCCGCCTCGTCGTCTCCTCCATGCCGCATCCGCGCCGCTGGCGCTCCGCGATGCTGTCGGACTTCGGTCAGACCCGGGCCAGTTCGCACATCTGGGGCTTCCAGCGGCCGTTCGTCCCCGAGCGGCAGCTCGTCGCCGACGACGGGGCCCTCGTGGGGCAGCTGATCCGGGACTGGTCGGGGCCGCTGCTCCCGGAGGACGCGGATCTCGCCGTGTACCAGCGGGCGATGTGCATCCCCTCCACCGCGCACTGCTCGATCGAGCCGTACCGCTGGATGATGCGGTCGATGGCGCGGCCCGACGGGCTCCAGTTCAACCGGCGGATGAAGCGGCCGGTGCGGGTGCCGACGCTGCACCTGCACGGTTCGCTCGACCCGGTGATGCGGACGCGCAGTGCGGCCGGCTCCGGGGAGTACGTCGAAGCCCCGTACCGGTGGCGGCTGTTCGACGGTCTCGGGCACTTCCCGCACGAGGAGGACCCGGTCGCCTTCTCGACGGAGTTGGTGAACTGGCTGAAGGACCCCGAGCCGGACCGCTGACCCATCACACGCCACCGCACGCCCCTTGCGATATGACAACCATTCAATTGCCTGGCGCATAGGCCAATTGGCCGCCGCGTACGGGGTTACCGACCTTGGGGCACGGGCACAGCTCGGAGTATGGGCTGGACGTACGACCACGGTGACACCGCGCACGAACGCCGCTCGGCAGCTACGCCGGGCACCCACGAGAGGGCGGGCCGGCACGGCCACGACCTCAGACTCGGGATCCCGCGCATCCTGCGCCGCCGCGCCCGCTGGGTCTCGGCCCGCCTGCGGCATCCGCGGACGTAGGGACCGCGGAGGCCGCTGAGCCTGCGGGAAAGCGGCTGCGCGGGAGCCTCAGAGGGCGCAACCCTGGCTGTCGATGCGCTGCTCGGCGGACTTGCCGATCCGGATGTCGTCGCGGATCTCGTCCGCCGTCAGCGCGTAGCCGGTGTTCGGGTCGTCGAGGGACTTCGCGAAGACCACCCCGTAGACCTTGCCTTCCGGGGTCAGCAGGGGGCCGCCGGAATTGCCCTGGCGGACCGTCGCGTAGAGCGAGTAGACGTCCCGTCGGACGGTGCCCCGGTGGTAGATGTCCGGGCCGTTGGCGTTGATCCGGCCGCGGACGCGGGCGGAGCGGACGTCGTACGCGCCGTTCTCGGGGAAGCCGGCGACGATCGCGTCGCTGCCGCTCGCCGCGTCCCTGTCGGTGAACTCCAGCGCCGGGGCCTTCAGCTTGGGCACGTCCAGGACGGCGATGTCGCGCTCCCAGTCGTAGAGCACGACCTTGCCGTCGTAGAGCCTGCCCTCGCCGCCGATCTGCACGGTCGGCTCGCCGACGCCGCCGACGACGTGCGCGTTGGTCATCACCTTGCCGGGCGCGAAGACGAAGCCCGTGCCCTCCAGCACCTTGCTACAGCTGGGCGCGGTGCCGACGACCTTCACGATCGAACGCTTCGCCTGCTCGGCGACGGGGCTTTGGGCCAGCGCCGGATCGGGCGCCTTCACCTCGGTGATGGGCTCGTTGGAGAACGGGCTGAACACCTGTGGGAAGCCGTTGCGCGCCAGGGTGGAGCTGAAGTCCGAGAACCAGGTGTTCGCCTGCGCGGGCAGCACCCGCGACACGCCGAGGAGCACCTTGGAGTTGCGGACTTCCTTGCCCAGGGTGGGCAGCGAGGTCCCGGCCAGTGCAGAACCGATCAGCCACGCCACCAGCAGCATCGCCACGACATTGACCAGGGCCCCGCCGGTCGCGTCGAGGGCGCGCGCCGGTGACCACGTGATGTTGCGGCGGAGTTTGTTGCCGAGGTGGGTGGTCAGGGCCTGCCCGATCGAGGCGCAGACGATGATCACGACGACCGCGATGACGACGACCGTGGTGGACACCTGGGTGCCGTTGTCCGTCACCCGGTCCCAGACCAGCGGGAGCAGGGACACGGCGACGAGGCCACCGCCGAGGAATCCGATCACCGACAGGATGCCGACGACGAACCCCTGGCGGTAGCCGACGATCGCGAACCACACGGCGGCGAGCAGCAACAGGATGTCCAGCACGTTCACATGGGTCACCGTCTCACGCGCGCCAGTCGAGCGGGACGTGCCGCGAGCGGTCCCAGGGGCGTTCCCAGCCCGCGAAATGCAGGAGCCGGTCGATCACTCCGGCCGTGAAACCCCAGACCAGAGCCGATTCGACGGTGAAACCCGGGCCCAGGTGGCCACTCGGGTGGACGGCCGTGACGCGGTGCTCGGGATCCGTGAGATCCGCCACGGGGACCGTGAAGACGCGGGCCGTCTCGGCCGGGTCCACCACGCCCACCGGGCTCGGGGTGCGCCACCAGCCGAGGACCGGGGTCACGACGAACTCGCTGACCGGGATGTAGAGCCGGGGCAGGACCCCGAAGAGCTGGACACCGGAGGGGTCGAGGCCGGTCTCCTCCTCGGCCTCGCGCAGGGCGGCGCGCAGCGGGCCGGTGGTGTGCGGATCGCCGTCCTCCGGGTCGAGGGCGCCGCCGGGGAAGGAGGGCTGGCCCGGGTGGGAGCGCAGGCTGCCGGCGCGCTCCATGAGCAGCAGCTCGGGGCCGCGCGGGCCCTCGCCGAAGAGGATCAGCACGGCCGACTGGCGGCCGCGGCCGTCCTCGGGCGGCAGGAACCGGCTCAGCTGGGGCGGCTCGATGGTCCGCACGACCCGCTCGACCGGCTCGAGCCAGTCGGGCAGGCCCTCGGCGGACACCTCGATGCCCGTGCCCTCCCGGGCTGCTGCCGTCTCGTCCCGTGTACCGCGCGTCATAGGCACCCCTGTCCGTGATCTCCCTTACCGCCAAACGCGGTCCGGGTACCGATTCGTTCCTACGGCTGCGCGCCGCTGCCGGAGGGGCCGGCTCCCAGAGGCGGAGCGGGAAGGCCCGGGTAGTCCGGGGGCGGGGTCAGGCGCTGGCCCGGCTGGCCTCCCTTCTCGTACCGCAGCAGCTTCTTCGCCTTCTCCGGGTCCGTCTCGCCCTCCCCGTACGCCGGGCACAGCGGGGCGATCGGGCAGGCCCCGCAGGCGGGCTTGCGGGCGTGGCAGATCCGGCGGCCGTGGAAGACGACCCGGTGCGAGAGCATCGTCCACTCGCTCTTCGGGAAGATCGCGCAGATCTCCGCCTCGACCTTCTCCGGATCCTCCTGCTCGGTCCACTTCCAGCGGCGGACCAGCCGGCCGAAGTGGGTGTCGACCGTGATCCCGGGAACCCCGAACGCATTGCCGAGCACCACGTTCGCCGTCTTGCGGCCGACTCCGGGCAGGGTCACCAGGTCCTCTATCCGGCCCGGCACCTCCCCGCCGAAGTTGTCCCGGAGGGCCTGCGAGAGGCCGAGCAGAGACCTCGACTTCGCCCGGAAGAACCCGGTCGGCCGGATGAGCTCCTCCAGATCCTCGGGAACGGCCGCGGCCATGTCCTCGGGGGTCGGGTAGGCGGCGAAGAGGGCCGGGGTCGTCTGGTTCACCCGCAGGTCGGTGGTCTGCGCGGAGAGCACCGTCGCGACGAGCAGCTCGAAGGGATTGCGGAAGTCGAGCTCCGGATGGGCGTACGGATAGACCTCGGCCAGCTCCCGGTTGATGCGGCGCGCCCGGCGCACCATCGCCAGGCGCGATTCGGGCTTGGCCACGGGCGGTTTCTTGGCCGAACCTTTGCCCTGGGGGGCGGGCAGGGCCTGCGAAGATGCCTTCGCGGGGGCTTGTTCGCCCACGGCTGAATTATGGGCCGCGGTCACTCCCGCGGACCCCTTGGCCTGTGCTCTCACCGGCTTATTGGACACCCGGCCAGCCTAAGGCCGACCGCTGACACCCGCCCGGACCTCAGGTAACACCACCCCGATTGGTCTCACACCGCACAGCACACGCGTACGTCCGGCATCCTTGGTAGTGATTGATCGCACTGTTTGAGCCGTCCGGCAAAATGGGAGACCCCGGTCCGGGTCCCCTGAGCTGGTCGACATAGGAGAGAGACTCGTGGACGACGTTCTGCGGCGCGCCCCGCTCTTCGCGGCGCTCGATGACGAGCAGGCCGCGGAGCTCCGCGCCTCCATGGGCGAGGTGACCCTCGCACGCGGTGACGCCCTGTTCCACGAGGGCGACCCCGGCGACCGGCTGTATGTCGTGACCGAGGGCAAGGTGAAGCTGCACCGCACCTCCCCCGACGGTCGCGAGAACATGCTGGCCGTCCTCGGCCCCGGCGAGCTGATCGGCGAGCTGTCGCTCTTCGACCCGGGCCCGCGCACCGCAACCGCCACCGCGCTGACCGAGGTCAAGCTGCTCGGTCTCGGGCACGGCGACCTCCAGCCCTGGCTGAACGCCCGGCCCGAGGTCGCGACCGCGCTGCTGCGCGCCGTCGCCCGGCGCCTGCGCAAGACCAACGACCAGATGTCCGACCTGGTCTTCTCCGACGTTCCCGGCCGCGTGGCCCGGGCGCTCCTCGACCTGTCGCGCCGTTTCGGCGTGCAGTCGGAGGAGGGCATCCACGTGGTGCACGACCTCACGCAGGAGGAGCTGGCGCAGCTCGTCGGCGCCTCGCGCGAGACCGTGAACAAGGCCCTGGCCGACTTCGCGGGCCGCGGATGGCTGCGGCTCGAGGCCCGCGCCGTGATCCTGCTGGATGTGGAGCGGCTCGCCAAGCGTTCCCGCTGACGCTTGGTCTTCGCTGTCTGAGGGGTCCCGCCCGGTTGGGTGGGGCCCCTTTCCCGTGTTCGGGTACGACGCCGTTGCCGGGGCTCTGCCCCCGAGCCCCCGCGCCTCACACGCCGGCGGGGCTGGTTTTGCCCCGGAACCCGGCGTTTGCGCGACCGCTCCCGGGCAGGGCGAAGGCACAGTAGGACGCATGGAGCACAGAGGGCTGGACGCGGACGGGTACATCGAGCGGGAGGGGGCCCTCGGGCGGGTGCCGGCCGGGTTCAGGGGGGTCGTGGCCGCCGCCCGGGAGCGGATCGCCGAGGCGTACGGCAGGCGGCTGCACAGTGCCTACCTGTACGGGTCCCTGCCGCGCGGAACGGCCCGGCCCGGCCGGTCCGACCTCGACCTGCTCCTCGCCCTGCAGCACGAGCCCGCCGACGAGGACCGGGACACCGCCGAGGTGCTGTCCCGCGGGCTCGACGAGGACTTCCCGGAGATCGACGGCGCCGGGATCCTGCTCTACGGCAAGGACACCCTGCTCAGCGAGCAGGAACGATACGACCTGGGCTGGTTCCTGGCCTGCCTGTGCACCCCGCTGCTCGGCGCCGACCTGGCCGAGCACCTGCCCCGCTACCGCCCCGACGGCCTCCTCGCCCGCGAGACCAACGGCGACCTGGCCGACGTACTGCCCGGGTGGCGGGCGAAAGTGCAGGAGGCGTCCACCGCGGACGAGTACCGCAGGCTGAGCCGGGCCTTCTCGCGGCGCCTGGTGCGCACCGGGTTCACGCTGGTCATGCCGCGGTGGGGCGGCTGGACCAGCGACCTGACCGAGTCCGCGGAGATCTTCGGCGGGTACTACCCCCAGCGGGCGGCCCAGATGCGGGCCGCGGCCGCCGTGGCCCTGGAACCCGTCGCGGACCCGGCCGTGCTGCGCAGCTACATCGAGGACCTCGGACCGTGGCTCGCGGACGAGTACACGGCCCGGCACGGCAGGAAGGCCCCGCGGTCCTGACGCGCGGCCGGCCCGCTCATTCGGGCCCGCCCGGGATCAGGCCGTGCTCCTGGAGGTACTCCAGCTGCGCCCGTACCGACCATTCCGCAGCGGGCCACAGCGAGCGGTCCACGTCCGCGTAGACCTGGGCGACGACCGCCTCGGGGGTCGTGAAGCCGTTCTCGACGGCCGTCTCGACCTGGGCGAGGCGGTGCGCGCGGTGGGCCAGGTAGTACTCGACGGCGCCCTGGGCGTCCTCCAGGACCGGCCCGTGGCCCGGCAGGACGGTGTGCACCCCGTCGTCGACGGTGAGCGAGCGCAGGCGGCGCAGGGAGTCCAGGTAGTCGCCGAGGCGGCCGTCGGGGTGCGCGACGACGGTCGTGCCGCGGCCGAGGATCGTGTCGCCGGTCAGGACGGCCCGGTCGGCGGGCAGGTGGAAGCACAGGGAGTCCCCGGTGTGCCCGGGGGTCGGGACCACGCGCAGCTCCAGCCCGCCCGTCCGGATCACGTCCCCGGCGGCCAGACCCTCGTCGCCCAGGCGCAGGGCCGGGTCCAGCGCCCGGACCTTGGTGCCGGTGAGCTCGGCGAAGCGGCCGGCGCCCTCGGCGTGGTCGGGGTGGCCGTGGGTGAGCAGCGTGAGGGCGATGCGCTTGCCGGCCTGCTCGGCGGCGGCGATCACCGCGCGCAGGTGCCCCTCGTCCAGCGGGCCGGGGTCGATGACGACGGCCAGCTCGGAGTCGGGCTCGGACAGGAGCCAGGTGTTGGTGCCGTCCAGGGTCATCGCGGAGGCGTTGGGGGCCAGGACGTTGACCGCGCGGGCGGTCGCGCGGCCGGAGCTGACGACTCCGCGGGGCTGTCCGGGCAGGGCGGCGGCGTCGGTCATGCGGGGCCTCCGAGGCGCACTCGCTTGGTGAACTCGTCGTGTCCCGGCCAGCTGAGCACCAGCTCCCCGTCCTCCAGCGCGGCCTGCGCCAGAACGGCCGTGAGGTCCTGCGCGCCGGCCGCGGCGAGCGCGTCGGCGGCGCTCCCGTACGGCTCCAGGGAGCGCAGCGTGGAGATCGTGGGCGGCATCATCAGCAGTTCGCCCTTGTCGTACCCGTCGGCCGCGTCCGCGGGGCGGATCCAGACGGTCCGGTCGGCCTCGGTGGAGGCGTTGCGGGTGCGCTGGCCCTCGGGGAGGGCGGCGACGAAGAACCAGGTGTCGTAGCGGCGCGGCTCGAACTCCGGGGTGATCCAGCGGGCCCACGCCCCGAGCAGGTCCGAACGCAGCCGCAGACCGCGGCGGTCGAGGAACTGGGCGAAGGACAGCTCCCGGGCGACGAGGGCCTGCCGGTCGGCCTCCCACTCGTCGCCGGTGGTGTCGCCGACGACGGTGTCCCCGGTCTCCCCGGCGAGCAGTACGCCCGCCTCCTCGAAGGTCTCGCGGACCGCGCCGCACACGATGGCCTGGGCGACGGCGGGATCGGTGCCGAGGCGTGCGGCCCACTCCTGCCGGGAGGGGCCCGCCCAGCCGACGTGGTGTTCCGCGTCGCGCGGGTCCACTCCGCCACCCGGATAGGCGTACGCGCCTCCGGCGAAGGCCATGGAGGCGCGTCGGCGCAGCATGTGGACCGCGGGCCCGGTGGGGGTGTCCCGCAGCAGCATCACGGTGGCTGCGCGCTTCGGTTCCACCGGGGTGAGCGAGCCGTCCGCGAGGGCGCGGATGCGGTCGGGCCACTCGGGCGGGTACCACTGGCCTCCGGCCGGGGGCGGGGTGTGCGGTGGCTGCGGACCGTGCTGACCATTCGGCATGGCGGGATGCTACGGGGATCCGGGCCGATGTTCGAGAGCCACCCGGTGGCGGGCCGGCCCCGGACCGCTGCGCGGAGCCGGGGAGGCCCGCCGGGGCCGGGCCGTGCGAGGGCGCGTCAGGAAGAGGCGATCTCGACCTGGATCTCGACCTCGACCGGGGCGTCCAGCGGGAGGACGGCCACGCCGACCGCGCTGCGGGCGTGGACGCCCTTGTCGCCGAGGACGGCGCCCAGGAGCTCGCTCGCGCCGTTCAGGACGCCCGGCTGACCCGTGAAGTCCGGGGCCGAGGCGACGAAACCGACGACCTTCACGACACGCGCGATCTTGTCGAGGTCACCGATGACCGACTTGACGGCGGCCAGGGCGTTCAGCGCGCAGGTGGCGGCCATCTCCTTGGCCTGCTCCGCCGAGACCTCGGCGCCGACCTTGCCGGTGAGCGCCATGCTGCCCTTGACCATCGGAAGCTGGCCCGCGGTGAAGACGTAGGCGCCCGACCGGACCGCCGGCTGGTAGGCCGCCAGCGGCGGGACGACCTCGGGGAGGGTCAGGCCGAGTTCGGCCAGCTTCGCTTCGACGGCGCCGCTCATGCCTTCTCCCGCTTCAGGTAGGCCACGAGCTGCTCGGGGTTGTTCGGCCCGGGCACGACCTGGACGAGCTCCCAGCCGTCCTCGCCCCAGGTGTCCAGGATCTGCTTGGTGGCGTGCACGAGCAGCGGAACCGTCGCGTATTCGAACTTCTTGGTCATGGGAGCGAGGGTAGTGCCTGCCGTGCGGAGCGAAGGAATTAGGCTCGGACGCTGTGAGCAGGCTCCAGGTGGTCAGCGGCAAGGGCGGCACCGGCAAGACCACGGTCGCCGCGGCACTCGCGCTCGCCCTCGCACGTGAGGGCAAGCGGACTCTTCTGGTGGAGGTCGAGGGCAGGCAGGGCATCGCACAGCTCTTCGGGACGGAGGCGCTCCCCTACGAGGAGCGGAAGATCGCCGTCGCCCCCGGCGGGAGCGGTGAGGTCTTCGCGCTCGCCATCGACGCCGAGCGGGCCCTGCTCGACTACCTCCAGATGTTCTACAAGCTCGGCTCGGCCGGCCGCGCGCTCAAGAAGCTCGGCGCCATCGACTTCGCCACGACGATCGCCCCCGGGCTGCGCGACGTCCTGCTGACCGGCAAGGCCTGTGAGGCGGTGCGGCGCAAGGACAAGGCCGGCCGGTACGTCTACGACCACGTGATCATGGACGCGCCGCCGACCGGGCGGATCACCCGGTTCCTGAACGTCAACGACGAGGTCGCGGGCCTGGCCCGGTTCGGGCCGATCCACAACCAGGCCCAGGCCGTCATGAAGGTGCTCAAGTCCCCCGAGACGGCCGTCCACCTGGTCACCCTCCTGGAGGAGATGCCCGTCCAGGAGACCGCGGACGGCATCGCCGAGCTCCGGGAGGCCGGCCTGCCCGTAGGCCGGGTCGTCGTCAACATGGTGCGGCCGCACCACCTGGACGAGGACACCCTGCGCACCGCGGCCGGCGACCACCGCGCCGAGGTGGCCAGGGCGCTGTCCCGGGCGGGCCTCGGCGGTGCGCGGCGCGGCGGGCTGGCCGAGCGGCTGGTGGACCCGCTGCTCACGCAGGCCGCCGAGCACGCGAGCCGGGTGGAGCTGGAGCGCGCGCAGCGCACCGTACTGGCCGGGCTGGACGTGTCGGCGTACGAACTGCCCCTGATCGGCACGGGGATGGATCTGGGCGGGCTCTACCAGCTGGCCAAGGAACTGCGGAAGCAGTCGGTGGCCGAATGAGCGAAGGGGTGGACACCGTGGGACCGGACTCCGTGGGACTGGACACTCCGCCGCGACTGGCGGTCGACGGACTGCTGGACGATCCGACGACCCGGATCATCGTGTGCTGCGGGGCGGGCGGCGTCGGCAAGACCACGACGGCCGCGGCACTCGGCGTACGGGCGGCCGGGCGCGGGCGGAAGGCGGTCGTCCTCACCATCGACCCGGCGCGGCGGCTCGCGCAGTCGATGGGGATCGACTCGCTGGACAACACCCCGCGCAAGGTGGCGGGCGTGGGGGCGGACGGCGGTGAACTGCACGCCATGATGCTGGACATGAAGCGGACCTTCGACGAGATCGTCGAGGCGCACGCGGACCGCGAGCGGGCCGAGGCCATCCTCGCCAATCCCTTCTACCAGTCGCTGTCGGCCGGCTTCGCGGGCACGCAGGAGTACATGGCGATGGAGAAGCTGGGGCAGCTGCGGGCCCGGGACGACTGGGACCTGATCATCGTGGACACCCCGCCGAGCCGGTCGGCGCTGGACTTCCTGGACGCGCCGAAGCGCCTCGGGTCCTTCCTGGACGGGAAGTTCATCCGGGTGCTGATGGCTCCGGCGAAGGTGGGCGGCCGGGCGGGGATGAAGTTCCTCAACGTCGGCATGTCGATGATGACCGGCACGCTGAGCAAGCTGATGGGTGCCTCGCTGCTGAAGGACGTACAGACCTTCGTGGCGGCGATGGACACGATGTTCGGCGGGTTCCGCACGAGGGCGGACGCCACCTTCCGGCTGCTCCAGGCGCCCGGTACGGCCTTCCTCGTGGTCGCGGCGCCCGAGCCGGACGCGCTGCGCGAGGCGGCGTACTTCGTGGAGCGGCTGGCGGCGGAGAGCATGCCGCTGGCCGGGCTGGTGCTGAACCGGGTGCACGGCAGCGGTGCCGACCGGCTGTCCGCCGAACGGGCGTTGGCGGCCGCAGAGAATCTTGAAGAGGCCGGCATTGTCGATCAGGAGTCCGGGAAAGCTGGACTTCGTGAAACCGACGACACCACGGAGGTCGACGCGATCACGGCGGGACTGCTGCGGCTGCACGCCGAGCGCATGCAGGTGATCGCGCGTGAACAGCGCACACGCGACCGCTTCACCTCGCTGCACCCCGAAGTGGCGGTGGCCGAAGTGGCCGCCCTGCCCGGCGATGTGCACGACCTCGCCGGGCTGCGGGCCATCGGAGAGCGACTCGCGGCCGGGGTTCCGGCCGGAGCGTAGGCGTTCGTACGACGTGATGTGACGTGGCGCGACACGCCGTGTGGCGTGGCGTCCGGGTGATCTACCCGGCTGCCGCGTACGTCTCGTACGGAACGTCGATCTCCGCATCGTCATCCATGGTGAGGATGCCCGTACTGCGCTCGTACTCCGTGCGGGCGGTTTCGAGCAGCCGTCGCCACGAGGTGACGGTGGGACGCCGGCGCAGCAGCGCACGCCGTTCCCGCTCGGTCATACCGCCCCACACTCCGAACTCGACACGGTTGTCGAGCGCATCGGCCAGGCATTCGGTCCGCACCGGACATCCGGTGCACACCGCCTTGGCCCTGTTCTGTGCCGCTCCTTGAACGAACAGTTCATCCGGATCGGTAGTGCGGCAGGCTGCCTGCGCACTCCAGTCGGTTACCCAGCCCATCCCGGCGCCGTCCTCTCCCGAATCGAGGCTCCCCCACGGCGGTAGCGGCATATTCACCGCTGCCAGTTGAGGACGTTACGGAAGGCGGGCACAGTGCAACACCCCCGACGGGCCCAATCTTGAATGGTCCGAACGGACTATGGGTAAGCGGCAGATCACCCGACGGAGTGATCCGGCGACATGCCCGACCATTCCGGCGATTCGGGTGGAATCGGCGGGGCATCATCAGCACGGCAGGCGGGATTCGGACATGAGTCCACCCCATTCGGGAAGGGTGAAAATCAAGCCGAGGGGTTGATGTCGCACCGCACTGCTGTGACAGTTGAGGACAGCTTAGGCCAAGGCATTCGCATGTGTCCGGCGAATGAGAACGTAGGCTGCCCTCCATGGGAAAGAAGCGCTCGGGCGGCGGGCTCACGGGGAGCCAGCAGGCCGCCAAGTTCCTCGGTGTGTCCGTTCTCTCCGGAGTTGTGCTGGCCGGCATGGCGATCCCGGCCGCAGGCGCCCTGGGGCTCGCGGCCAAGGGGACGGTCGAGGGATTCGATGAGATCCCGGCCAATCTCAAGACCCCGCCACTGAGCCAGCGGACCACGATTCTGGACTCCGAGGGTGGCTTGATCGCCACGGTCTATTCGCGCGACCGCCAGGTGGTCCCCCTCACGGCGATCTCCCCGTACATGCAGAAGGCAATCGTCGCCATCGAGGACTCGCGTTTCTACGAGCACGGCGCGGTCGACCTCAAGGGCATCCTGCGCGCGGTCAACCGCAACGCGCAGGAAGGCGGCGCGGCACAGGGCGCCTCCACCCTCACCCAGCAGTACGTGAAGAACGTGTTCGTCGAAGAGGCCGGCGACGACGAGACCAAGGTGCGCGAGGCCCAGGAGAAGAGCCTCGGGCGCAAGATCCGCGAGCTGAAGTACTCCATCCAGGTCGAGGAAGAGCTCGGGAAGAAGAAGATCCTCGAGAACTACCTCAACATCACGTACTTCGGTCAGCAGGCCTACGGAATCGAATCCGCGGCCCAGCGCTACTTCAGCAAGCCGGCGAAGGACCTGACCCTGGAGGAGTCCGCGCTGCTGGCGGGCGTCGTGCAGTCGCCGAGCCGGTACGACCCGGTGAACGACGCGCAGGAGGCGATGAAGCGCCGCAACGTCGTCCTCCAGCGGATGGCCGACGTGAAGGACGTCTCGCAGGCGGAGGCGGACGCGGCGAAGGCCAAGCCGGTCACGCTGAAGGTGACCAGGCCGAAGAACGGCTGCATCACCGCGGTCAAGGGCGCCGGCTTCTTCTGCGACTACGTGCGCAACTCCTTCCTCACCGACCCCGTCTTCGGCAAGACGCGCGAGGAGCGGGCGAAGGTCTGGAACCAGGGCGGTCTGACCGTACGGACGACCCTGGACCCGCAGTCGCAGGACGCGGCGAACGAGTCGATCAAGGACCACGTCTACCAGGAGGACTCGGTCGCGACGGCCGTGACCATGGTCCAGCCGGGCACCGGCCGGGTGCTGGCGATGGGTCAGTCCAAGCCGTACGGCTTCGGGAAGAACGAGACGCAGATCAACTACTCCGTGGACAAGCGGATGGGCGGCTCGAACTTCGGCTTCCAGGTCGGCTCGACCTTCAAGCCGTTCATCGCCGCGGCCGCCCTGGAGCGGGGGACGCCTCCGACGCAGGTGTACTCGGCGCCGAACAAGATGGACTACCCGAGCCCGATCCAGAAGTGCGACGGCTCGCAGTGGCTGAACCTCCGCGACGGCTCGGGCAAGCTCGCCACCGCGGAGAACGAGACCGAGGACGAGATCGGTCCGTACGCGCTGAAGACGGCGATGGAGAAGTCCATCAACACGTACTTCGTGCAGATGATCAGCGAGATCGGCCTGTGCCCCGTGACCGAGATGACGCAGAAGCTCGGCGTGGTCCCGGCGGCCGGCACGAAGCTGCCCGAGGCGCCGTCCATCGCGCTCGGCTCCGCCGAGCTCTCCCCGCTGACCATGGCCAACGCGTACGCGACCTTCGCCAACCGGGGCATCTACTGCACTCCGGTCGCCATCGAGTCGATCACCGACTCGCACGGCAAGGCCCTTTCGGTGCCGAAGTCCAAGTGCGACCGGGCCATGTCGGAGAACACGGCCGACACCATCAACACCCTGCTGCGCGGGGTGGTCGACTCCGGTACCGGTGAGCGGGCCGGCCTGACCGACCGCGACAGCGCGGGCAAGACCGGTACGACCGACGCCCGACAGAACGCCTGGTTCGTCGGCTACACCCCGAACATCTCCGGCGCGGTGTGGGTCGGCTCGGGCGGCGCCAAGAAGATCACGATGGAGGACATCGTGATCGGCGGCAAGCCGTACGAAAAGGTCTTCGGCGGCGGCCTGCCCGGTCCGATCTGGAAGGACGCCGTCACCGGCGCCCTTTCCGGGCGCGAGTCCCCGACCTTCACCACGATCAGCATCCCGGAACCGATGGTCCCGGGCGGCGGCAACAACGGCGGACGGCCGGCCACCAACCCGGGCAAGCCCTCGAAGCCGGGCAAGCCGGGCGGCGACGGCAAGCCCGGCGGCCGCCCCGGCGGAACGACGGCGGCCGGTGCCACCGGCGGTGTGACGGGCGGGGCCACCCCCGAGAACCCGTTCCCCCGGATCACCATCGAACCCGGCCTGATCGGCGGCCCCGACACCCAGTAGCGGGCAGACACATGTGTGAGGGGCCCAGCCGATCCGGCTGGGCCCCTCACGCGTACTCACTCCCGTACGACTAGGAGAGCTGCTTCTTCACGGCGGCGGCGACGCGCCCGCCCTCCGCCAGCCCGGCGACCTTCGGTCCCACGATCTTCATGACGGCGCCCATGGCCCGCGGCCCCTCGGCACCCGCCGCCTTGGCCTCCGCCACGGCCTGCGCCACGATCGCGGTGAGCTCGTCGTCGGAGAGCTGCTTGGGCAGGTACGTGTCGAGGAACTCGCCCTCGGCGGTCTCGCGCGCGGCCTGCTCGGCACGGCCGCCCTGCGCGAAGGCCTCCGCGGCCTCGCGGCGCTTCTTCGCCTCCTTGGCGATCACCTTGAGGACTTCCTCGTCGGAGAGCACGCGTGCCTCCTTGCCCGCGACCTCCTGGTTGGTGATGGCGGAGAGGGTCAGTCGCAGGGTGGACGAGTGAAGCTCGTTCCGCTCCCTGATGGCGGTCGTGAGGTCTTCCTGGAGCTTGGCCTTGAGCGTGGTCATGAGGCTGAGTCTGCCAGGTGCGGGGGCGGTGGCGCCCGTCGGTTTTGCGGGTCTGCGACGATGGGGCCATGCGTGCGCGTTACGGAGTACCCCTGAAAGCGGCTGCCGGAATCGCTGCGGTGGGGGCCGCGGGTGTGGCCTATGCCGCCGGTTTCGAGGCGCGGTCCTTCCGCCTGCGGCGGGTGACCGTTCCCGTCCTGCCCCAGGGGATGCGGCCGCTGCGCATACTGCAGGTCTCGGACATCCACATGGTCTGCGGGCAGGGCAAGAAGCGCGCCTGGCTCCAGTCCCTGGCGGGCCTGCGCCCCGACTTCGTCGTGAACACCGGCGACAACCTCTCCGACACCGAGGGCATCCCCGAGGTGCTCGACGCCCTGGGACCCCTGATGTCCTTCCCCGGCGCGTACGTCTTCGGGTCGAACGACTACTACGGGCCGCGGCTGCGCAACCCCGGGCGCTACCTGATCGAGAAGGTCCAGGGCCGGCACGGGCTGAACGGCAACAAGCCGGTCGTCGGCGCCGTCCACAACCCGTGGGAGGAGATGCGGGACGCCTTCGACGCGGCGGGCTGGCTGAACCTCACCAACACCCGGGCGCGGATGAAGCTGGACGGGCTGGAGCTGGCCTTCACCGGGCTGGACGACCCGCACATCAAGCGGGACCGCTACGAGCGGGTGGCGGGCGGCCCGGATCCGGACGCGGACTTCTCGATCGCCGTCGTGCACGCCCCGTACCTGCGCACGCTGGAGGCCTTCACGGCGGACGGCTACCCGCTGATCCTCGCCGGGCACACGCACGGCGGGCAGCTGTGCATCCCCTTCTACGGGGCGCTCGTCACCAACTGCGACCTGGACACCAAGCGGGTCAAGGGCCTGTCCACGCACGAGGCGGGCGGCCACCGCGCGTACCTCCACGTCTCGGCGGGCTGCGGCACCAACCGGTTCACCCCGGTCCGTTTCGCCTGCCCGCCTGAGGCGACACTCCTGACGCTGACCCCGAAGGCGCACTCCGCGTAAGGCGTTGTAATACGTTGACGGGATGATCTCACCGGCGGTCTCAGCCCCGCGCCTCGTCCCGGCGGCCTTCCGGGCCCTGATCTGCGCCGCGGCCGTGGTGGGGGTGGTCATCGAGTGCGCGTACGGCAGCGTGCCCGTCGTCCTGAGCTACTTCACCATCTGGACCAACATCGCGGTCGCGGTCGTCTTCGGCCTCGCGGCCGCGCGCGCCTGGCAGCACCGCCCGGACCTCGCTCCCCTCTACCGGGGCGGGGTCCTGCTCTTCATCCTGATCACGGGGCTCGTCTTCCACCTGGTCCTCGCCAACCCGTCGAGCCCCTTCAACGTGGTCGAGGACCTCGACAGGCTGACCGGCGCCCGGGCCGTCGCCAACCAGCTCCTCCACACGGTCACCCCGATCGGCGCCGTCCTGGACTTCCTGCTGCTCACGGCCCCGCGCACGCTGCGCCCGCGGCACGCCGCGCAGTGGCTCGCGTACCCGCTGGCGTACGTGACCTTCGCGCTGATCCGCGGCGAGCTGCTCGCCCCGGGCACCAGGAGCCGGTACACCTACCCCTTCATCGACGTGGCGCAGTACGGCTACGCCCGCGTCGCCCTGAACGCCGCCGTCCTGGGCATCGCCTTCTACGCGCTCGGCCTGCTCCTGGTCACGGCGGACCGCTTCCGCCCGGCGTCCCCCCTGGCCCCGCGCCCGCTCCGTGAAAACCGGATTTCGTCTCCGGCCGCGGGTCCGCTAAAGTAATCGATGTCGCCAGGGCAGCAAACACTGCAAGGCGGCGATCGGGGTGTAGCGCAGCTTGGCAGCGCGCTTCGTTCGGGACGAAGAGGTCGTGGGTTCAAATCCCGCCACCCCGACTTCGCAAGACCACATCAGGGGTCTGATCCATGCAAGTGGATCAGACCCCTGATTGGCGTTTGCGGGCTGGTCGGACGGTGTCGCCTCGGCCAGGCGGGTGCGTGCGGTCGCGGCGTGGGCGGGGGGCTGCCTAGCGTGTGGGGGAGGGCGCGCGGCGGCCTCATCCCGTCGGGAGGTCCTCGTGGCGCTGTGGCTGCTCAACCACCTCAGCACGGTCGCACTGGCCGTGCTCATGGTCGGCGCGATCGTGCTCGTGGCCGTGGCCGGCAGCGCGGCCGCCCGCCGCCGGTTCCCGCGTCTCGCCGAGGGCGAGCACAACGAGATGATCGGCGTCGTGCTGGGCATGTTCGGCGCGATCTACGGGATCATCCTGGCGTTCGTGGTCGTCACGCTGTGGACGCAGCTCGACCACGCGCAGACCGTCGTCTCCCAGGAGGCCACCGACGTCTCCCTCGTCGTCCGCGACACCCGCAGCTTCCCGCCCGCCGAGCGGGCACGCGTCGACCGGGCCGTGCACGACTACGTGCACGCCGTGGTCGAGGTGCAGTGGCCGCTGATGAAGAAGGGTGCGCCGAGCTTCGAGTCCACCTCCAAGCATGTCGGGGCGATGTACGACGCCCTGCAGGCCTATGACCCGGCCAGCCCGCGCGACCAGGCCTTCTACGGGGAGGCCGTCAGCCGGCTCAACGAGACGGCCGCGATGCGCCGTGAGCGGATCAACATCGCCACGAACGAGCTGCCCGTGCTGCTCCAAGTGCTGGTCTACGGCGGAGCGTTGGTCATCATCCTGCTCACCTTCCTCTACGGCCTGCGCAGTCTGAAGATGCAGTTCCTGTTCGTGGCGACCGTCTCGGGGCTGATCGGCTTCAGTCTGCTGCTGGTGCTGGTCCTCGACCGGCCCTTCGCCGGCGATCTCAACGTCAGCCCGCAGCCGTTCAAGGAGTCGATGCTGGCCCAGTTCTGGGTGCCGGACCGCGCCTGACTCCGGCGGGCGTGCTCACTCGGCCGGCGCCGCCAGCTCGCCGGCGCACAGGTCGAGGAAATCCGGGGAGAGGCCGGGCCGTACGCCGCGCTCCGCTGCGGTCGCGTCGAGGTGCTCGAGGACCGCGGCGACCGTGGGGAAGGGGCCGACGGGGCGCAGGAGCCAGAGGCGGCCGCGGGGCCGGGGCGGGAGGCCCAGGGCGGCGAGGGCGGCGTCCGTCTCGCCGTCGAGGTCGCGGAGGTCGGCCTCCGGGAGCGGGGTGCACGCCACGTCCGTGATGTGGCCGTGGCCGTCGAGCGAGGTGTCCACCGCCCAGTGCGTGGAGCGGTCGGGGATCCAGGTGCGGGCCGCCGGGGGCCAGACGTACGGGAGGAAGGCCCAGCGCAGTTCCTCGGGCGCCGGCTCCCAGCCGAGTACCTCCAGCTCCCGGATCTCGGGCAGCCGGTCCGCCTCCTGTTCGCTGCGGCCCGTGCGGCGCAGCGCGAGCGGGTGCGGTGTTCCGTCCTCGTCCCACGACATGCGGGCACGCTATCCGACGCGGTGGGGGATGTGGGTGACCTCGGGGGTGGCGACCGTACGGAGGGGGTCAGGCGTCCATGTCATGGGCCGTGTGCCCGGGTTCGCGGCTGAAGTCGACCTCCACCGGGGGCTCCCCCGGCCAGGACAGCCGGGTCGGGGCGGGCGGGGTCTCGGCGATGACGGTGCCGCGGGCGACGACGTAGCGGGGGCGGACCTGGCGGCGGACCGCCTCTTCGGGTGTCTGTGCCGGGAGCAGCACGAAGGAGGCGGGGGCGCCCTCCGTGATGCCGTATTCCGCATCCGACAGGCCCAGGACCCGTGCCGCACGCTCCGTCACCATCGAGAAGGCCACCGGGATCTCGTCCGCTCCGGTGAGCTGGGCCGCGTACAGCCCGACGAGGGCGGTCTGGAGCGGGTTGGCGGTGCCGAGGGCGTTCCAGGGGTCCATGACGTCGTCGTGGCCGAAGGCCACGTTGACCCCCGCCGCCAGCATCTCCTTGACCTGGGTGAGGCCGCGACGCTTGGGGTAGGCGTCGAAACGGCCCTGGAGGTTGAGGTTGGCGAAGGGGTTGGAGACCAGGTTGATGCCGGAACGGGACAGGAGCCGCTGGAGTTTGAAGCTGTACGCGCCGTTGTAGGAGCCCATCGCCGTCGTGTGGGAGGCCGTGGCGCGCTCGCGCAGGCCCGAGCGCAGCGCGAGGGTGGCCAGCACCTCCACGAACCGGGACTGCTCGTCATCGATCTCGTCGCAGTGGGCGTCCACGCGCAGTCCGTGCTCCTCGGCCAGTGCGAAGGCCGTCCGCAGCGAGGCCACCCCGTCCTCCCGGGTGTCCTCGAAGTGCGGGATGGCACCGACGACGTCCGCCCCGCGGCGGACCGCCTCGCGCAGCAGCGCCTCGCCGTCGGGGAACGAGACGATCCCCTCCTGCGGGAAGGCCACGATCTGCAGGGTCATGACGTCCCGCACCCGGTCGCGCACCTCCAGCAGCGCGTCGAGTGCGGTCAGGGCCGGGTCGGTCGTGTCGCAGTGGGTGCGCACGTGCAGCACGCCCTGTGCGGCCTGCCAGCGCAGCACCTCGCTCGCCCGCGCGACGACGTCCTCGCGGGTCAGGGTCTGCTTGCGCTCGCTCCAGCAGGCGATGCCCTCCCAGAGGGTGCCGGAGGCGTTGGGACGCGGTTCGCCCGCCGTCAGGGCCGTGTCGAGGTGGATGTGCGGCTCGACGAAGGGCGCGCTGAGGAGCGAGCCGTGGGCCTCGATGAGGACGCCGGTGGCCGGCGGTTCCTTCTGGTCGTCGTACGGGATCACGCGCGCGATCCGGCCGTCCTCGGCGACCTCCACGTCGACGAGGCCGTGAGCGTGCAGGAGCCGGGCACCCCGGACGATCATCCGCATGGCGCCAGCGTACGCACGCGGCCCGACGTTTCACGTGAAACATCGGGCCGAGTCCGGTGGCGTGGCTCAGCCGCGCTTGGACTGGGCCTTCTGCTGCATGCCCCGCGTCTTGGCGGAGAGCGACTGCACGTCCCTGACCGCGGCCTTGGCGCGTGCCTCGGCCGCCGTGTTCTTCGCCATCGCACGCTCGGAATCCTCGTGGGCGTGGTGGCCGTGGTGACCGGTACGAGCCTTCTTGGCCATGATCACTCCTCCTCGGAGCACGTGACAGCCGTACGGGTTCCACTGTGCGCCCGTCCGCAGCAGTCGGCATCCCGGCGACATCCCGGCAGGCGGCGCCCCCGATGCCGCAAGAATGGGGGCATGACCAGCGACAGCGAGACCACCCCCGAGATGCCCGACTGGGAGAAGCGCTTCCGGGCGCCGCGCGTCGGACTGCCCGACTGGGCGGAGGACGCCCCGGACCGCTCCCTCTTCGTCTCCAACGCGACGGGGACCTTCGAGCTCTACGCCTGGGACCGCGCCACCGGCGCGCAGCGCCAGGCCACCGACCGCCCCAACGGCACCACCGACGGCACCCTCTCCCCCGACGGCGAGTGGATCTGGTGGTTCTCCGACACCGACGGCGACGAGTTCGGCACCTGGGTGCGCCAGCCCTTCGCGGGCGGCCCCGACGAGCCCGCCACGCCCGGCCTGGAGCCCTCCTACCCGGCCGGCCTCGCGATCGGCCGGGACGGCACGGCGGTCGTCGGGCGCTCCACCGACGAGGAGGGCTCGACCGTCCACGTGGTCCCCGCGGACGGCTCCGCTCCCACCGTGATCTACCGGCACCGGGAGTCGGCCGGCGTCGGCGACCTGTCCCGCGACGGGACGCTGGTCGCCATCGAGCACACCGAGCACGGTGACGCCATGCACTCCGCCGTGCGCGTGCTCACCCTCGACGGAACCACCGTCGCCGAGCTCGACGACTCCAAGGGCGGCACCGAGGAGCTGGGCCTGGAGGTGCTCGGCTTCGCACCGGTCGCGGGCGACAACCGGCTGCTCGTCGGACACCAGCGGCGCGGCCGCTGGGAGCCGATGGTGTGGGACGTGGCCGCCGGCACCCAGACGGGCCTGGCCATCGACCTGCCGGGCGACGTCAGCGCCGAGTGGTACCAGGACGGCTCGGCCCTGCTCATCGTGCACAGCTTCGAGGCGCGCAGCGAGCTCTGGCGGTACGACCTGGCCGCGCGGGACCTCGTACGGGTGGACACGCCGCCGGGGACGGTCTCCAGTGCCACCGCGCGGCCGGACGGGACGGTGGAGTTCCTGTGGTCCTCGGCCGCCGAGCCCTCGGCGGTACGGTCCACCGCGGGCGGCGTCGTGCTGGACGCGCCGGGCTTCCGCGCGCCCGCCTCCCTGCCGGTGGAGGACGTGTGGGTGGAGGGCCCGGGCGGCCGGATCCACGCGCTCGCCCAGCGGCCGGCCGGGCAGGGCGACGGCCCCTTCCCGACGGTCTTCGAGATCCACGGCGGCCCCACCTGGCACGACAGCGACGCCTTCGCGGCGACCCCGGCGGCCTGGCTGGACCACGGCTTCGCGGTCGTCCGGGTCAACTACCGCGGCTCGACCGGCTACGGCCGCGAGTGGACCGACGCCCTCAAGCACCGGGTCGGCCTGATCGAGCTGGAGGACATCGCCGCGGTCCGGGAGTGGGCGGTCTCCTCCGGCCTCGCCGACCCGGCGCGCCTCGTCCTCTCGGGCGGCTCGTGGGGCGGCTACCTGACGCTGCTGGGCCTGGGCACGCAGCCCGGGGCCTGGGCCGTGGGCCTGGCCGCCGTACCCGTCGCGGACTACGTGACGGCGTACCACGACGAGATGGAGGCGCTGAAGTCCCTGGACCGCACCCTCTTCGGCGGGACGCCGGAGGAGGTCCCGAACCGCTTCGAGGCCTCCTCGCCGCTGACGTACGTGGACGCGGTGAAGGCGCCCGTCCACATCGCGGCCGGCGTCAACGACCCGCGCTGCCCGATCCGGCAGATCGAGAACTACGTGGACCGGCTGGCGGCCCGCGGGGCGGTGTACGAGGTGTACCGGTACGACGCGGGGCACGGCTCGCTGGTCGTGGAGGAGCGGATCAAGCAGGTCCGGATGGAGCTGGAGTTCGCGCTGAAGCACCTGCCTCCGCGGATGCCCGCCTGACCCTGCGGGACGGCGACCGGTGCACCCCCCGTACCGTGGTGGGGTGCACCGGTTTCTCCTGACCCCGCGCTGGTGGGGGATCAACGTCTTCGTCGCGCTCGCCGTTCCCTTCTGCCTGTTCATGGGGTCCTGGCAGCTCGGCCGGTTCGAGGACCGCGTCGACAGCCACCGGGAGGCGACCGCCGGCCGGCCCGCCGGCCAGGTCGCCGCGCCGCTGGACTCGCTGCTCCCGGTGGACAAGAAGACCTCGGGGCGGATGGCCTCGACCGCCGGGGAGTACGCGGAGCAGCTGCTGGTGCCCGACCGGGCGCTCGACGGGAAGACCGGCTTCTACGTCCTGACCCTGCTGAAGACCGACTCCGGCAAGGCCGTGCCGGTGGTCCGGGGCTGGCTGCCGGGAACGGCGGACGCGGCGAAGGCGCCGGCCGCGCCGACCGGGCGGGTGGAGGTCACGGGTGCGCTCCAGTCCTCCGAGAACTCCGGCACGAAGGGGGTCCACTCGCAGGGCGGCCTGCCGGCCGGGCAGCTCGGGGTGATCGGGGCGGCCTCGCTGGTCAACATCGTCCCGTACGACATGTACGACGCGTGGCTGACCGTGCAGACCCCGGCGGACGGCATGCTTCCGGTGCCCGCGCAGGCGCCGGCCGACACCGGTCTCGACCTGAAGGCCTTCCAGAACCTCGGCTACACGGGCGAGTGGTTCGTCTTCGTCGCCTTCGTGCTCTTCATGTGGTTCCGGCTGTACCGGCGCGAGGTGGAAACCCTTCGCGACGCCGAAGCCGGCCTGGTGACGGTGCCGGAGCCTGCGGCGGCGGGCGCGAACCAGGCCTGACCTGCGGCGCCGTTGTCCCGGGCCCCGTGAGGGCTACGGCTTCGGGGGGTCCACCGGGATCGTGCCCGTGCGGTAGAGCGTGCCGCCGCAGGCCTCGGGGATCGTCGTCCGGGTGGTCGGGGATCCCGTCTGCGGTGTGTGGGACACCGCCACACCGGCCGGCTTCGGGGGCTCGCCGCCCGACCGCGTGTCCGGGGAGCCCTCGGTTCCGGGCGTACCCGTCCCGGCGTCCGCGCTCTGCTGCTGCGGCGGCTTCGCGGTCGCGCCGCCCGTGCCCGGGTCCTCCGCCGTGCAGGCCTCCCCCGACGGCACCCACGCGAAGCGGACCTCGTACGCCGTGTTCGGCGGCAGCACCAGCACCGGGGCCTCCGCCGAGGGGTCCGGCAGCAGTGCGCTCGCCGGGTCCCCCGCCGTGTGGCCGACCACGGCGACCCCGGAACCCTGGCCGGGCGCAGGGCCCGCCGCGGCGGCCGCCGTCACGGTGTCCGGGCCGGTGACGGTGCAGCCGCGCGCCGAGACGTTGGTGACCTTGAAGCTGCCGTAGACCTTGCCGTCGGCCTCGGGGGCGCGGGCCGAGCCCACCACCCCCAGCTGCTCGGCCCCGCAGCCCGGGACGCTCGCGGCGGCCGCCGGGGGGTACGGTCCGCCGCCGGCGGCCGGGCCGGACGTGGCGCCGCCGGTTCCGGCCGAGGCGCCGGCGGACGGGCCGGCCGTCACCCCGCCGGACGGAAAACCGCCGAGGCTCGGGAGGGGCTGCCCGATGGTGCCGCCCGCATCGGGGCCGGCTCCGGCCGAGCGGGAGGACCTGGGCTGGGCCCCCGAGCCGTTCTGGTGCGGGTCTGCGGGGGAGGCGCCCGGTTGGCCGCCCGGCTGCTCACCGTGCCCGGCCATCGCCGAGTGCTCGGTGGGGTCGCCCTCGGCCGCCGTCATGTGCAGGGCGGCCGGGACCGCGGTCCCGGCGAGCAGGGCCACCGCCGCGGCGCCGACCAGGACCTGGCGCTTGAGGGTCCGGCGCGCGGGGACCGCGTACCGCAGCCGCTCCAGCGCCCCCTCGGAGGGCTCAAGCCCCTCGACGGCCCCGCGCAGCAGGCCCCGCAGAGCCTGCTCCTCGGCGGCGCCGCCCGGCGGAATGTGGTCGTCCATCATGACTGCGCAGCCTCCATCGCCACCCGCAGCGCGGCAATGCCCCGCGATCCGTACGCCTTCACCGAGCCGAGCGACACTCCGAGCGTCTCGGCCACCTGGGCTTCCGTCATGTCCGCGAAGTAGCGCAGCACCAGTACCTCTCGCTGGCGGCGCTGCAGTCCGCGCATCGCCTTGATCAGATCGTCCCGCTCCAGCTGGTCGTACGCGCCCTCCTCGGCGCTCGCCATGTCCGGCATCGGTTTCGACAGGAGCTTGAGGCCGAGGATGCGCCGGCGCAGGGCGGACCGGGAGAGGTTCACGACGGTCTGGCGCAGGTACGCCAGCGTCTTGTCGCGGTCGCGGACCCGGTTGCGGGCCGAGTGGACCCGGATGAACGCCTCCTGCACCACGTCCTCGCAGGAGGCGGTGTCGTCGAGGAGCAGGGCGGCGAGGCCGAGGAGCGAGCGGTAGTGCGCCTGGTAGGTCTCGGTGAGGTGGTCGACGGTGGTTCCGGCCACCACCTCGGTCACCGTCTCGGCCGCCGCAGCCGTCCCGGCTGTCTCGGCCGCCGTGCCCGTACCGCTGCTCCCCGGCCCCTCAGCGCTGTCGCGCGGCGCGGGCACGCGGCCGCCCCGGGTCGGTACGGCTGCCCGTACGGGCGCCTCGGACGGCCCCGCCGGCGGGACGGGAACGATCACGGGAAAACCGCCGCCGGGCGCACGGGAGCCCCGTCGCGACGGGACGATCCCGGTGCGCGTCGGTAGGACGGCCAGTTCCAGCAGTGCCTCTGCCACGCCAGTAGGACACGCGTCCCCCCGTCAGGGTTGTACGCGCGAGGCAGTCCAGCCAGCAATATCCCCATTGCCCTCATGCGTACCCGCTCTTCCCGATTGCCCCGTCCTTCGAGACGGCAGTCGGGCCATCACCTTGATCAAGGGATCGGGACCGATCCTACAAAGCGGATTACGCAAATTCACCTGCGATCAGTTCCGCGATCTGAGTGGCATTCAGGGCGGCGCCCTTGCGGAGATTGTCGGCGCACACGAAGAACTCCAGCGAGCGCCGGTCGTCGAGGGAGACCCGCACCCGTCCCACCCAGGCGGGATCCGTCCCGGCGGCGTCCGAAGGGGTCGGGAACTCCCCCGCCTCCGGGTCGTCGACGAGGACCACGCCCGGCGCGGCCTCCAGGATCTCCCGGGCGTGCGCGGTCTCCACCTCGTTCTCGAAGCGGGCCCGCACGGTCAGGGAATGCCCGGTCACCACCGGCACCTGTACGCAGGTCACGGCGACCGGCAGCTCCGGCAGGCCCAGGATCCGGCGCGTCTCCGCCCGTACGGCGAGCTCGTGCGAGGACCAGCCGTCCGCGCGCAGCTCACCGGACCAGGGCACGACGTTGAGGGCCAGCGGGGCTTCGAAGGGGCCGGTGTCGTCGCCGACGGCCCGGCGCACGTCACCGGTCTGCTCGCCCAGGGAGGTACCGGCGACGAGCGAGAGCTGGCGGCGCAGCACCTCGGTTCCGGCCCGGCCGGCGGCGCTCGCGGCCTGGTAGGTGGAGACGGCCAGCTCGGAGAGGCAGTACTCGGCGTGCAGCGCGCCGAGGGAGGCGATCATCGCGGCGGTCACGGTGTCCGGGGCGGCGACGATCCCGCGCGGCCGGATCCGTACGGCGTGCCCGTTGATCTCGGGCACCACCAGCGGCACCTCGGGATCCTCCCGGAAGGCGGCGGACTGGTCCACGACCACGACGCCGCGCGCGGTGACCACGGGCGCCCAGCGGGCCGAGATCTCGGCCGGGGTCAGGAAGAGGGCGACATCGCCCGCACCCAGGCCGTCGAAGGCGTCCTCGGTGAGGGCGAGCACCTCGGTCTCCTCCGCGCGGACGGCCAGCATGCGGCCGGCCGAGCGGGCGGAGGCGATCAGGCGGATCTCGCCCCAGACGTCGGCGCGCTGGGACAGGATCTGGAGCAGGACGGTGCCGACCGCTCCGGTCGCTCCGACCACGGCGAGCGCCGGGCCGGAGGACCGGTCGGCGGTCATCGTCCGGTGCCTCCGTAGACGACGGCCTCGTCGCTGTCGGAGTCGAGGCCGAAGGCCGTGTGCACGGCACGGACGGCCTCGTTGACGTCGTCCTGGCGGGTCACGACCGAGATGCGGATCTCGGAGGTCGAGATCAGCTCGATGTTGACGCCCGCGTCGGACAGCGCCTGGAAGAAGGAGGCGGTGACGCCCGGGTTCGTCTTCATGCCCGCGCCGACCAGGGAGATCTTGCCGATCTGGTCGTCGTAGCGCAGGGAGTCGAAGCCGATGACGGACTTCGCCTTCTCCAGGGCGTCGATGGCCTTGTGGCCCTCGGCCTTGGGGAGCGTGAAGGAGATGTCGGTGAGGCCCGTCGAGGCCGCCGACACGTTCTGCACGATCATGTCGATGTTGATCTCGGCGTCCGCGATGGCGCGGAAGATCGCCGCGGCCTCGCCCGGCTTGTCCGGGACGCCGACGACCGTGATCTTGGCTTCGGAGACGTCGTGAGCGACTCCGGAGATGATGGCGTGCTCCACCTGCGCGTCCCCTTGCGGATTCTCGTTGCTGACCCAGGTGCCCGGCAGTCCGGAGAAGGACGAGCGGACGTGGATCGGGATGTTGTAGCGGCGCGCGTACTCCACGCAGCGGTGCAGCAGCACCTTGGAACCGGAGGCCGCGAGCTCCAGCATGTCCTCGGAGGAGATCCAGTCGATCTTCCGGGCCTTCTTCACCACGCGCGGGTCGGCGGTGAAGACGCCGTCCACGTCGGTGTAGATCTCGCAGACCTCGGCGTCCAGCGCCGCGGCGAGCGCGACGGCGGTGGTGTCCGAGCCGCCGCGGCCGAGGGTGGTGATGTCCTTGGAGTCCGCGGACACGCCCTGGAAGCCGGCGACGATGGCGATGTTGCCCTCGTCCAGCGCGGTGCGGATACGGCCCGGCGTGACATCGATGATGCGCGCTTTGTTGTGGACCGAGTCGGTGATGACGCCTGCCTGGCTACCGGTGAACGACTGGGCCTCGTGGCCCAGGTTTTTGATCGCCATGGCCAGCAGGGCCATGGAGATCCGCTCTCCGGCGGTCAGCAGCATGTCGAACTCACGCCCGGCAGGCATCGGGGATACCTGCTCGGCGAGATCGATCAGCTCGTCCGTCGTGTCGCCCATCGCGGAAACCACGACGACCACCTGGTGGCCGTTCTTCTTGGCGTCCACGATCCGCTTGGCGACGCGCTTGATGCCCTCGGCATCGGCTACGGAGGAGCCTCCGTACTTCTGCACGACAAGGCCCACGTGCGCTCCTCGCTCAGTCCGTCTCATTGCTGGTGCAGTCTAACGAGCGGCCGCGATCCGACCGCTTCGTACCACATCATGAGACGAAAGGATCATAGAAAACGTTCCCGACCAGGGGCTTCTACTTGCGGCTACTTGCGGCCGAGTCCGCCGAGTTCCTCGGCCATGACCTGCCCGGCCTGCTCCGCGAGGTCCTCCTCCGCCAGGTCCTCGTCCGTGTCCAGGCCGTCCAGCGCCGCGAGGGGCTGGTTCAGGCGGACGTGCGCGATGAGCGACTGGAGGGCGCGCAGGGTGGCCGAGGCCGTAGGCCCCCAGTTGGTGAAGTACGAGAACTGCCACCACCACAGCGCCTCGGTGACCCGGCCGGCCTGGAGGTGGATGAGGCCGTGCCGCAGGTCGGCGACCACATCGGCCAGGTCGTCGGAGATGCGGTGCGCCACCGGGGCCTTGCGCGGCTCGTACGGGTCGAAGACCTCGGAGTAGACGTCGACCGGCTCCAGCATGATCGCGAACCGCTCGCGCAGGTCGTCCACGTCCGGCTCCGGGCCGAGGTCCGGCTCGTAGCGCTCCTCGGGCAGCACGTCCTGGTACGCACCGAGCCGGCCGCCCGCGAGCAGCAGCTGGGAGACCTCCAGGAGGAGGAAGGGCACCGCGCTGTCCGGGTCCTCACCCTTTGCGACCTCGGTGACCGCGACGATGAACGACTCGATCTGGTCCGCGATCGAGGCGGCGAAGTCGTCCGGATCCTGGCCGAGGGCGTGCAGCGTTGCGTCAGACATCGAGAAGTCGCCTTCCTTCAAAGGCCCGCCCGAGCGTGACCTCGTCCGCGTACTCCAGATCTCCCCCGACGGGGAGCCCGCTGGCCAGGCGGGTGACCTTGAGGCCCATGGGCTTGATCATGCGGGCGAGGTAGGTGGCGGTCGCCTCGCCCTCCAGGTTCGGGTCGGTCGCCAGGATGAGCTCGGTGACCGTGCCGTCCGCCAGACGCGCCAGCAGCTCGCGGATGCGCAGGTCGTCGGGGCCGACCCCCTCGATCGGGCTGATCGCCCCGCCGAGGACGTGGTACTTGCCCCGGAACTCGCGGGTCCGCTCGATCGCGACGACGTCCTTCGGCTCCTCCACGACACAGATGACCGTGGCGTCGCGGCGGGGGTCACGGCAGATCCCGCACCGCTCCTCCTGCGCCACGTTCCCGCACACCGCGCAGAACCGGACCTTCTCCTTGACCTCCAGCAGCGCGTGCGCGAGGCGGCGGACGTCGGTGGGCTCGGCCTGCAGGATGTGGAAGGCGATCCGCTGCGCGCTCTTGGGCCCGACGCCGGGCAGCCTGCCCAGTTCGTCGATCAGGTCCTGGACCACGCCTTCGTACAACGGACTGCCTTCTTTCGGTGTCGGTGGGTGGTGCGGGGACTAGAACGGGAGGCCGGGGATGCCGCTGCCGCCGCCGAGCCCCTGGGCCAGCGGGCCCAGCTTCTGCTGCTGGAGCGCCTGGGCATTCTCGTTGGCCGCCTGGACCGCCGCCACCACCAGGTCGGCAAGGGTCTCCGTGTCCTCCGGGTCCACCGCCTTCGGGTCGATCACCAGGGCGCGCAGTTCACCGGAACCGGTGACGGTCGCCTTGACGAGACCGCCGCCGGCCTGGCCCTCGACCTCGGCCTGCGCGAGCTCCTCCTGGGCCGCGGCGAGGTCCTGCTGCATCTTCTGGGCCTGCTGGAGCAGCTGCTGCATGTTGGGCTGGCCACCACCGGGAATCACGGGTCACTCACTCCGTAGCATCGGTCCGAGCCTGGGGCGGCTCGGTCAATCCGAGCCTACGTGCTCCCCGGGCGCCGCGCCCTACGCCGTGAGGACCAACTCTTTCGGGTGAGGGAGAGGGCGTACGCGTACCTGATGGAGACCTCCTTGCGGGCGGAAATCCCGGGATTCGTTGTCCATCGAGCGTCATTCGAAGGTAGGAAGAGCATGCGCACCATTGCGCACACGCGCACCACCAGTCGTCAGCGCAGGCAGAGGGAGTGCCGGGTGAGCCAGCCGGAGATGCAGCCCGAGGGGCCACCCCGGGATCCCCGGGAGGAGGGCGGCGGGCCGATGGCGGGCGATCTGACCGGCCGGCCCTTCCCCCTGGGGGACTGGGGCGAGCCCGCCGAGCGGCTCGACGAGCTCTACCGGCGGGTCGAGGCCGACGCACTGCGCACCGCCGAGTGGTATCTGTCCGACCGGGCGTGGAAGCGCCGGGGGGCGCGCGTGCTGCGCGCCGGGGCGGCCGTGGGCGCCGTCACGGGCGCCGCCATGCCGCTGCTGGAGCTGACGGGCTCGGCGCCGGGCGCGTCGGCGTACGGGTACCTGTCGCTCCTCCTGGGCGCGGCCTGCCTGGCCTGCGACCGGTTCTTCGGCCTGACCTCGGGCTGGATGCGGGACGTGGCCACCGCCCAGGCGGTGCAGCGCCGTCTTCAGACCCTGCAGTTCGACTGGGCCTCGGAGAACGTACGGGAGGTGCTCGGCCCGACGGAGGGCACGGCCAGCGAGGCGGCGGAACGGTGCCTCACGGTGCTGCGCCGCTTCTCGGAGGACGTGACCGAGCTCGTCCGCTCGGAGACCGCGGAGTGGATGGTGGAGTTCAGCTCCGGCCCCGCGCCCCTGGTCATGCAGTCCCTGGGCGCCGGCGGTGCGCGCTCGGACGCGTACATCCCCCCGGCCCGCTTCCCCCTCCCCCCGGGCACCCGCCCGAACATGCCCCGCCAACGCCCGCCGGAACAGCCCCGCTGAAATCCAGCCCCGCCGGCGCATGAGGGGCGGGGTCGGGGGCGGAGCCCCAGGAGGCCGGGCCGCAGCCGACGAACGACCCCGGCCCGGCGCCCGGTAAGCACCGCTCAGCTGAAGATGATCATCGAGCCTTGCCCCAGGCTCCGCGTAGCAGCCGCATGCAACCCCAGCCACACATGCCGCTCCCGCGCGAACGGACTGTCGTCATAGGGAATCGGCCCCGCCGGTTCCTCCAACGACGTCGGCCGCCCCGGCGGCGCGGGCGCGGCCGGCGGGTTCCCCGGGTCTATCCCGATCGCCGGCGCCACGAAGGCCAGCTCCCGCAGCAGCCCGTGCGCGGACCCCAGCGGCCCGCCCCCGGCCAACAGCTCCTCGTTCGCCAGCGGAGCCGCGAAGTCCACCGGCACGTACGCCCCCGCGTGGTCGTAGTGCCACACCAGGTGCGACTGCTGGGCCGTCGGCTCGAACATCTCCAGGAGCTGCTCGTAGTCCCCGCCCAGCTCGTCCACCGGCGTCACCGGCAGGCCGCAGATCTGGAGCAGGTACGCCCGCCGCAGGAAGTGCAGGGCGTCGTAGTCGAAACCGGCCACCGGGGCCACGTCCCCGCTCAGGCCCGGCATGTAAGCGAACACGGGCACCGACGGCAGACCCGCCTCGCCCAGCGCCTTGTCGTACGAGGCGATCTCTTCCGCGAAGGGGTTGTCGGGGCTGTGGCACAGCACGTCGACAAGGGGGACCAGCCACAGGTCACAGGCCACGCGGGCTCCGATCAGTCGTTGCCGCCGATCCGGCCAGCGTAGTGCGCCGGACACCCTCCGCGAAGGGGTGCGCAGAACCCGGTATACGGCGGGTGACGCCGTGGCCCCGCTCCGCCGCCCCGCCCCTACAGGCCGGCGGCCCAGTCCAGACCGTGCTGGTTGTACTCGTGCACGATGCGCCGCACCTCGTCCGCGTCCGCCAGCGTCACCGCGTCCACCAGCGCACTGTGCCCGCACCACAGCGTCGCCCGCAGCTGCGGCTCCCGCTGGAGGTGGGGGACGGCGAAGACCCAGCACTGCACGCGGATGCGGTGCAGGAACTCCGAGATGTAGGTGTTGCCGACGAGCTCGCTCAGCTCCCGCCAGAAGCGGAGGTCGTAGCCGATCAGCACTTCGAGCGAACCGCTCTCCGCGGCCCGCCGCGCCTCCTCCGCCCGGCGGCGCACCGAAACCAGCATCTCGCCGGAGCCGGGGGCGGTGCCGCGCTCGGCGAGCCGGCGGAAGATCCCGTCGACGACGAGCGAGCGGGCCTCGATCATTCCGCGGAAGTCGTCCACGGAGAAGACCCGGACGCGGAACCCGCGGTGCTGGACCAGTTCCAGCAGCCCCTGGGCCGAGAGGTCCACGAGCGCCTCGCGGACCGGGGTCGCGGAGACCTCGTACTTCTCGGCGATCTGCTTGACGGTGAACTCGGTTCCGGGCGGCAGGCGTCCCGCGAGCACCTCGTCACGCAGCGCGTCCGCGATCTGCTGGCGAAGTGTGTTGCGGGTGACAGCGCCGCTGCCTGGCATAAGGGTCCGTCTCCTCTGTAGAACTCCGGACACCTTAGGCCAGACAGCGAGGCCGAAACCGAACGGTTGAGGATCGTTATACGGATCTACCGACCGTTATGCGGACGGAAAACCGGCCACGCACCGTCCACGCACCGGCCACCTGCCGGTTCCCCGCCCCCGGGCCGGCCCGCGCACGCCCCCTATCCGGCCGTGGTGTGCCGGTCGGCGACCGACAGCGCCTCGTCCAGCAGGGCCAGGCCCTCCTTCGCCTCCGCCTCCGTGATCGTGCACGGCGGGACGACGTGCGTCCGGTTCATGTTGACGAAGGGCCACAGGCCGGAGGCCTTGCAGGCCGCGGCGAACTCGGCCATCGGCGCGTTGGCGGCGCCGGCCGCGTTGTACGGGACGAGCGGCTCGCGCGTCTCCTTGTCCCGTACGAGTTCCAGGGCCCAGAAGGTGCCCAGACCGCGGACCTCCCCGACCGACGGGTGCCGCTCGGCGATCTCGGCGAGCGCCGGGCCGATCACGTTCTCGCCGAGGTGGGCGGCGTGCTCGACGATGCCCTCCTCCTCCATCGCGTTGATCGTCGCGACGGCGGCGGCGCAGGCCAGGGGGTGGCCGGAGTACGTCAGTCCGCCCGGGTAGGGGCGGGTGGCGAAGGTCTCGGCGATGGCGGCGGAGATGGCGACGCCGCCGAGGGGGACGTAACCGCTGTTCACGCCCTTGGCGAAGGTGATCAGGTCGGGGGTGACGCCCCAGTTGTCGGCGGCGAACCACGTGCCGGTGCGGCCGAATCCGGACATGACCTCGTCGAGGATGAAGACGATGCCGTGGGCGTCGCAGAGCTCGCGCACGCCGGCGAGGTAGCCGGGCGGCGGGGTCATGATCCCGGCGGTGCCGGGCACGCTCTCCAGGATGATCGCAGCGATGGTCTGCGGCCCCTCGAAGGCGATGGTGTCGGCGAGGTGCGCGAGGGCGCGCTCGCACTCCTCGGCCTCGGTGGTGGCGTGGAAGGGGGAGCGGTAGAGGAACGGCCCCCAGAAGTGCACGACGCCGGCGGCGGCCGTGTCGGAGGGCCAGCGGCGCGGGTCGCCGGTGAGGTTGATCGCGGCGGCGGTGGCACCGTGGTACGAGCGGTAGGTGGAGAGCACCTTCTGCCGGCCGGTGTGCAGCCGGGCCATGCGGACGGCGTTCTCGACGGCCTCGGCGCCGCCGTTGGTGAAGAAGATCTTGTCGAGGTCGCCGGGGGTCCGCCGGGCGATCAGCCGGGCCGCCTCGGAGCGGACGTCGACGGCGAAGCCGGGCGCGAGGGTGCAGAGCCGGGCGGCCTGCTCCTGGACGGCGGCGACGACCTTGGGGTGCTGGTGGCCGATGTTGGTGTTGACCAGCTGGGAGGCGAAGTCGAGGAAGCGGTTCCCGTCGTAGTCCCAGAAGTACGAGCCCTCGGCGCCGGCTACGGCCAGCGGGTCGATCAGGGCCTGGGCGGACCACGAGTGGAAGACGTGAGCGCGGTCGGCGGCCTTGACGGTCGCGCCGGTGACATGAGGGGTCATGTCGTCACGCTAGAAGTGCGCAGGTGGGAAGGGATATCGGCGGACTGTATGCGGTGAGGGGGCCGCTCTCGGCAGTCTGTATGCGCCTTTATGCGCATCGACCGCGCGCGTCGCCATCATTGACAGCACACTTCCATAGTGACAGCATCCTGTCATAGAGAGTGTTCCCACGACGAAGCCAAAGACGAAGCCAAAGCCGAAGCCGGAGGCGATCACGATGACCGAGACCCCGCGCAAGCCCGTCCACCTCGCCGTCTACGACACGTACGCGGACTGGGAGACCGGCCACACCACCGCTCACCTCGCCCAGCGCGGCCACACGATCCGTACGGTCGGCTTCGCCGCCGGGCAGCCGGTCACCACCATGGGCGGCGTCCGTATCCAGCCCGACCTGTCCCTCGCGGACCTGCGGCCCGAGGACTCCTCGCTCCTGATCCTGACCGGCGCCTCGCTCTGGGACACGGGCGACGACCTGGCGCCCTTCGCGGCCAAGGCGGCGGAGTTCCTGGCGGCGGGCGTCCCGGTCGCGGCGATCTGCGGAGCCACGGCCGGCCTGGCCCGCACCGGCGTCCTGGATTCCCGTACGCACACCAGCGCCGCCTCCTTCTACCTGGCTCCGCAGCCGGGATACGCGGGAGCCGAGCACTACGTCGAGGCCGACGCGGTGACGGACGGCGACCTGATCACGGCCGGGCCGACGGAACCGGTGGCCTTCGCGCGCGAGGTGTTCGCCCGCCTGGACGTCTACAAGCCGCACGTCCTGGACGCGTGGTACCGCCTGTTCCACGACTCGGACGAGAGCGCGTACCCGGTGCTGATGGAGGCGTCGGAGGCGGGCGATGCGTGAGCCGGAGCCGCAGGAACCGACCCTCCGGGACCGCCAGGACCTGCTGAGCCGCACCGCACTCGGCGTCTTCCGCCTGAACGGCCAGTTCCTCTCGGTCTCGGAGGAGCTGGCCCGGCCGGCCGGGCTGACGGCCGCCTGGTGGCAGGTGCTGGGCGCGGTACTCAAGGAACCGCTGCCGGTCGCGGGCATCGCCCGGGCGATGGGCATCACCCGGCAGAGCGTGCAGCGCATCGCGGACCTGCTGGCCGCGAAGGGCCTGGCGGAGTACGTCCCGAACCCGGCCCACCGCCGGGCCAAACTCCTCCGCCCGACGGAAGCCGGGCGCGCGGCGGTGGCCCGCATCGGTCCCGGCCACGCCTCCCTGGCGACCCGCCTCGCGGCCGAACTGGGCGACGCCGCCTTCGCGGAGACGGTCCGTACCCTCGACCGCCTGGCCCGGGCCTTGGACGCCGTCCAGTCCCCCGAGGACCCGACCGGCGCGCGGTCTGCGTCGAACGGCCCGCGCGGCTAGGGCTTAGGGCTCAATGAGGGCGTCGAGTTCCTCTCCGATGGCGGTGCGCAGGGCGTCGTGGCGGCCGGTCAGCGCGTGCTGCTCGGCCCGCCAGTACTCCTCCGCGTAGAGCCAGACGGGCAGTCGGACGCGGTCGGCGGGCTCCCAGTCGTAGCGGGGCCAGATGTGGGCGTGGAGGTACGGGTCGGTGTTGCCCAGGATCTCGATGTTGACGCGGCGGAAGGCCGGGTCGAGCCGGCGGCAGGCGCGCTCGACGGCTTCGGCGAGGCGCTCCAGGTCGGTGAGGTACGCGATCCTGCGTGCTCGGGGGAGGTCGGAGAGCCGGGTGACGGTGGGGTCTTCGGTCAGCAGGACGGAGTAGCCGGGGAGGAACTGCCGGTCTCCGATGACGGCGAAGCCGGCGTCGAGGCGGCGCAGGACGGTGGGGTTCTGGCCCCGGTGGGCGCTGCCGATGCGGTCGTGCCGCCAGTCGTTCTCGATCATGCGGTGATGCTAGGCGGCTTTCCCTGCCCGGGACTTCGGGCTCTTGTCTGACTCTCAGGTATCCCTCGTCATACCTGAGAGCTACGTGGGAAGACGGCTCCGGAGCGTGACGCGGGCGAGGGGGGCCGATTCATAACTTCGGTTGCAGAGAAGGGCGCTGACCGCTCTTCCGGACACCGAAGGAAGAGCCGATGGCAACGGGGACGAGGGGCGGGGCCGCCACGGCGGGCGCGGGCGGGGCGGCTGGGGCCGGTGGGGCATCGGGGCTGGGTACGGGCGCGGGGGCGGGCGGGGCGGCGGGGGGCGGTCGGCGGACCGGGCGGCTGCGCCGCACGCTGCTGGCCTCCCTCGTCGCCGCGGCCGTCGCGTTCCCGATGTCCGCGGCCGCCTCCCCCAACGTCCCCGCCCCGGCGCCCGCCGCCTTCGCCGACGACGCCGCGCCGCACGACCGGTACGCCGCCAACCGCGCCAACCTCGCCGAGGCGGCCCGGATGGCCGAGGCCGCCGGCCGCACCGGCCGGGCCGCCAAGCTCCGCGCCATGGAGGCGGAGGGTGCGGCACGGTTCCTCGCCTTCGACGGCCGCGGACGGGGCCGGGCCGTCGAGGTGTTCGGCGACCTGGAGACCGCCGACCGGGTCACCGTGCTGGTCCCCGGGTCGGACACGACGCTCGACACCTACCAGAGGTTCCGTGCCGGGGCCGTCTCGCTCCAGCAGCGCCTCCAGGCCGGGCATCCGCGCTCCGCCGTGGTCGCCTGGCTCGGGTACGACACCCCCGGCACGGTCAGCACGACCGTCCTGACCGCCGATCGGGCCGAGGAGGCTGCCGCCGAACTGGGGCCGTTCCTCGACTGGTTGCACGGCATGGCGTGGCCCGGCAGCCGTCTCTCGCTCCTGTGCCACTCCTACGGTTCCGTGGTCTGCGCGCGGACCGCGACCGGCCCCGTCGTCACCGACATGGTCCTGTTCGGCAGTCCGGGCACGGGGGCCGGGTCCGCGCGGGAGCTGCCGACGGCGGCCCGGGTCTGGGCGGGCCGGGGCAGCGGCGACTGGATCGGGAACGTCCCGCACGTCCGGCTCGGCGGAGTCGGTTTCGGTACCGACCCCGTGGACCCGGCCTTCGGGGCGCGGGCCTTCGCGGCCGGCGCCGCCGGGCACAGCGACTACCTCAAGCCGGGCACCGAGTCTCTCGACAGCCTGGCCGCCATCGTCCTCGGCACCACGCCCGCCCCGGAGGCCTCCCGTGCGTAAGCTCCGCGCCCGCTGGACCGGCCTGGCCGAGGCCGTGGACCGTGCCACCCCGCCCGACCGGGACCGCGCCGTGGACGCGCTGCGGGCCTTCGCCATCCTCGGCGTGGTGCTCGGCCACTGGCTGGTCACCGCCCTCACCACCGCCGACGGCGGCCTGAGCAACACCAGCCCGCTGGCCCACATGTCCTGGCTGGCGCCGGTGTCCTGGGTGTTCCAGACCCTGGCCGTGTTCTTCCTCGTCGGCGGGCACGTCGCCGCCCGTGGTTACGCCACGGCGCGGTCCCGCGGGGAGTCGTACCGCACCTGGGTCGGGCAGCGGCTGGGGCGGCTGTTCCGTCCGGTCGCCGCCGTCCTCACGCTGTGGGCGGTCGTGGCGGGCGCCATGCTGATCGGCGGGGTGGAGCCGAACACCGTCCAGACGATGGTCAAGCTGGTCCTCTCCCCCTTGTGGTTCCTCCTCGTCTTCGCCGCGCTGACCGCCGCGACCCCGCTGGTGGCCCGGCTGAGCCCCCTCTGGCCGCTGGCCGTGGTGGCGGGGGTCGACCTGTGGCGCTTCGGGCTCGACGGGCCCGAGTGGGCCGGCTGGATCAACGTGGCCGCCGGCTGGCTCGTCCCCTACACCCTGGGCGCCGCCTGGTCCCGGGGTGCGTTCGCCCGGCGCGGACCGGCCGTCCTCCTGCTCGCCGCGGGCGGCGCCGCGACCGCCGCGCTGATCCTCCGGGGCGGGTACCCGGCCTCCATGGTGGGTGTCCCGGGGGCTGCGATATCGAACCTGAACCCGCCGACGCTCGCCGCCGTCGCGTTCGGACTGGCCCAGTGCGGGCTGGCGTTGCTGGTGCGCGAACCGCTGGCCCGGGCCATGCGGCGGCCCGCGGCCTGGGCGAAGGTGGCCCTGGTGAACCTCTCCGCCATGACGGTCTTCCTCTGGCACCAGACCGCCATGATGGCCGTCACCGCCCTCGGCCTGCTGATCTCGACCGACCTGCCCGGGCTGCACACCGTGCCCGACTCGGGGGACTGGATAGCCGCCCGGCTCCTGTGGCTGCCGGTGTTCGCCGCCGCGCTGACGCTGTGCTGGGCCGCGTTCCGTACATACGAACAGGGCCGGCGCACCGAGTCGAGGACTCCCCCGCCCTCCCCCGTCCGCGGGTCCCGCACGATCACCGGCTCCGGCCCGACCGCCCGGCCCAGGGCCGTGCCCGCCCAGGAGATCACCCATGCCTAGTCTTGAGGACGTGAACGAGCAGAGCAGGCTCCCGGAGCAGGTCCCCGCGAAGCGGAGCGAGATGCTGCGGGCCACCGCACAGGAGCTGCTCATCCTGCGTCGCGATCCCCTTCCCCGGATGTCCCGGCCGCGCTGGCTGGCCCGGCTGCCGCACGTCCTCGTGGCCTACGCCGCGCTCTTCTTCGGCTTCCTCACGGTGGAACAGCTGAGCGACCACTACCACTTGACCGGCCAGGCACCGCCGGTGCTGGCGGTGCTGACGGGTGCGTCCATCACGCTCGCGATGCTCCGCCCGATCGCCGCGTGGTGGCTCGCCCTGATCACGGCGGGCCTCGGCGCGTGGGCGATGTACGACCACGTCGGTCATGGCCAGATGTGGCCGGGGACCATCGGCGGGATCTTCGCCTTCGCCGTGGTGATCCTGTTGGTCGCCCTTCGGGTTCCGCCCCGGGTGACGGTCGCGGTCGTCACCGTCCCCCTCGCCTGCACCGGCCTGGCCGAAGCGCTGTTCAAGCCGGAGCACAGCGGAAGCACCTTCTTCAGCGGCGCCCTCCTGTTCGGCTTCGCCGGACTGCTCGGCTACGCGCTGCGCGCACTGCGGCTGGCCCGCGGCGAGCTGGTCGAACAGGAGACGCTCACCGAGGAGGAGCGCGCCCGGCGCACCCTGCTCGAGGAGCGCAGCCGGATCGCGCGGGAGCTGCACGACGTCGTCGCCCACCACATGTCGGTCATCTCCATCCAGGCCCAGGTCGCGCCGCACCTCGTGGAGAATCCGTCCGAGGAGCTCAAGGAGAACCTGGCGGGCATCCGGGAGAACGCGCTGGAGGCCCTGACGGAGCTTCGCCGGGTGCTGGGGGTGCTGCGTTCCGAGCAGCCGGACGATCCGGTGGCAATGCAGCATCCGCAGCCGACCCTCGCCGAGTTGGAGGGCCTCGTGGACAACGTGCGGGGGGCCGGACTGGATGTCACCACCGAGATCGCCGGCATCCGGCGGCCGCTGACCCCGGGTGTCGAGCTCACCGCCTATCGGATCGTGCAGGAGGCGCTGAGCAACTGCCTGCGCCATGCGTCCGGTTCGCGGGTCGAGGTCGGCATCGCCTACGGGCCCCGCGATCTGCACCTGTGCATCGCCAACACGGCCCCGACCAGGCCGGCGCCGCCCTCGCCCGGTGCGGGGCACGGGCTGCTGGGGATGCGGGAGCGGGCGGGCATGCTGGGGGGCGAGCTCGCCGCCGGCCCGCGCCCCGACGGCGGGTACGAGGTGTCCGCGATCCTGCCCATGGATCCGCAGGACCGGCCGGGCGGCTCCGCATCCGAGACGAAGAGGGACTCATGACCACCCCGATCAAGGTGATGATCGCCGACGACCAGATGATGGTCCGGCAGGGCTTCACCGTGCTCCTCAACGCCCAGCCCGACATCGAGGTCGTCGGTCAGGCCGTGGACGGGGCGGACGCCGTGGCCAAGGTCGGCGAACTGGGGCCGGATGTGGTCCTGATGGACATCCGCATGCCCGGGATGGGCGGCATCGAGGCCACGTCCGTCATCACGGGCGCCGCCGGCTCCACGGTGAAGGTGCTGGTGCTGACCACTTTCGACCTCGACGAGTACGTGTACGAGGCGCTGCGGGCCGGTGCCTCCGGGTTCCTGCTGAAGGACGCGTCGGCCGACCAGCTCGCGGAGGCGGTGCGCGTGGTGGCCGCCGGGGAGGCGCTGCTGTCGCCGAACATCACGAAGCGGCTGATCACCGAGTTCTCCCGGCTGGGGGCGCCGCGCGCGCCGTCGCGGGCGCGGATCGACGAACTGACGGAGCGGGAGACCGAGGTGCTCACGCTCGTCGCCCAGGGCCTGTCGAACGCGGAGATCGCGCAGCACCTGACGGTGGCGGAGCAGACCGTGAAGACGCACGTGGGGCGGATCCTGGTGAAGCTGGGTCTGCGGGACCGCACGCAGGCGGCGGTGTTCGCGTACGAGACGGGACTGGTCCGCCCGACGGGCTACTGACCTGACCCGGGTAGTACTTGAGAGGGACCCCGGGAAATACCCTTCGGCGGCGACGCGGACCAGAGGGGTGCGGACCTACGGTTCCTGTATGAGCGAGACGACCACCGGGGGGACAGCCCGGACACCTGAGTTCCGTATGGCATCGGGGGTGCTTGAGACCCTCCGCCAGGACCTCGTCACCCATGCCTTCGCCTACCGGCCGCTGCCGCTGCTGGAGACGCCCGGGCGGCTCGTGCGACGGCTTCCCAGGGGGATACGCCAGTACTTCCCGTGGACGCAGTACGCGGGAGTGGTGGCGGTGGCCCTCTTCGTCCTGCTGCTCACGTCCTCTTCGCAGTCCGGCTACTTCGGGCAAGCCGGCGAGTTCCTCATGGGGCTGATAGCCGCGGCGCCGGTCCTCATGACGCTGGTGCGGCCGGTCGCCGCGTGGTGGGCGGCCGTCGCGATGACGGTGGTGCTCTCCGCGTTCGGAGGCGGCGAGGACGGGCTGTGGGGTCCGGGCAGCTCCGTCTCGTACGTCGCGGTCATGGTCCTGGTCACGCTGCGGACCGGGCCTCGGGTCGCGGCCTGGATGTGGACGCTGACCATCGCGTTCGGCCTCGTCTCCTCGATGGTGTTCGGGGCCGGGTACGGGACGGACGTGCCGCAGATGGCGGTGGCCTCGGCCTTCGCCCTGGTGATCGCGAGCAGTATCCAGATACGCCGGCACGCCAGGGCCGAGGTGAGCGCCCAGCAGGAGGTCACGGCCGTCGAACGGGACAGGCGGACGCTGCTGGAGGAGCGGACGACGATCGCCCGGGAGCTGCACGACGTGGTGGCCCACCACATGTCGGTGGTGGCGATCCAGGCGGAGGCCGCGCCCTACCGGGTGAAGAACCCGCCGCCGGAGCTGGAGGCGGCGTTCGTCACCATCCGGGAGAACGCGGTGGCGGCGCTGACCGAGCTGCGGCGGGTGCTGGGTGTGGTGCGCTCCGCGGACTACGAGGCCCCGGACGCCCCGCAGCCGACGCTGGCCTCGCTGGACGGGCTGCTGGCCAATGTGCGGGAGGCCGGGCTGAGCGTGGAGAAGACGGTGACGGGTGCGGTGCGGGAGCTGCCGCAGGGCGTGGAGCTGTCGGCGTACCGGATCATCCAGGAGGCCTTGAGCAACACGCTGCGGCACGCGCCGGGCGCGGCGGCGGCGGTCGAGGTGTCGTATGTGCTGGGCGGCCTGGGGATACGCGTGGTCAACGAGGCCGGGACCGGGGATGCGCGGCCCTCGCCGGGGGCCGGGCACGGGATCACCGGGATGCGGGAGCGGGTGGCCATGCTCGAAGGGGAGATGACGGCCGGCGGGACCGCGACGGGCGGGTACGAGGTGGCGGTGTTCATACCGGTGGCCGGTCGTCCGGAGCCGCGGCCGGTGCCGGAGGAGGGGGCGGCGTGACGATCCGGGTGTTGATCGTCGACGACCAGATGATGGTGCGCGAGGGGTTCTCCGTCCTGCTGAACGCCATGGAAGGCATCGAGGTGGTGGGCGAGGCGGTCGACGGGCGGGAGGCCATCGCGCAGGTGGCGGCGCTGCGGCCGGACGTGGTCCTGATGGACATCCGGATGCCGCACATGAACGGGCTGGAGGCGACGCGGGAGATCGTCGCCGCCGACACGGACGCGAAGGTGCTGGTCCTGACGACCTTCGACCTCGACGAGTACGTGTACCAGGCGCTGCGGGCGGGGGCGTCGGGGTTCCTGCTCAAGGATGCGTCGGCCCGTCAGCTGGCGGACGGGGTAAGGGTGGTGGCGGCCGGGGAGGCGCTGCTGGCGCCTTCGGTGACCAAGCGGCTGATCGCGGAATTCTCGAAGCTCTCCGAGACGCCGCGGCTCGCGGATCCGGCGGGGGTGGGCGAGTTGACGGAACGGGAGAAGGAGGTGCTGGTGCTGATCGCGCAGGGCTTGTCGAACGGGGAGATAGCGGGCCGGCTGATCGTCGCGGAGTCCACGATCAAGACGCATGTCAGCCGGATCCTGGTGAAGCTGGGCCTGCGGGACCGCACCCAGGCGGCGGTCTTCGCCTACGAGACCCGGCTGGTGACCCCGGGATAGGGCGGGGTGCTCCGGGCGGGGGAAGGTCAGGGCGTGCGGGTGGTGCGGAAGCGGGAGGCGTAGGCGGAGGGGGTGGTGCCGAGGTGGCGGGCGAAGGCGCGGCGGAGGGATTCGTCGGTGCCGAGGCCGCTGCGGCGGGCGGCGACGGTGACCGGTTCGCCTTGCTCCAGGAGGATGCGGGCGGTCTCCAGGCGCAGGGTTTCCAGGTGGACGGCCGGGGTGGTGCCGGTGTGGGCCTTGAAGAGTCGGGAGAGGTGGCGGGGGCTGAGGCCCGCGCGGCGGGCCAGGGAGGTGAGGCTGTGATCGGCCGCGGGGTCGGCGGCCATGGCGTCGAGGAGGGGGCGCAGCACCGGGTCACGGGTGGGTGAGGTGCGGGAGGCCGCGGAGAACTGCGACTGGCCGCCGGGGCGTTGCAGGAACACCACGAGGTCGCGGGCGACCCGGCGGGCGCTGTCGGGGCCGAGGTCCTGTTCGACGAGGGCCAGGCAGACGTCGATGCCGGCGGTGACCCCGGCAGAGGTGAGGACGGGGCCGTCCTGGACGTAGATGGCGTCGGGGGTGACCGTGGTGCCCGGGTAGGAGCGGGCGAGGTCGGCGGCGTGCTCCCAGTGGGTGGTGGCGCGGCGGCCTTCCAGCAGGCCGGCGGCGGCGAGGGCGAAGGCGCCGGTGCAGACGGCGGCGGTCCGGTCGGCGCGGGCGGCCAGCCGGGCGACGAGGTCGACCAGGCCGGGCCGGGTGCGCAGGGTGGCCAGGTCGGCGGGGCCGGGGACCACCAGCGTGCCGGTGCGGGAGACCGTCTCGGCCGGGAGGTCGGCGTCGACCCGCAGGCCGGTGGAGGTGCGGACGGGAGCGCCGTCGGGGGTGCAGACCTGTACGGCGTAGGGCGCTCCGGCGGTGGTGAAGACCTCCAGCGGGGCGGCCACGTCCAGCAGGCGTACGCCGTCGAAGGCGAGGACGGTGATCGTGTGGGTGCCCATGCCCGCACGGTAGCGGGGAGGGGGCGGGGCGGGACCGGTGTCCTGATGTGTGGGGTGGCTGTCCGCAGGGACATGGCGGGCGGGATGCGGGTGCGGGGAGGCTGGAGGCACGTCGAGAGGAGCACGCGTGAAGGGGAACGGTGTGAGTCACAGCAGCGTGGGAGTGCGGGGGGACAGCGCCGCCGGGGTGGCCGTGCCGGACAGCGGGCTCGCCGCCGAGGCGACCGAGCTGGTGCGGGACACGGCAAGCGAGTTGATCTACCACCACTCGCGGCGGGTGTACTGGTTCGGCAGCCTTCAGGGGCGGCGGCGGGGGCTCGCCTTCGATCCGGAGCTGCTGTACGTCGCGGCGATGTTCCACGATCTGGGGCTCGGGAAGGAGTTCCGGGCGAGCGGGCGGCGGTTCGAGGTCGACGGGGCGTACGAGGCCCGGCGGTTCCTGGAGCGACACGGGATACCGGAGGACGGGGTGCGCCGGGTGTGGACGGCGATCGCCCTGCACACCACCCCCGGGATACCGGAGTTCATGGAGCCCGAGGTGGCGCTGCTGACGGCGGGCGTGGAGTACGACGTGCTGGGCATCGGCTTCGACGACATCGATGCCGCCGCCCGCGCCGAGATCACCGCGCTGCACCCGCGGCCGGACTTCAAGCGGCGGATCCTGGACGCGTTCACCGAGGGCATCGCGCAGAAGCCGGCGACCACCTTCGGCAACGTGAAGGCGGACGTGCTGCGGCACTTCGTCCCCGGTTTCGTCCCCGGGGATTTCGTGGAGGCGATCCAGGGATCCCCCTGGGAGGAGTGATCCGGATCTAGGGTGCGGGCATGGGCTTTGATCCGTGGGATGCCGCGTTCGTCGCCGATCCGTATCCGGCGTACCGGGAGGTGCGGGAGCAGGGGCGGGCCGTGTGGTGTGAGGCCACCGGGCAGTGGCTGGTGGCGCATTACGCCGACGTGAGTGCGCTGTTGCGGGACCGGCGGCTGGGCAGGACCTATCTGCACCGGTTCACGCACGAGGAGTTCGGGCGCGAGGCCCCGCCGCCGGAGCACGAGCCCTTCCACGTGCTCAACGGGAACGGCCTGCTGGACCTGGAGGATCCGGCGCACGCGCGGGTCCGGCGGCTGGTGGCCAAGGCCTTCACACCGCGGACGGTGGAGCAGCTCGTGCCCGCCGTGCGGCGGCTGGCCGGGGAGCTGGTGGGGCGGCTGCTCGCGGACGGGGGCGGGGATCTGCTGACCACGGTTGCCGAGCCCCTTCCGGTGGCGGTGATCGCGGAACTGCTCGGGGTCCCCGAGGCGGACCGGGGGCTGCTGCGGCCCTGGTCGGCGGACATCTGCGGGATGTTCGAGCTCCGGCCGGACGAGGAGACGGCGCGGCGCGCGGTGCGGGCGAGCGTGGAGTTCAGCGCGTACCTGCGCGGTCTGATCGCCGAGCGGCGCACGCGGCCCGGCGAGGATTTGATCTCCGGGCTGATCGCCGCTCACGATGAGGAGGGCCGGCTCAGCGAGCAGGAGATGATCTCCACCTGCGTGCTCCTGCTCAACGCCGGGCACGAGGCCACCGTCAACACGACCGTCAACGGGTGGTGGGCGCTGTTCCGCCATCCCGGGCAGCTCGACCGGCTCCGCGCGCATCCCGAAAAGTTGTCCACAGCTGTGGATGAACTGATGCGCTACGACACACCCCTCCAGATGTTCGAGCGCTGGGTGCTCGACGACATCCGGGTCGGGGACACCGCCATCCCCCGCGGAGCCGAGGTCGCACTGTTGTTCGGCTCCGCGAACCGGGATCCCGCGCGGTTCGACGAGCCCGACGCGCTGGACCTCGTACGGGCCGACAATCCGCATCTGGCCTTCGGGGCCGGGATCCACTACTGCCTGGGGGCGCCGCTGGCGCGGCGGGAGCTGGAGGCCTCCTTCGGGGCCCTGCTGGAAGACGGAGTCCCGCCCATGCGGCTCGTCGAGGAGCCGCAGTGGCGGGACGGGTACGTCATCCGGGGACTGCGGGAGTTGCTCGTGGAGTTCTAGGCGGTCATGTCGCGGCGGCGCAGGGCCGCAAGGCCCGCCCCCGTGCAGGCGACCGCCAGCGCGGTCAGGAGCAGCAGCGGAGTCCAGGCCGGCTCCTGCGCGCCCGGCAGTTTGGGCAGGTGGGCGAAGGGCGAGAGGTCCAGGACCCCCTGCGGGAGGTTCAGCGCCGGGCCGATCCAGCCCAGGGCCAGCGCGGTCCCGGCGACCGCCCAGGCGGCCACCGCGTAGGTGGGGGCCACCCCGTACAGGAGGGCCGCGAGGGCCCCGATCACCCACACCGCCGGGAGCTGCGCGAGGGTGGCGCCCACCGCCGCGCCCACGTCCTCGCCGTGCCCGAGGCCCAGCCCGAGGCCGCCCAGCAGCAGGATCAGTGCCGAGCCGCCGAACGCGACGGCGAGGTGGCCGCCGGCCCAGCGCAGGCGCCCGACGGCGTTCGCGAGCAGCGGTTCGGCGCGCGTGGAGCCCTCCTCGCCGTGCAGCCGCAGCACCGAGGAGACGATGTAGAGCGCGGCGACCAGGCCCAGCAGCCCGGCCATCGCGGCGAGGAAGGCGTCGGTGAGCCCGCTCTGCCCGCCCATCCGCTCGATGATCTGACGGGTCTTCTCGTTGCCGCCGACCACCTCGGCCGCGCCCTCCGCCATCCCGCCGAAGACGACGCCGGCGACCAGGAAGCCCGCGCTCCAGCCGAACACGCTGCCGCGCTGCAGCCGCCAGGCCAGCGCACCCGCCGTGCCCAGGCGTCCCTCGGCCGGGCCCGGCCGGGTCGGCAGGAAGCTCATGCCCAGGTCGCGGCGTCCGGCCAGGACGTACGCGGCGCCCGCCTGCACCACGACGGCCGCGGCGAGCACCGCGAGCACCCACCAGCGCTCCGAGGCGAAGGCCCGTACGTTCTCCACCCAGCCGAGCGGCGAGAGCCAGGTCAGGACCGACCCCCCGCCGGCGGTCCCGGCGTCGCCCGCCGCCCTCAGGACGAAGGCGGCGCCGAGCACGGCGGCCGTGATCCCCTTGGCGGCCCGGGCGCTCTCGGTCAGCTGGGCGGCGATGGCCGCCGTGCTGGCGAAGAGCATCCCGGCGCCGGCCATGGCCAGCCCGAGGGCGAGCGCACCCGCCGCGCCCTGCCCCGCGAGCCCGCCCGCGACGAGCAGCGCGACGCACACGTTGGCCACGAGGGCGGCCAGCAGGGCCGCGGTCATCGGGGCCCGCCGCCCCACCATCGCGGCGGAGAGCAGTTCCTGGCGGCCCGTCTCCTCCTCTTCCCTCGTGTGCCGGATGACGATGACCAGGCTCATCACGGCCGCGAGGACGGCCCCGTAGACGCCGATCCGCCAGGCGGTCAGGGCGCCGAGCGAGTCGCCGAAGACCGGCCCGTACAGGGCGCGCATCGAACCGTTCGCGTTCATCGAGGCGGCGACCTCGGCGCGTTCGGCGGGGCTCCCGTACACGCTCCCCAGGGAGCCGGGCATGCTTACCACCAGCAGGCCGGTGACCAGGACCCAGACCGGCATCATCACGCGGTCGCGGCGCAGGGCGAGCCGGAGCAGCTCACCGGTGCCCGCCAGTTGGTCCTTCATCGCGACGCCTCTTCCGTGTAGTGGCGCAGGAAAAGCTCTTCGAGGGTGGGCGGGTTCGACGTCAGCGACCGCACCCCGGAGGCCGTGAGGGAGCGCAGGACGGCGTCGAGCTTGTCGGTGTCGGCCTGGAGGCGGACCTTCAGCCCCTGCACCTCCACGTCGTGGACGCCCGGCAGGTGCGCGAGGCCGTTCGGCGGGCCGGCGAGCTCGGCGCTGATGGACGTACGGGTGAGGTGGCGCAGGTCGGCGAGGCTGCCGGTCTCCACGGTGCGGCCCTGGCGGATGATGCTGACCCGGTCGCAGAGGGTCTCGACCTCGCTGAGGATGTGCGAGCTGAGCAGGATGGTGCGCCCGGCGGCGCGGGCCTCGGCGACGCACGACTGGAAGACCTCCTCCATCAGCGGGTCCAGGCCGGAGGTGGGCTCGTCGAGGACGATCAGTTCGGCGTCGGAGGCGAAGGCGGCGACGAGGGCGACCTTCTGCCGGTTGCCCTTGGAGTACGTACGCCCCTTCTTGGTGGGGTCGAGTTCGAACCGCTCGATCAGCTCGGCGCGGCGGGCCCGGTCGAGGCCGCCGCGCCTGCCGCGGCCGCCGCGCAGCCGGCCGTAGAGGTCGATGACCTCGCCGCCGGTGAGGTTGCGCCACAGGGTGACGTCGCCGGGGACGTAGGCGATGCGGCGGTGCAGGGACACGGCGTCGGCCCAGGGGTCGCCGCCGAGGAGTTCGGCGGTGCCGGAGTCGGCGCGCAGCAGGCCCAGCAGAACGCGGATGGTGGTGGACTTGCCGGCGCCGTTGGGGCCGAGGAAGCCGTGGACCTCGCCGGTGGCGACCGAGAGGTCGAGTCCGTCCAGTGCGTGCGTGCGGCCGAACGACTTGTGGAGTCCGGCGACGCTGATTGCCTTCGTCATGCTTCCGAACGTACGCTACTTTCACAAATTTGTGAACCTAGGGAATCACGTAAAGTTTGGAAGGTGGCGGACGAGATGGCGGTACCGGTGGTGCGGAACGAGGAAGCGGTCTCCCGCTTCGTGGAGCGGTTCGCCGCGCAGCTGACCGAGGCGGGGATGCAGCGGATGGCCGCGCGGGTCTTCGCGCAGCTACTGGCGAGCGACGGGGGCGCGATGACCTCGGCGGAGCTGGGCGAGGCCCTGCAGATCAGTCCGGCGGCGGTGTCGGGGGCCGTGACGTACCTGAGCCAGGTCAACATGATCAGCCGGGAGCGGGATCCGGGGTCGCGGCGGGACCGTTACGTGCTGCACAACGAGCTCTGGTACGAGACCTTCACCCGGCGGGACCAGGTGCTGACCCGGTGGGAGAAGACGTTGCGGGAGGGGGCCGCGGGGCTGGGGGCCGGCACCCCTGCCGGGGCGCGGGTCGCGGAGACGGCGGCGTTCTTCGAGTTCATGCAGGGCGAGATGCTGGGGCTGATGGACCGCTGGCGGGCCCACCGGGCGACGCTGAACCTCGACTGACGGCTCGCCCCCCCCCTGGCTCCGCCCCGGGCCCCGCCTCGCCCCGGGCTCAGGCGTCGGGCGGGGGTGGCTGGTGGGGCAGGGTCAGGGTCCAGGCGCCCGGGTGGAGGGTCCACGTGCGGCGGCGGACCGGGCCCGCCGTCGCGGCGTCGGCCCGGTAGCGGAAGTCCGCACCCGACACCGTGATCGTCTTTGCGTGGGTCCGGACCGCGTCCCCGTCCGTACGGACCATCACCTCCGCCAGGCCGCCGTCCTCCCGGGTGGTCACCGCCACGTCCTGGACCGGCCGGTCCACGTCCGCCAGCACCTCCCCGTCCGCCTCCACCCGCAGCCGGTGCCCGGCGGCCGCGGCGGGCGCCGGGCGCACCAGGGTCCGCACGAGCGAGCGGTACGCGCTCCACACCGACGGCCCGGCCGGCCGCGGAGGCACCCGTACGGGGCCGATGTGCAGCGCGCCCAGGACCACCCCGTCGCTGTCGTCCACCAGCAGGTCGCACACCCGGACGGACCCGTCCAGGACCGCCCGCGCCGCCGCCACGGCCGACAACGGCACCCCCAGAGACCGCGCCAGCCCCAGGGACCCCACGGGCCCCACCGGCACCAGCGCCAGGGCGGCCTCCGCCAGCCCCCGCTCCCGGTGCAGCAGCCCCACGGCCCGCACCAGCGCCCGGTCGTCGCCCACGATCACCGGCCGCCGATGACCCCGGCGGGCGAGCGCCCGCGCAAATTCCTCCTGCGAATCCGGGAGGCAGATTTTCGCCGCAGCTCCCGCTGACAACACATCCTTCGCAATGCGCACGGACTCGCCGTCAAGACGGCGGGCGACCGGGTCGACGAGCACGAGCAGGCCGCCTACCGGCGCGCCCGCGTGGCTCATGGTGGGCTCTGGAGCCGACACCTCGGTCCTTCCTCGGGTAGCATCTTTGTGCAAGAGGCCCTTGCGCTATTGCGCCAGGGCCTTCGTCTATTCCGGGGTACCGGTCCGACGGCTCAGCCTGCGGTGTACATCGTCGTACGCCCCCTGACCTTGGACATGCCCCATCCGGAAGAGGTGTACGCCTGTGCCCGCTCTTGTGCTGCTCGGAGCTCAGTGGGGTGACGAGGGCAAGGGAAAGGCCACCGACCTGCTCGGTGGATCCGTTGACTATGTAGTGCGCTACCAGGGTGGCAACAACGCCGGCCACACGGTTGTCGTAGGCGACCAGAAGTACGCGCTGCACCTTCTCCCTTCCGGCATCCTCTCCCCCGGATGCACCCCGGTCATCGGCAACGGTGTCGTCGTCGACCCGGCCGTCCTGCTCTCCGAGCTGCGCGGCCTCAACGAGCGTGGGATCGACACCTCCAAGCTGCTCATCAGCGGCAACGCGCACCTGATCACGCCGTACAACGTCACCCTCGACAAGGTCGGCGAGCGCTTCCTCGGCAAGCGCAAGATCGGTACGACCGGCCGCGGCATCGGCCCGACCTACGCGGACAAGATCAACCGCATCGGCATCCGCGTCCAGGACCTCTACGACGAGTCGATCCTCACCCAGAAGGTCGAAGCGGCTCTGGAGGGCAAGAACCAGCTCCTCGCGAAGCTCTACAACCGCCGCGCGATCGACGCCGCCGCGATCGTGGAGGAGATGCTCCAGTACGCGGAGCAGATCAAGCCGTACGTCGCCGACACCACCCTGATCCTCAACAACGCGCTGGACGAGGACAAGGTCGTGCTCTTCGAGGGCGGCCAGGGCACCCTGCTCGACGTCGACCACGGCACGTACCCCTTCGTCACCTCCTCGAACCCGACCGCGGGCGGCGCCTGCACCGGTACGGGTGTCGGCCCGACGAAGATCAGCCGCGTCATCGGCATCCTGAAGGCCTACACCACCCGTGTCGGCGCCGGCCCGTTCCCGACGGAGCTGTTCGACCAGGACGGCGAGGACCTGCGCCGCATCGGTGGCGAGCGCGGTGTGACCACCGGCCGTGACCGCCGCTGCGGCTGGTTCGACGCGCCGATCGCGCGCTACGCCACCCGCGTGAACGGCCTCACGGACTTCTTCCTCACCAAGCTGGACGTGCTGACCGGCTGGGAGCAGATCCCGGTCTGCGTCGCGTACGAGATCGACGGCAAGCGCGTCGAGGAGCTCCCGTACTCGCAGTCGGACTTCCACCACGCGAAGCCGATCTACGAATACCTCCCCGGCTGGTCCGAGGACATCACCAAGGCCAAGACCTTCGAGGACCTCCCGGCGAACGCCCAGGCGTACGTCAAGGCCCTGGAGGAGATGTCGGGCGCCCCGATCTCCGCGATCGGCGTCGGCCCGGGTCGCACCGAGACGATCGAGATCAACTCGTTCCTGTAGGACGACACGTCCGGCCAGCCGGAAGGGGGCGGGGTGCGCAGTGCGCACCCCGCCCCCGTCCCTGTGC